>DBOM01000014.1:0-2468 GCA_002299965.1 Caldiserica bacterium UBA646 | reverse complement strand
CCGCATAAGTAAATTTTACCAGGTCTTCTCCAAATAGCGAAAGAAGAGAACGAATAGGTCTAACAAATTTAATATTTTTACTATCCCAATGCATTGCTTTTGGAAATTTTAAAGATTTGATTAACCAGGGGGAAAATATTTTCAGGATGTCCTCTGTTTTCCTTCCTTTGACTATTTTTCTGGCGAATAAATAGTTACCTTTTGAAGTTTCTTTTATATAAATGTCTTTTTCAGGAACACCCGCTGAAAGTGCAAACTTTTTAAACGGCACGAGACGTTCTCCGTCTTTTCCTATTGCAATGGATGCTGGCGGACCTTTTATTTCTTCTTCTGTATCAGGTTCGTTTTCATCCAGGTTTTTAATGTAAAGAGTAAGTCTCCGTGGAGTGCCGAAGGTAGAAATATCTTCGTAGTGCAAATTATATTTTGTTAGTTCACTTTCAGCAATCGCTTTAAGGTCTTTTACTGCATTATTTAGAAAGCGTGCAGGGATTTCTTCAACATATATCTCAAGCAGATAATCCTTCATCATTTTCCTCCTTACTTAGAACAATGTTTGCGGCAAGATTTGCCATTTTTCGTATACGCGAAATAATTTGCACCCTCTCGGATATGCTTATGGCGCCTCTTGCATCTAACAAATTGAAAATGTGGGAACATTTTAACAGGTATTGGTATCCAGGGTGAAGAATGCCTTTTTTTAGGTTGTTTACTCCCTCTTCTTCATATATATTAAAGAGGTTGAAGAGTTTATCCGGGTTGCTTGTTTCGAAGGCATAAACACATTCTTCACGCTCCATATCTTTTCTCAAGTCGCCGTATGTATAATCGTCATTCCATTGGATATCAAACACACTGTCTTTTTTTTGAATAAACATTGCAAGTCGTTCTAAACCATACGTTATTTCTACTGAGACCGGATCAAGATCAATGCCGGCTGCCTGCTGGAAATATGTAAATTGCGTAATTTCTAGTCCGTCAAGCCTTACTTCCCAGCCAATGCCCTGTGCTCCCAGTACTGCTGTTTCCCAGTTGTCTTCAATAAATTTAATTTCATGCTGAGCAAGTTTGAGCCCTAATGACCTCAGGCTATCGAGGTATATTTCCTGGATGTCTTTCGGCGGAGGTTTCATGATGACTTGCATTTGATGATGCATATATAACCGATTGGGATTTTCTCCGTACCTTCCATCTGCAGGTCTTCTGGAAGGCTGTAAATACACAGTTGCCCATGGTTTTTTTCCTAACGCTCGTAAGTATGTGTAAGGACTTAGTGTCCCTGCTCCTATTTGTTCGTCAAAGGGAAGCAAGAGTATACATCCTTGTTTTTTCCAAAACATTTCTAATTTAAAAATCATTTCTTGAAAATTCATAAATCACCTCTAGTTAAAATTTATTATATATTACTGAGTTTTTCAATTGTTTCAAGGAATTTATTAAAATGATTTGAATCCGCATGATATATAATAAAATTGTTTAGTAATTGTAAAATTATTTTTGTGTTGTCTACTGGATTAATATTTTTTATGGGGGTGTCGGAGAGAAAAATAATTTCTTTAACTGTTTCTTGATCTACGGTTACGCCTTTAAAATTACTAAATCCTTCTGACTCCGGGAGAAAGTAATAGGTATCTCTTGTTTCCTCAGGCATTTTTACCGGAAAGCCAATATATTTTAAAAAATGCAAAATAAAAGAAGCCAGTATCGTATCCGGGGCATCTATTAATTCAAGCATTTTAATAGTATCTAAGATTAAATCAAATATTTGAGTATCTGGTTGTTCAAATGGTGTTAGCAATATAACGAGTTCTCTTATATATGAAAATACTTTGTAGTTATCAATATTACTTTTGGCTTTAACAAATGCATCTAGGAGGGTTACATCTGTTACGGTAAACCAATTGTTTTTCTGGTAAAGGAGAATTTTTTCATAGAGAAATTCATCTGAAAGACCGGATCTTTTGGAACTACCGGACCTCACGGAGCGCATATTTGCTTTAATTTTCCCTAATTCATCAGAAAAAAGTATAACAGCTCTATCCTTTTCTTTATGTGGGTAGGAAGATATTGTAATACCTTTAACTGAGAGGTATCCCATTAACTTACTATCTCGACACTTTTACTTGCACCAATTCTGGAAGCACCCGCCTGGACCATTTTGACTGCTGTTTCAAAATCATGAATTCCCCCAGCTGCTTTTACGCCTATATTTTTTCCAACCGTCATGCGCATTAGTTTTACATCTTCAACCGTGGCTCCACCTTTGCTAAAACCTGTGGATGTTTTTACATATTTAGCTCCTGCTGCTACTGCTATTGAACATGCAATTGGTTTTTCTTTTGCAGTGAGCAAAACTGTTTCTATGATGACTTTTACGATGGCGGGACTTACAGCTTTTACAACATATTTTATGTCTTCTTCTACTTTTTTATAATTTTCAGATTTAAACTCTCCTATGTTCATTACCA
>DBOM01000034.1:4628-13707 GCA_002299965.1 Caldiserica bacterium UBA646 | reverse complement strand
GAAAATGGAATCAATTTCCAGTTTATCTATTTCTGTGGTTTTCCCTTTTAATTCACCTATCAATGCTTCTTGAAGCATTCTTTCCTCTTCTATACGTGTTTTTAAGGATTCTACGTAACTTGCATTTCTTATACCTGCACTCTCTATAACAAGTTTTGCAAGAGACGATTTTAAATCCTTTGCTTTGCTTTCAGCTGCTTCTATCTGTTTATTTAATTCTTTTTTGTAATCCTCTTTAAATTTTTCGGTTACAATTACTTTTACTAAAATATTTTGTTTAATTCGGAGCGTATTCATCGGGCCTTCCTCCTATATTGTCATTGTTTCTTCTTTAGGTTTTGAGTTAATCTGAACGCTTGCGTTCTTCCCAATTTTGCTTGCAGCTGCTTTTACAATTACTCTAAGCGCATTTGCTGTTCTGCCCTGTTTGCCAATAACTTTGCCGATATCTTTATCCGCCACTTTGATTTCATAGATGACTGCCTGGTCTCCTGCAATTTCTGTGATGACAACTTCTTCTGGCACATCAACTAATGCTTTTACGATAGTTTCAACCAATTCTTTCATTATTTACTGCCTCCCTTTTTAGATTCCATAAACTCTTTCCACACGTTGCCTCTTTCCAGAATTTTTTTTACTGAATCAGTAGGCTGTGCACCTTTTTTAAGCCAGTCCAGAATACGATCTTTCTTTAACTGGATTTCTTCTTTTTCTGGAATAGGATTCCAGAACCCGACAATTTCAATAAAATTGCTATCCGTCGCGTTGCGCGAATCAGTAACAATAAGTCTGTAGGATGCCCGATGAAGTGCCCCTACTCTAGATAATTTAATTTTTACAGCCAATATAGAACCTCCTTGTAAACTTTTTTATACTAACCATTTTACCTTAATTTAAGGATTTGGTCAATACTTTTTGCATTTTTTGTACCCTGCATAAACTTTTTGAACATTGTATAGTTTTTTAGAAACACGTTTATTTCATGGTTTGTTACGCCTGAACCCTTTGCTATTCTTTTTTTTCTTGAGCCATCTATAATTTCCGGGCTTGCTTTCTCTTCTTTTGTCATTCCGTTTATAACTGCTTCTGTTTTTATAAGCATTTTTTCATCGTTTAATGCATTTAAATTCATTCCGGGGATTACTGGCATTGATGAAAGAATACTGGAAAATCCGCCCATTTTTTTGATTGCCTCTAATTGATTTTTGTAATCATTTAAGTCAAAAGTGTCATTTTGTATCTTTTCGAATAAATCTTTGCCTTCCTCCTGGGATATTGTTCGTTCTGCTTTTTCAGCGAGTGTTGCAAGGTCTCCCCTCCCTACGATTTTTGATACTACCCTTTCCGGGTGGAATATTTCGAGGTCGTCTATTTTTTCGCCTACTCCTATAAATTTTACGGGTTTTCCTGTTACATACCGAAAGGAAAGGATACTTCCACCTTTTGCGCTGCTGTCGTATTTTGTAAAGATGCCACCTGTAAGTGGGATATATTGCTCAAATCCTTCTGCAATTTTAAGTGCTCCTTGCCCTATTGTACTGTCAAGCACAAGTAGAGTTTCGTTTATGGTAAATGTGTTTGCTACCGTCCTTAACTCTTCCATTGTTTCTGTATCTATTTCTTTTCTTCCCGCACTGTCTATTAGCCCTACATTAAATTGATTGTTTTCCATATAAGCCAATGCTTTTTTTAATACAAGGATGGGATTGCCCGTCATTTCTTCGAATACTTCAAGGTTATTATTCTTTGCAAGCGCTATAAGTTGCTCCATTGCAGCCGGCCTTTTAAAATCAAAAGGTATGAGAAGGGGACGTTTTCCTTGTTCTTTTAAAAATTTGGCTAATTTTGCTGCTGTTGTTGTTTTTCCGCTTCCCTGTAGGCCTGCAAGCATAACAAGATTTCTTTTATTAGGTTCGATATTAATAGGAGATGCGTCGCCAAGAATATTTTTAATTTCATTATAAAGGATTGTGATAATTTGTTCGGCAGGAGTAAGACTCTCCACAATATTTTGCTTCTTTGCTTCTTCTGCAACTTTATCTACAATTTCTTTTGCAATTTTATAGTTTACGTCTGCTTCGAGCAAAGTAACCCGTATTTCCCTTAAACTGTTTTTTATATCTTCGTTTGAGAGTTTTCCTTTACTGCGTAATTTTTTGAAAATGATTTGTAAATTTATTTTTAAATTGTCAAAGATAAGCAATCACTTCCTTAAGTGTTTTTTTCTATTTCCTTCAGCATGCTTAACGCTTTCTCTAATGCTTTTTTCTGCTTAGGAGTTTCTTTTGCTATTGTTTCAAGTACTATTCTCATCTTACCTATGTATAGCGACGTTTTTTTATTTTTTTCCATATTTCCTATTTTATTTTCGCAATTTTCCATGCGCGTTAGTGCTCTTCTTACGTGGTCATGCACTGCCTGCCGTGAAATGTTTAGCTTTCTTGCTATATTTGCTCCGGTTGCGTTTCTTTGTATAAACATGGTAAGAATTTTGTTTTCTTTGTCTGTAAGAAGCCCCGGGTATGTTTCCATAAGTTCTTTTATGTGCATTTTTTTAAGTATTTTTTTCTCTTTTGGTGTCAATATTTTTTGTTTCATTTTTGCCTCCTGTTTTTAGCAATAATATACAAAAATTCAGATTTGTCAACCAGAAAGCATTTTAATAAATGCTTCTGTATTAAATTGCTCTATATCTTCTATGTTTTCGCCTGTGCAAATGAACTTTACGGGTATTCCGTATTTTTGGACGATTGGTATTATTATTCCTCCAGAGGAGCTGCCATCAATTTTTGTAAGTATTATGCCTGAAATGTTCACCATTGATGAGAATATTTCAATTTGAGCAAGACCGTTTTGTCCCGTATATGCGTCAAGCACAAGCAATGTTTCATCTGGCTTACGGCCAATTTTTTTTTCGATGACGCGTTCTATTTTTTGGAGTTCTTTCAGCAGGTTTTTCTTTGTTTCTACTCTCCCCGCGCTATCTATAAGCAGAATGTCTATATTTTTGCTTACAGCGCTATTTAAACCATCGAATACCACTGCTCCAGGGTCGCTTCCCTCTTTTTGCATTACTATCGGAATGTTTAATTTGGTTGCCCATATTTCTAATTGTTTTGATGCTGCTGCCCTGAATGTATCTCCTGCAACTAACATTACTTTTTTGCCCTGGTTTTTGTAGAGGTGTGCCAATTTTGCTATGCTTGTTGTTTTACCTGTCCCGTTTGTGCCTACGAAGAGAAACACGGCAGGGATGCTGTTAGCGAAATGTATTTTTGGATCAGTATTGTCTAAAATGTTTTTTATACTTTCTTTTAGAGTTTCTTCTATATTTTTGTCTGTAACTCTCTCTTCTCTGATTTTTTCAATGAAATTTTCAGCAAATTCCACGCCGAAGTTGTTTTCAAGCATGAATTCTTCAATATTTTCAATGGAATTGCTATCGTTTTTCTCAAATATTTTCTTGATCGTTTTTAATAATTTCATTTTGTAGCGCCTCTTTAGCTGCATGTTCTTCTGCTTCTTTTTTAGAGCTTCCTTTTCCCTGTCCTAATATGGTTTCATCGAGCGATACTTTTGCAAAAAACATTTTATTTCTCGGGGATCCAGTTTCTTTTACTATTATGTATTCAGGCGTGGTATGGAATTTTTTTTGAGTGATTTCTTGCAGTTGTGTTTTGTAGTCTGTTGTTTCTATGTTTTCGACCTCTTTCAATTCCGGCGACAGTATTCTTAAGATAAATTTTTCTGCTTCAGCAAATCCAAATGCGATGAATATTGCCGCAATAATTGCTTCAAGGGCGTCTGCAAGCAACGCTTTTTTGAACTTGCCTCCGCTCCTTTCTTCTCCTTTTCCGAATAGCAGGATGTCTCCTATGTTTAGCGACAGCGCTTTTTCTGACAGGCCTTTTTCGCTTACTATGTAAGCTCGTTTTTTGCTAAGTTCGCCTTCTGAAAGGAATGGATAGTGACTGAAGAGGTAGTCTGTAACAGCAAGTGATAGCACTGTATCTCCTAAAAATTCAAGTCTTTCATTTGATGGGTAGTCAGGAAATTCTCCGCTGAACGAGGAATGAGTAATTGCCATAATGAATAATTTCCTTTTCGAAAAGGGAATTCTCCTTTTTATAAATTTCTCGAGCATTCTAAGTTTGGTGTAAATTGTTTTATGCAAAGTTTCCATGATTTAGTTGTTGAATTGTTTTTTCAATAATCTTTTCTTTTTCCATTTTGTAACACATTTTGATGGCGTTCTTTATTGCAACGTGTGATGAGCGGCCATGTGCGATAATAGAAATACCGTTTGTTCCCAGAAGAGGTGAACCGCCAAATGTTTCGTAATCGAGTTGTTTAAATAGGTTTTTCATTGCATTTTTCATAAGTAGTGCTCCCACGGCTGCGAGATTGCTTTTTTTGATTTCTGCTTTTAATGTGCTGACAATACGCTCAGCGGTGCCTTCTATTGTTTTTAGTGCTATATTCCCGGTAAAGCCATCTGTAACTATTACATCTACCTCTCCTGTTAGTATTTTATCCCCTTCTATATGTCCTTTAAATTCTTCAAACATGTTTTTAAGTGATTGATAAGCCTCTTGTGTAAGTTTTGATCCTTTCTCTTCCTCGGTTCCTATATTCAAAAGCCCTATGGTTACTTTTCTTTTCAACATGTTTTCAAGGTATATTTTGCCCATGAGAGCAAATTGGACAAGCTGTTTTGTATTGCAATCAGTATTTGCTCCGGCATCTATTAGCAGGCCCATTGAATGTGGAAAGGGCATAGGTACTGCGATTGCAGGGCGTATTATTCCTGTTATTCTGCCCAGTACAAATAGTGAAATAGCCATTTGTGCGCCAGTATTCCCTGCACTGACAATTCCTACTGCCTCTTTGTTTTTTACGAGTTCTATTGCTTTGTACAGAGAGGAATCTTTTTTTGTAAGAAGTGCGTCTTTTGGATGATCGTGCATCGTAACAATTTGTGTTGTAGGATATATAGACACTCTATCTTTCAGCTTTGAAGGATATTTGAGCAGTTCTTTTTGAATTAAACTTTTATCGCCGGTTATGATAATCTGGATGTCTTCTAATTCTTTTAAAGTCTCTATTGCTCCTTTTACTGTTTCTTGAGGGGCATAATCTCCCCCCATGCCATCTAATGCAATATGCATATTAAGTTGTTGGTTTCTTCGCTTTTTTTGTTTTCATTGCAACAACAGGTTTTCCATTGTAATATCCGCAATAAGGGCAGACGTGGTGAGAAAGAATAAAATTGTGGCAGTGAGGACACTCAATCAAATTGGGTGATTTAATCTTTTCTTTCCACTGTCTCATTCCCTTTTTACTTTTTGTTGTTTTTTTCTTGGGGTTCGCCATTGCTTTCAACTCCTTTTTCTATTTTATAACTTTTACAGCCGTGTTATTATAATGAATTATTTTTTTAATACAATGTTAAGCAATTTGTTTTTAACATATATTATCTTTAAAATTGTTCCTTCTGATGTCATTTTTTTAATTTTCTCTCTGTTCGATGCAATTTCTTTTACAGTTTGTTCATCCGTGTCTTTTCCTATTTCAATTGTATCTCTTACTTTTCCATTTACTTCCAGGACAATGCTTACCTTCTCTTCTTTATAAATCCCTGTTGCTTGTGGCCATTGCTCTAAATGTACGCTCTCTTTATGGTCTAATCTGCTCCATAGCTCGTCTGCCATGTGCGGGGCGATTGGTGCAAGCATTTTGATAAATGTTTCCATTGTTTCCGTAAATGCGTCTGTTTTTATGATGTCTGGTATTTCTCGGGCAGATTTGTTGAGGAAGTTGAGCCATTCCATGAAGCTGCTTATCGTTGTATTGAATTTGTAGTTTTCAAGTTGATCTGTAATTTTTTGGATCATTTTATCTTGTATCACGTTTATTTCTTTTTCTTTCCTGAGTGTAACTTTTTCTGTTTTCTTTTCTTCTATTGCACTGGTAAATAATGTCCACAATTTTTTTATAAATCTGTGTGTCCCGTTTATAGTTTCTACGCTCCATATAGCATCCTGGTCAAAAGGACCCATAAATAAAATGTACATGCGTAGCGTATCTGCGCCGTACTGTTTTATCACATCATCTGGATTTACTACGTTTCCTTTTGATTTACTCATCTTTTGATGGTCTATTCCCAGTATCATCCCTTGATTCAGTAGTTTTTTAAATGGTTCGTTAAAGCCGATAAGCCCCGCGTCATACATTACTTTTGCATAAAAGCGCGAATAGAGGAGGTGCATTACGGCATGTTCTGCGCCGCCAATGTAAAGGTCAACGGGGAGCCAATAATCACTTTTTTTGCGGTCAAAAGGAGCTTTGTCGTTATGAGGATCTACATAGCGTAGATAGTACCACGAAGAACAAGCAAAGCCATCCTGTGTGTCGGTTTCTCTTTTTGCTGGTCCACCACATATTGGGCAGGTAGTGTTTACAAAGTCAAGGTCATTGGCGAGTGGCGATTCTCCTGTGTTTCTTGGCGTAAAATCTACTTCATCAGGCAGAAGGACGGGTAAATTTTCTTCTGGCACAGGTACTATTCCGTGTTTCTCACAATGGATAACAGGTATTGGAGCGCCCCAGTATCTCTGCCTTGATATCAGCCAATCCCTGATATGGGATCTGGTAACGGATTTTCCTAAATGATTTTTTTCAATGTGTGTTGCAAGTTTCTCTCTTGCTTCATTACTCTTTAATGTGCTAAATGCTCCTGAATTTATCAAAATGCCGTCTTCTGTATATGCTTCAGTTAGCTCGTGTTCTTTTCCGTCAGGGCTTATTACCTGTCTTATCGGCAATTTATATTTTTTGGCAAAAACGAAATCTCTCTGGTCATGTGCGGGTACACTCATTACTGCGCCAGTCCCGTATGTCCCAACAACGTAATCGCCTACAAGAATAGGCACTTTCTCATTATTTAACGGATTCATAGCATAGGAGCCTGTAAATATGCCAGTCTTTTCCTTTTCTGTGGATAAGCGATCTATTTCTTTTTCACTTTCCGCTTTTTTGATGTATTCAAGAACTTTTTCTCTGTTTTCTTCTGTTGTGAGCGTTTTTGCAAGAGAATGCTCGGGCGCAACAACGAGGAATGTGACACCAAAAATTGTGTCTATCCGTGTGGTAAAAACAGGGATATCGTATTCAGTGCCATCTGCGGTTGCTGCCTTGAAGTTTATTTCTGTCCCTTTGCTTTTGCCGATCCAGTTTTTTTGCATTGACTTGATTTTTTCGGGCCAGTCAATTGTTTCTAAATCTTTTTCTAACGCATCGGCGTATTCTGTAATTTTAAAAAACCATTCTGCCAGCCTTTTTTTTACAACGGGAGTATCACAACGCCAGCATTTGCCATTTATAAGTTGTTCATTGGCAAGTACTGTTTTGCAGTGCGGACACCACCATTGAGCGCTGTAATCTTTGTATGCAAGACCTCGCTTGTACAAAAGAAGGAAAAACCATTCCGTCCATTTATAATATTCAGGAGACGAGGTATTTATTTCCCTTGTCCAATCGTAAGAAATGCCGAGATTTTTTAGTTGTTGTCTAAATATTTCTATATTTTTTTTTGTAATTTCCTGTGGTGGTATACCTTTTTCTATCGCGTAGTTTTCAGTAGGCAAACCAAACGCATCATATCCAATTGGATTTAGCACGTTAAAACCTTTCATTCTTTTGTATCTGGCTACTACATCTGCTGGGATGTAATTTCTGCAGTGGCCTACATGAAGCCCGGAACCTGACGGATACGGGTACATTACCATAATATAATATTTTGGCTTTTCTGAGAAATCTTCTGCTCTGTAAAAATTATTTTCTTCCCAATATTTTTGCCATTTTTTTTGAATTTCTGAGTAATTGTATTCTTTTTCCATATTTCCTCTATAAAAAATAAAAAACTGGTGGAGCTAAGGGGATTTGAACCCCTGACCTCCTCCACGCCAAGGAGGCACTCTCCCAACTGAGCTATAGCCCCACTGTCAATATAATATACAGGTTTATTCGTTATTGTCAATAATATATTATTTTTTTACTGCGCTTTGACCAAACCCATCTTTTTGGTATTATTAAACAAAAAAAAGGAAGGCGTAATATGTTAAGAATTATTGTGCATGGTGGTGCAGGTGATATTAAATCTGAGGAAGAAGTTCCCATTCGCGTGGATGTATGCAAAAAGGCATGCTCTACTGGTTTTTCTGTTCTAAAAAATGGAAAAAGTTCAATTGATGCAGTTGTAGAGGCAGTAAAAGTTCTTGAAGACCATCCTTTATTTGATGCAGGCAGAGGTTCTTACCTTAATGAAGAAGGTAATGTAGAGATGGACGCAGGCATAATGGATGGGAGTACGCTAAATATGGGAGCAGTTTCTGCTGTAACTTGCGTGAAAAGTCCTGTTGAACTTGCCCGTTTTGTTATGGAAAAATCAGAACATAATTTTTTAACAGGCAAAGGTGCTGAGGCATTTGCAAAGGAAATGGGGATGCAATTTGAACCGCTGCAATATTTTCTTACCGAGCGTACTGTGAAACTTTATAGAAAAACACGGTTCGGTGATACTGTAGGAGCAGTAGCATTGGACGGAACAGGGAAGATTGCAGTTGCTGTTTCTACGGGCGGTGTGCCATTTAAGCATCTGGGAAGAGTCGGCGATTCGCCGCTTGTTGGTTCAGGATTTTATGCAAATGATTCTTTTGGGGCTGTTTCGACAGGTATTGGCGAAGACATTATGCGCCTTGTACTTTCAGTGAGAATAGGATTCTATCTTGAAAAAATGGATTTAGATAAAGCCGTTGCGCAATCTATAAAAGACCTCGATGTCATTAATGGCAAAGCGGGACTTATTGCTCTGGATAAGATGGGGAATATCTCCTTTCATTACAATACGAAGGGAATGTTCCATGCGTATATGAGGGAAGATTTAGAAGAATGCGTCGGAGGAATTTAAAGATTAAAAACGGAGGGAAGATAAGGTGAAAGGATATTTTGCGATCATTCTTTTTGTTATTGCCATTTCTTTTTTCTCTTCCCGTATTATTTTTGAGAAAAAAAGAGGGTT
>DBOM01000034.1:0-4325 GCA_002299965.1 Caldiserica bacterium UBA646 | reverse complement strand
TTGAGAAAAAAAGAGGGTTTTTCCGTTTTGCCGGGCTGGAAATTTTTATACTTGGCGTTATCCTTTCGTTTGTTTTTTCTGGGCAAGATTTTTTAATCAGTCTTTACCCGCTTATTGTTTTTGCCCTTGCATTTGCCGGATTTAGCTTTGGAATCCAATTTGAGAAGGGAATACTGAAAGCAATTAGAGCTAAATCTTTTCTTTACGGGTTTTTAGTTTCTTTAAACTTCTTCCTTTTTTTCTTTATTTTACGTTTTTTCTATCCGTTTGATATGGCTATTCCTCTTTCTGCAATATTTTCTATTCCTTCTTCGTCTGTACTTTTCAGCATTAAAAAGGGTAAAAGGCCTGTTATTGCTGGCGAATTGAGCATTGTACTGGTTTTGATATATTATACCGTTGCCATGTATGGCTTTAAGGGGGTTTTGATATCTGTTGTTCTTGGGTTGGCCGGGTTTTTGATTATTCCTTTCGAGCGCATTTTGGATAAAATGGAAATGTATATCCTTTCCTTTGGTTTTTTACTTCTCGTCGCGTCTCTTTCGCAGATGTTTAATACTTCGATTATTCTTTCTGCCCTTTTTATGGGTTTTGTTATAGCTTTTTTCTCTGAGCCCTCTCATTCATCAACGCTGGTAAACAGAATTGAACAACCTTTGTTTTTAGTGCTTTTGTTCTCATCCGGTTTGTTTTTTCATCTAGGGAGCGTTGTTATTTTTTTATTTTTAATTGGGTATACTTTTATTAGATTCTTTTTTGTTTTCCCGCTGTTTAAGAAGAAAAGCATATTTTTTATCCCTATTGGAGCGTTAAGTATAGCGCTTTCGCTAGAGACTGGAATTCCTTACCTTATCACATTTACAGCGATCTCTTATTTTATTTTGCTCGTTATTTTTGAATTCCTTCATCGGAGGGGAAAATGAACTACTTAATATTATCAGCACTTTTTACTTTTTTGCTGTTTTTGGTGAAAAGAATTGTAGTATCTCCACCTCTTTTGACTGATATAGTCCTTTCTTTGGCTTTTTTTATTATTATAGGGTTTTTTTTAGGGAAATTTTTTGAGCGGCTCCGTTTCCCTGCTATTTCAGGTTATCTTATAGCGGGACTCGTTCTTTCTCCTTATTCTTTCGGTCTTATGAATTTTGAGCCATTGAATAATTTAACCTTTATTACTGAAATTGCCCTTGTTTTTATTGCCATACAATCGGGAATGGAAATGAAAATGTCGTTCCTTAAAAAACATGGCAAGGATATTGTAAGGCTTACTCTGTCTATTGCTTGTGTTACTTTTTCAGGTGTGTTTATCACCTCCCTGTTGTTTTTCAAAAGAATTTCACTTGAAACACCCCTTAAAGCCGCGATCTTACTGGGAGCACTCCTTATTTTAAAATCTCCTCTTTCAACTATTGCCGTGATAAAAGAAAGTGGTGTCAAGAAGACGGAAATGGGAGATAAAATTCTTGGTATTGCCATTTTAAAAGATATTTTTGTAATTTTACTTTTTGCAATACTTATTCCTGTTTTAAGCGGGGGAAACTCTTCTGCTGTTTTTGTTGTGTTGGAGCTGGTAGGCTCTCTTGCAGTAGGGGTTGTTGTTGGAGTTCTTGTAGCTTTGTATATGAGACATGTAAATGTTGAATTGTCAGTTTTTATATTTATTCTTGCTTTTCTTGTCTCTCAATTGCGCTTTATTCATATTGATCCACTGATTGTCAGTATTATTACCGGTTTTTTTATCCAGAATTTTACATTTGCAGGAAAAGAATTCCAGAAGGTTTTGGATAGTATTTCCCCTGCTATTTATCTGCTATTTTTTGCACTTGTTCATGCATTGACAGATGTCCATATGATAATTAAGCTCCTTCCTATCACTCTAATACTTATTGGCGTAAAATGGATTTTCACAGAACTCGGATTGATAATTGGGACAAAAGACTCTATTATAAGGAAATTTGGTTCGGTTGGCCTAATTAATCAATCAGGTCTTTCCCTTGTTTTAGTTTTGCTCATCGAAAGTGCATTCCCTGAGATTGGCGGCACAATAAAGGTGATAACTATTGCTGTTATCATTGTCACAGATCTTTTTGCTCCGGCTCTGTTCAAATACGCACTTGTCAAAGCTTCAATGTTAAGAGAAAAAAGCAAGGGGGAATCCCCCCTGTCTTCTTAAATTATTGTATTAATTTTCCATTTATGAATACATTTTTTATTGCGGTTTTTGTTTCCCACGGATCTCCGTCGAACAAAACAAGATCTGACATAGCACCTTTTTTAATTGTTCCGTATTTTTTCATTCCCAGTATTTTTGCCGGGGCTGACGTAACTGTTGCCAGTGCTTTTTCTGCGCTTGTCCCTTCGGCAATAATGAGACCAAGCTGAATGCGGAGGAATTCTGCGGGATACAATGGATGTCCCGATATAATTGCTGTTTCAACGCCATTTTCTATGAGTGTTGCAGGAACTTTTGGTGAAAGATGTTTTAATTCTCTTCCGAAACGCGACAGTATAACAGGGCCAAATGCAACTGGTATTTTGTTTTCTTTGATAAGGTCCAGAACAAGGTCGCTTTCAATTGCAAAAGTTATAACTGCATTCAGGTTGAATTCTTTTGTTATTCTAATGCTTGTCGCGATATCGTCTGCACGGAGAGCGGCAAAGAATGCTTTTTGTTTGCCTTCCACAACGGGGAGAAGAGATTCTTCCTGCATGGAAAATTGTTTCTTTTTCTTTCCTCCATATTCTTTTGCTTTGTAAAGCGCTTCTCTTATTAGATACGCACTGCCCATTCTTGTCATCGGCATTTTCTTTTGCGGGATGTAGATAGATTTTGGAATACTGTTAACGGAAAAACGCATGCCAAAAGGTGATTCGATAGTCATATCTTTTATTGTGTCACCCGAGTTGTGTATAATTGCCCCTCTTCCCCCAATATTATTTGAAAGGCCTGGCAAAACAAAACTTGTAGTAACACCTCCCTTTACCGTTTTAGGAAAACTTTCATCATACGGGTTAATGCCGTCTAATGCAAGAAGTTCCGGCGTTATTGGATTTGCCTCTTCGTTTAGATCGTTTCCTTCTATTCGCCCTAAAGATTCTTCCTTAAGGCCAATACCGGAAGAGATGTCGATAAATCCTGGTGTTGCAAATTTTGCTTTGAACGTGTTTTTTGTTTTTTCTTTATTGTCTTTTCCTACATATTTGATGCCGCTTTCGTCGAAGAGAATGATTGCGTTTTCAATGATTTTCGTGCCGTCAAATATTTTTTCTGCTATGATTTTATACATTTTTTCACCTCTCATATACTATATTTCCATTTGCAATGACTAATTCCGCTTTGGCTGTTGAACTGAAAGGGTGTTTCGAATAGATGGATAAATCTGCCACTTTACCTTCTTCTAAGCTTCCATACTCTTTATCAATTTTAAGTATGCGTGCCGGATTGATCGTTATCATTTTCAAGGCGTTTTCTTCTCCTGCTCCTCCGTGGTAAGCAACCAGTCCTGCTTGAAGAGGCAGGCACTGTATGGGGATAACAGGGTGGTCTGTCATTAATGCTGTAAGGACACCTGCTTTATCCAGAAGGGCAGGGGTTGAAAATGAAGAAGAGCTTGTTTCTGCTTTTGGAGAGGTGTCAAGTAAAGGTCCTGCTACGACAGGCACTTTTTCTTTTGCCAATACTTCTCTTATCCTTGTTGCATCTGTGCCGTGCTCGATGACAAGGTCTAATCCGAATTCGTGTTTTGCAATCCGCACTGCCGTGAGGATATCGTCAGCCCTGTGTGAGTGGATCCTGAGTGGGAGTTTATGTTGCATTACAGGAAGCAAGGCCTCCATATCCAGGCTGAAGGGTGGTTTTTTCTTTGTATTTTTCTTTTCTGCATATTCTTTTGCTTTGGCAAGCGTTTCTCTGAATACTTTTGCTGTACCCATTCTTGTTGTGGGAAGTTGATGTTTTTCCGTGTAAACGCGCTTGGGGTTTTCGCCAAATGCGCATTTTACCCCTGCAGGATTTTTGATAATCATCTCTTCTATTGTTTTTCCAAATGTTCTTATAATCACGCTTTGCCCGCCTATTACATTTCCCGAACCCGGGCCCGTAAATATCATTGTGATGCCTGCTGAAAGCGCATCTTTAAAGGCAGGATCATCCGGATTTATTGCGTCAATTGCCCGCATGCCGGGAGTTGATGGATTTGTCATTTCGTTCCCATCCATACTTTCCTCTCCTCCCTCGAGTGCATAAAGCCCAAGATGCGTGTGCGCGTCAATAAACCCGGGAAATACAAGCTTTCCTTTTGCATTTATCTTTTTTGCTTTGACGT
>DBOM01000008.1 GCA_002299965.1 Caldiserica bacterium UBA646 | reverse complement strand
TGCAAACTCCGGGTACATCTCAGTATGTTCATAGTTTTCACCCGCTATTGCTGCTTTTAAGTTTTCAGCAGTAGTACCTAAAATTGTTGGAGCTGAAGCTTCGACCTTTATTTCGTCTAAGTTTTCGTCGCTCTGTTTTTTAAGGTCGTTGATTAATCTGAACAGCCATTTAGCGTGCTCCTTTTCGTTTTCAGCTGTTAACAAAAAAATCCCTGCGATATGCTCAAATCCTTCTTTTTTGGCAAGATTTGCATAGAAAGTATAACGATTCCTTGCCTGGCTTTCCCCAATAAATGCTTTTGTTAAGTTTGTAATTGTACTTTTCATATTTCTCCCTCCTTTTTTTGATTATTTAAAGTCTATCATTATTTTTTGGGAAAGTCAATAGATATGCTTAACGGTTTATAGATGCGCAGAGCCTGCAAGAAAAAACTATGCAAGATTTTCTAAACCTGGTTAAAGCAAGTATGATTTGTTTGATTAAACTATTTTAAGCCAAATAAGATTACCTACTCCTCGCAGACAAAAATGACTAAAGCAAATTACGCAAAAACTTTCAAAGCATCGCAAAGTAAATACAATTTATTCGCTTTGTTTTTAGCTGAAGAGCTAAGAGATACAACATGCTACATAGAAAAATAAAAGGGAAAGAATTTTCCTTTCCCTTTTATTTTTTACTGCTTTTCTACTTTACTGCCTTTTTCAAGGTTTCCCCTGCTTTAAAGAAAGGCACTGTCGTTGCAGGAATTTGGATCTTTGCCCTGGTTCTTGGATTTACTCCCGTTCGTCCTGCTCTTTTTTTCACTCCAAAAGTACCAAATCCGATAAGAGCAACCTTTTCACCAGCTTTTAATGATTCTGAAACTGTTTCTGTAAATGCGCTTAAAAACTGCTCTGTCTCTTTTTTCTTCAAGCCTGTTTTTTT
This sequence comes from Caldiserica bacterium UBA646, assembly GCA_002299965.1. Lineage (GTDB taxonomy): Bacteria > Caldisericota > Caldisericia > Caldisericales > Caldisericaceae > UBA646. Next base: position 4,747 of record DBOM01000008.1, on the reverse strand, counting down.
GGTAAGCGCATCAATAAGATCCTGTTTCTTCATCCTTTTTCACCTCCTTTCTAAATTTTTCAATATGATCACCAAGTAGAAGAACCGGAATTCTTCTCTGTATTACTCCTATAATTTTAAATCCTCTGCTTATATAAAAAGAAATAGCAGAATAGTTTCTGCATTCAACTTGAAGCATTAGTTGACTCACATTTTTTGATCTGGCAGCTTTTTTTACTGCTTTTAATAATTGCGAACCTATTCCCATACTTCGAAATGCTTTATCCATCATAAATTCATATATAAATATAGTGTCCTCCCATTGTTCATTTTCTGCAACAATAACTCCGCAGATCTCGCCATTACAAATTGCCTTGAAACTAATTTTATCTCTTTGAATTATCTCTTTTAGCCTATCTCTGTATTGATTTATTTTAAATTCTTTTTTAAATTCTTTGCTTGTAATTTCTGTCTTGAAAGGCATTTTTTTAATTAGGAAAGAGGTAAAATCTTTTTCTTCTGTTTTTTCCACCATAAAAATAAAATCATTTTTTATAGAAAAATCCCTTTCTTGAATAAAATTGTCTAATTCTTCAAAAGAGAGATGCAAAATTTCTATTTCCATATTTCTTTCTCCACAAAAACATCTTTACTGAAGAACATTCCATTAAAATATACCTCTGGCACATAAGCAAGAAGAGTAGGGATAACCTTTCCCCTTGCATAAACCGGAATGTTTTCTATTGGAGATGTAATAGTATTAAACTGGAGGGTTTCTATTTCCTTAAATTCTTTTCCTTTTTTCCCTCCTGTTGTATTAAAAAGGGCATGCTGAAATTCTTTCTCGTCTAACCCTAATTTTGTTTTTTCTAACCTTGTAAGTAATTGCTCAATGTCTTCTCTTTTATAACCTATCTTTTCCCCATTTAATCCATTCCCTGCTAAATAAAGCTCGACGCCAAGGCATTTTCTGCATTTTCCGCACGGTGTAATCCTACCACCCTCAATATGTACATTATGACAGGAATGCTGAAGCATAAATAGGTCATGAAAATTCTTTCCAAGAATCTTTTCTACAAGGAATCCGGAAAGAGCTCTTACAATTGACCATTGTGTCACATGTACACCATCTCTATTTAAAAATTCAGTTACAGCTTTGTCGAATTCAGCCGTCTGGTCGTATATCCCATAATAATGCGTAAAACCTTTTTTAACGTTAGTACTATTAGCAAAAAGGGCCGTGTCATCAAATTCATTCCCAAGAAGAATATTTCCTATGGATTCTTTTATTATATAAGGTAAAAAAGAGACAATATATGGCCCGAAGATAAACAGCCTTATTGGGTATGTATCTTTATTAATTTTCCAGTAGTTTGACTTTATGAAAGTTAGTTTTCTCAAGAAAAAATTGTAAAGTCTATCCACATTCGACCAAACTTTGAGTGTATTTTTGTCTCTTTCACTGAATTCTCTGTATGCAGTAATTGCCGTAAGCCAATGTCTTCCCGATTCGTTAAAAAACGCTGGATAGGTTACAAATCCCGCTTCCTTAAGAAACCCGTAGGATAGGAGCGATTCTTTCCCCCCGGAAGAAAGGATTAATGCTTTATTAGTATCCATGGAATAGTTTTCCATCTTTATCTTTTTATTAGGGAAACAGAGATCACTCAAGGATAGTTCTATTGATTCAATTTCCCTCAATAAATTTTCCCTTACGTCTTCTTTGATAAACTTTGTTTTATTTATAAACTTATTTACCAGAATATCTTTTGCCGTAACCTGGCACATTAACTTGATAAAATCAATTTCTTCACTTGAAAGTGGGACATCAAAGATAATCTCCTCAGAAAAAAGTGCATAGTTTATTGCAGGCGCAGATACAATAAGTCCTGCAAAAGGCTCAATGAACCTTTTTTCTATTTCCGGTTTGTATGAGAAATGAATAGTAAACGACTCAGTATTGTTATATGCATCTATTACAGTGTACTTCGCCGATATATGGCTGTTTTTAATTTTTAACCCCTCAATAGTGATCCTTTGCAGGTTTGTTATACTCTTATACATACCTTGCCTTTTTCTAAAACCTTCTTCTTCAATGAAGGAAAGCGAGATAAAATAATATCGGTAATTCTATCAGTTCCATCCCATAGTGGATCAGTTGCCGGTATATGATACCGCTTCTCTATGTTTTTCTCCATCTTTTCTAGTTCGTATTTTTTCATTCTTTCATGATTTATTGTAACTGCAATGATTTTTTTTCTAGAAAGTGCTTCTATGATAAAAATAAATCTCTTTAAAGAAGGAATAACATAATTACTAAATCCATCAAATTTCATTCTTTTTGGTGCATGCTGCAAAATAATTGCATCTGGCCTTACCGAAGCAATAATTTCAAACCCCCCTGGGTAGGCAGGGTGAAGAATGCTTCCTTGCCCTTCAATGATAATAACATCCGGATTCTCTTCATAGTATGCCTGAACTGTAATATGTTCAAGTTCTCCTGATACAAAGTCATTTATTGTTGAATCAATGATAGATACGTATTTTTCTCCTTGCATCCATGAAGTTTGCCCTGTACCAATAAATGTAACTTTGAGGCCATTATTGATAAGCGCTTCTTTAATCTTTAATGCCGTAGTTCTTTTCCCGATAGCCGAATCCGTGCCAAGAATAACAATTTTGACAGCTTTTACATTTTCGATTTCGCCGCTAAAGAAATGAGACCCCGAGGACAGTTTTCTTACATCAATGAGGTCTACTCCATGTAAAGCGGCAAGTTTTAAAAATTCACGGTCTTCCGATAAATATTCATGCAACCCATTTACAATGCTCATTTTATGCGAAATAGCGTAAGCAATAATTGGCCTGAAAAAGTGTGGCAATCGTCCGCCGTCAGTTGCTATACCTATGATCAAGAATTTTGCGTCAGGATTTGCATTAATAGCATCTGCAATATTTTTGTAGAAAGGAATACCATTGTAAACGTTATCAAGAACTACTCCTGAATCTTCTCCATTGTGAAAAGAATCGATAATGCCAACAATTTCAAATCGTTTTGAATATCGCAGTAATCCGTGTGCTGTTTTCCCCTCTGTGGAATCAAACATTTTTTCACAAAGGATTAGAGCTTTTTGCATTTTTCCCTCCGGAAATTTTTAGAAAAATATGATTGAATAAAACATAAAGAGTCCTTTGACTTTTCAGGTATTTAGGTGGAGGCTCTTCGATGTCCTCCCTTGCACTTTCATTAAAAGTTTTCATTTTACCTTTTTCTACACTATTTTACGCAATTATATGTTATTTTTATTCCGTGTCAATACACTTACAACATGATAAAACCCAGTATTAAACTAAGTATTTGCCTAACCCCAACAATTATAGATAAAGAAAAACGGCGAACGAGATTTAACATCCTATAATGCGGTGCTTAATCTGTACAGAACAATGGAAAATGCGCTTCTTACCGATAGATGGTTAAATGTGCCCGTTCCTTTAATGGAGGGAAGGAAAAAATCTATTTTTTTAAGAGCTTCCCCGGCTATTCCCCAACCCGTACCAAACACGATAAGTACCGGAGTATCTTTTGCGAGGAAGTTGTGTACTTCATCATAATTTATCATCCTTGCGTCTTTTTCTTGTGCTGACGTTCCTATGATAATAGGTTTTTCGCTTTCCATTCCAGTTATATCCGCAATTGTTTCTTCAAAACTTTCAGAAAGCTTGACAATTTCGATTGCTTCATTCCTGTTTGGATTATATTTTTTGCCGGTTGTTTCCCAAAATCTTTTTATTCGTTCAACAATTGCCCTTTCCTTTTCAAAGGGCTGCACAATATATAAATTTTTTGCACCAAATGTTTTTCCGGCACGCGCCATATCATGAATATCATGAATAACAATGCTTGTGACAATTATTTCCCCATTTTTGTTATATACAGGATAGTGTAGCAAAGCAGTATAGAGCTTCACCTATTTAGTATCTCCTTCAAAACCTCTTCCAGTTCATTTTTTATTTCTTTCAAAAGCTCTTTTTCTTCCTTTGTAAATCTTTTTTTGAGGATCAAATCTGGCCTTTTTATCAAGGTTCTTTTTAACGATTGTTTTAATCTCCATTTTTTTATGTTTTCGTGATGTCCTGAAATAAGTACATCAGGCACTTCTTTGCCAGATATTTCTCTTGGGCGCGAATATTGAGGATACTCGAGAAGATTATTCTCAAAGCTTTCTTCACTCAAAGAAGATCTGTTTCCAAGCACTCCAGGGATAAGACGCACAACTGCATCAACAACAAGCATTGTAGGCAATTCGCCGCCACTCACCACATAATCACCAGTCGATAATTCCATATCCGCCAGCTCAATCACTCTTTCATCAATGCCTTCATAATGAGCTGGAATAAAAAGAAGAGATTCCTTATCTTTTAAGAAATTTGCCGTTTCTTGAGTAAACTGCTCTCCCTGCGGAGTAAGCATCACCTTGTAACTTGACCCGAACTTTTTTTCTATATCAGCAATACCTTTAATAACCGGGTCTGCAAGCATTACCATCCCTGCGCCACCGCCATATGGAGTATCATCGGTTGTCCTGTGTTTATCTTTTGTATAATCACGAAGATTATGCAAATAAAGATCCAGCAACCCTCTTTCATTTGCTATTTTAATAATTCCTTCCTTTTCCACGCATTCAAAAAGCTCAGGAAAAATTGTCAGAATATGTATTTTCATATCAATAAATTATAATGCTTTTTAATCTTTTCTAAAACATATCAA
>DBOM01000017.1 GCA_002299965.1 Caldiserica bacterium UBA646 | reverse complement strand
AAAGTAAAAAAACATATTTCATCTTCTAAACCACTCTCCTCTTTATTCAAATTCTAATATAAATACAGTACAGACATAAATAAAAACACGACTTCAATGCAAAGGTAAGAAAAAGAGTTTTAATTTACCTTCCCTATTCGGCAAACTTCAAACTTTCCTGAATATATTTCTTGACCGTCTCTTCGGTAAGTTGGGGAAATTCATCGTAATACGGGGACACAGCGTAAAAATATCTATCCACTATCGGGCAAATGACTTCGCCAAGTTGCTTAAGCTTTTCATACCCTTCAAGTGAAGCAACAGGCACAAATACATAAAGCTTTGCAGGGTTCAACGCTTTGAGAGTTTTTGCGGCAAGGAAAAGTGTTTCGCCTGTCGCAATGCCGTCGTCAACAATTAATATATTCTTCTTTTTAACAACTGAATAATCAAACTTCAGTCCGAACGCCTTTTCTCTTCTTTCAAGCTCTGCAATTGTCTTTTCCTTTGCTGCTTCCACGTAATCGCTTGCTTCTCCTTCTGCCAGTTCGTTCAATACAACTTCCCCGGTAATCGAAACAGCGCCTATTGCAAGCTCAGAATTGTAAGATGCAGGTATTTTATGGATAATGACAGGGAGAATGGCTTTTCTCAAGGCCTTTGCAATTGGATAAGCAATTTCCACCCCGCCTCTGGGCACTGCAAATAAAAAAGAGAGGTTTTTGTCTAAACCTCTCTTGATAATTTCATCTAAAAGAATTTCCCCTGCGTGAATCCTATTTTTATACACTTTTTGAATCTGTTTTAGGTCCTTCTTTCTGAGGAATCTCTTTTTTTTCTAAAGTTTTTGTAACGCATTTTCCGGTGAAAACTGCCCCTTCCTCTACGGACAATTTATCCGTCGTGATATCACCATACACTTTTCCTGACGCAACAATTTCTACAATTTCTGTTGCCGTAATGTTTCCTTCAACCTGCCCTAAAACAACAACTTTCGTCGCATCGATGTCAGCTTTGGTTACCGATGATTCAGCAATAGTGATTATACCTTTCCCTTTAATGGAGCCCTCTACCTTTCCTTCAACGCGAAGGGATCCGGGACATACAACATCGCCTTTCACAGATAAATCTTTCGCAAAAACAGATTGACTTGAACTGCTCTGTATTCTACTTATATTTTCTTTTTTTGATGAACCAAATGCCATTTTTTCGTCCTCCTATTTTAGATAATCCAGTGGATTTATTGAAATTCCGTTTACTCGTATTTCGTAGTGAAGGTGGGCTCCGGTAGAAAAACCTGTATTCCCTTCATATCCTATTACCTGTCCTTTTTTTACGGTTTCGCCATATTTAACCGCAGTTCTGGACAAATGGCCATAAAGCGTTTCTATACCATCCCTATGATAAATCTGAACAGTATAACCATATCCGCCGTACCACCCCGCAGACGTGACAGTGCCATCAGCAGTTGCACGGATTGGAGCGCCGTAATACGCACAAATATCTATCCCTTTATGAAACTCCCATCCTCCGCCAAACGGGTTTGTTCTCCATCCAAAATAAGAAGATATGTATCCCTGAAGAGGCCATATATTGGGAGTCTGCGCAAGAAGCACATTGTATTCATCTGCCGCACCTTTTAATAAATTTAACGTCTCCGCCCTGTCTTCGGCAATCGAAATCACATTGCTCTGCTCATACAAAAGCCGCGCAACACTAACAGGCAGTTCCTCTGAAGATTCCAATTTAGCTTGCGGAGTTCGGTCAAGCACATACTCAAGGCTTACTTTGGAATCACCTAATTTTAATGAATCTCTCACCTGTTTTTCAAGAGAAGACAGATAAACAATATATTCCTCGAATGCCCCAAGCCTTGACTTCGTCATGGCTACTTCATCTTGCACCTGTTGAAGCTCACGTGCTTGAGCAGAAACAATGTCGTTAAATTTCATCCCTTTAAAAAATGCAATTTCGTCACTAAGTTTTTTGTAAGAAAAAGCGAAAGAAGTAGTTAATGCAATTAAAACGACAAAAACAACTAAACTTGTGTAAATTTGCTTTGAGGTAATTTTGATTACTTTCATTTTTCCCTGGTAATGGGGCATAATTATCAAAGAAAAACCACCTCTTTTACGAATATTCTTTTTCTTTGTTCTTATCTTGTGTCTCTCAAGATCCATTAACTTCCTCCTCTTATAATTTCCAATATTATTAAAAATATACCTCATATTTTTTTATAGTCAATAGCAAATCAAAAAAAATCAAAATCAAATATTTATTTTTTATATTTTTGCACTCTTTTTTCTTGGCATGCATTACGCCAAGTGAAAGAGTGTTAGTGATTGGCGCTTTTGCAAAAACAAAAAGGAAGGGGAAATTTCCCCTCCCTTTCAAAAAATTTATGGTTTAGGGTAAGTAATTGTAATTGTTTTAGTTGTACCTTCCCAATCAACCTTCGCACCAAGAGCTTCTGCAACAAAACGGAGTGGCAGCATTGTTCTTGAATTTACAATAATCGGTTTCACATTATGATTGCCTTCATCTATCCACACTTCTGTTCCGTTTACCTTTGCTTTAGGATTGTCAATCCAGAGCTCTATTACCGTTCCTTTAAGATTTATCGTTACCTTCCTTGTTGCGCCTTCCCAGCCGATTGTTCCGCCCAAAGCTTCAACAATTGCCCTGATTGGAACAACAGTCCTGCCCCATGAAGAAATGATTAGAGGCTTTGTGCCTCTGCCCGGGTCGATTTCCTGAGAAACCCCGTTTACACTCATTATCGGATTGTCCGGTTGGAGCGTAATCACGGTAGCGGTTGACAGCGTCACGGTCTTTGTGACTGTTTTAGAAAGGCCGTATTTATTCGTTGCAACAACAGTAATCATATTCGGCCCGTCATTAAGATACAAGCTTCCGGTAAAGCTACCATCGCTTTTAACTGTAACAGCTTTGCCGTTTACAGTAACCGTTGCTTCAGGATCAGTTTTGCCAGAAAAATAATAATAAGAGCTGTCAACTGTTTCGCCGGCAGGGATATTCACGGTAAGAGACGGCGGCACAGGATTTACAACCTCAATATTCAGATTATTTGCCTCAACGGGTATGTCCTTGCCTTTTGCATCTTTGAGCACCACCTCGGTAATCTGAATTGTTGTTTTCCCCTCAGCAGTCCCTTTAAAGTACACTTTGGCAACTTCTCCCAATCCTGTTTTTCCGGCTGCGCTGCCTATAAGCGTATACCCAATAGTAATAATGCCGGGCTTTGAGTGGTCTTCAATGAAGAGCACCTCATCACCAAGCAAAGTTCCTTGCACAACTTTTTCTACCGTCATAAGATTAGGGTCGTACCCCAAAACGATAGAAACACCGTAAAGATTTTCAACAGCTCCAACCATTACGGGAATTGCCGTGCTCTCCTTCATCGAAATCATATCGCCGACCATTTTTACAGATACAGGTGGTTTTTCCGGCACTGTTACAGTAACTATAAGTTTTTTAACAAGTGTCGTATCTCCCTGTGAAACAGCTGTTACGGTAAAATACCCTGTATCATCCGGTTTTGCAATAGAAGACACGGATACAGTAATCGGAACAATCAGCCTCTTCCCGGAAAGCAAACTGCCGCTTTCAGGAAAATCAGAGATACTCCACCCTGATGGAAATGAAGAATCAATGGAAAAAGCATAATCATCATCGTCAGTCCCTCTGTTTTCAAAGATGATATTAAATGTCTTGCTGTCATCCGCGTAAATCATTGGGCTTCCAACAGAAGAAACGATCCTGAAATCATAACTCTTCGGCTCGGGTGCGGTAAAGCTCAAAACCCTTACCACATTGTGAAAACAGTCCGCAACATACAGTTTTCCGTCAGGGCCAAAGTTCATATTAACAGGCTCGTACAGGAACCTGTCTGTCCTCCAGAGAAAATTGCCGTCGCTGTCAAATGCCTGGATGCGCCCGTTTTCCGTATCAG
>DBOM01000061.1 GCA_002299965.1 Caldiserica bacterium UBA646 | reverse complement strand
ACAGCTTTTTTTACTTTGCTTGTGGCAGCAAGACACATTGCGACGAACAGGAAAGAAACTCCAAGGATTCCACCTTTTGACAATCTCTCGTGAAGTAAGATAAATGAAAAAAGGCCTGCAAATACCGGCTCAAGTGTAAACAGAATTACTGCTCTATCTGGATCTAAATATTTCAGGCTGTATGTTTCAGCGAGAATAGCAATAAAACCCGCAAAACTCCCTAAAAATATGAGGCTTAAAAGCACCAGGGGACTCAACGATATCTGTAAAAAATTTCCATTAAAAGGGAGACCTACAAAGAACATCACGATCATCTGAGTTGCAGCAATAAAGATGATGTCCGTTTCTTGTGCATATATATTTGTGAGGACAATTTGTATAGAAAAAGTTATTGCGGAGATTATGGTAATAAAATCACCAAAATTTAAATTGAAACTTTTTAAAGAAATATTTGCCAGTAGCGCTAGACCAATTATTGCGAGAATAAGTGAAATGCCGAGCTTACGCGTAAGCTTCTCACGGATAAAGAATAGTGCAAAGATAGGTGTAAAAATAATATATAAACCTGTAATGAAAGCACTTTTAGAGGAAGTAGTATATTCAAGTCCTATTGTTTGAGTAAAATAAGCAATGTATAAAATGATTCCTAACATTATTATTTTTAAAAGATTTTTTCTATTATTCCTAAATTTTTTTATAAAAAAGGGAAGGGCTAAAAGTGCTGAGAAAAAAAATCGATACATAAGAAGTATCGCAGGTGACATGTAGTTGAGAAGAATTTTTATTAGAGGGAAGGTTCCTCCCCAAACAAGAGTCATAACAATGATACCTAAAATTGCTTTTTTCTCGGTTTTTGTCATGTGAATAGTATAAGCAAGAATCTAATTTCAGAAAATTTTATCAATTTAAATTAGCAATAGAAAGTTGATTAAAGGATTCTGTTAAGTAGTGAAAATTTTTTTAAGATATCAATATCAAATTTTATCAATCTTTATAAGGTTAGTACTTCCACTTATGCCGGGAAGTGATCCTGCGGTAATTACATACAAATCATTTCTTTTTAGGAAATGTAGATGTTTTGCGATTTCTGGGCCTGTATTTAATATTTCATCTACAGTTTTGAAGGCATTTACTTTGACCGGGAATACTCCCCATTTTAGCAAAAGAAATCTGAGTGTTTTATCTTTTGGAGTAAGAGCTAATATTGGAACAAGAGTTTTGTGTTTTGATACGAGCATTGCAGTTTTGCCAGATTCTGTCGCCGATATAATGATTTTTGCTTTTGTACTCCTGGCTATTACTACTGCCGAGCGAGCAATTGCATCGGGGACATCGGATTCCAGTGCAACTGCATTTTCTACCACAGCGCTTTTAAATAATGAACTCTTTTCTGTAGATTGGATAATTTGTTTCATCATTTCCACTGATTCAATAGGAAATTTTCCCACAGCTGTTTCATTGGAAAGCATTACAGCATCAGTGCCATCAAATATAGCATTTGATATATCAGTTACTTCTGCACGCGTTGGAGCAGGATTATCTACCATTGAACTGAGCATTTGAGTCGCCGTAATTACTGGCTTCCCTTTTTTATTGCACAGAGATATTATTTGTTTTTGCGTGATTGGAATTTCGGCAATTGACATTTCTACACCAAGATCTCCTCTTGCTACCATAATCCCGTCAGAAACTACAACAATTTCTTCTAGATTTTTAACCGCTTCCCACTTTTCTATTTTAGCTATAATAGGAACAACTTTCCCCGTTGCCTTCATTAAGTTTTTGAGTTTTAATATATCTTCAGGAGTTTTTATAAACGATTGTGCAACCATATCGATGTTATTTTTAAGCCCGAATTTGAGATCTCTTTTATCTTTTTCTGTAATTGACGCCACGGAGAGATGAGAGGTAGGGAAGTTTACTCCATTATGATTGCCTACTATCCCCCCTTCTATAACCTTTGTGTATATGTTCTTTCCCATAATTTTTTGGATTTCTAATTTAATTAATCCGTCGTTTAGATAAATGAACTCTCCTTTTTTTACATCCTTATCAATGTTCTTGCAAGTTATCGAGGAGATTCGGTTATTTCCCTTTACTTTATTTGTAGTAAGTATAAATTCTGAGCCTTTTTTTAAAAAAGCAGTTCCACTTTCAAATTCTTCAAGTCTGATTTTAGGCCCCTGCAGATCTTGCAGTATGGCCAGTGGTAAATTGAGTTTTTCTTCTACTCCTCTAATAGATTGAATTGTTTCTTTATGTTGCGCATATGTGCCATGTGAAAAGTTAATTCTAAAAACACGGACGCCCAGCTTTGCCAGAGTTTCTATTTTTTTCTGGCTTAAGGTAGATGGCCCTAAGGTTACTACTATTTTTGTTTTACACTCAGCTGTTTTTTTTATCATTATAAATTTCTCCTAATTTTTTGATGAGAGTTTTCTCTTTGGGCGTAAGGCGTGTTGGTACATCTACCTGTATTTTGACAATAAGATCACCCCTTCTTCTATTTCCAACAAGTCGAGCTCCTTTTCCACGTATTATCAGTTCTGTATTACTCTGGGTGCCAGCCGGTACTTTTAATTTTTCATACTCACCCTCGATAAGTGGAACCTGGATGATAGTTCCGAGCGCAGCTTCGGGGAAAGTAATATGAGTAGCATAGAAAAGCTTATCTCCCACTTTTTCAAACCGCGGATCTTTTTCAACCCGTATTAGTATGTAAAGATCCCCTCGAGGGCCTTTATGCACGCCAGCATTTCCCTCTCCTCGTATTCTTACTCTCATTCCTGTTTCTACCCCACCTGGAATCGTTACTTCAACTGTTTTCTGTACGCGTGTAACACCGGTGCCTCTGCAGGATGAACACTTTTCCTTTGCTATTTTACCCAGGCCATGGCAAGTGGGACAAGTAGTTTGTACAATAAATTCACCAAAAATAGATCGTTGTACTCTCTTTACGGTTCCAGTGCCATTACATGTTGAACAGGTTGTATACCCAGTACCAGGCTTTAGTCCACTTCCATTGCAAACAGTGCAAGTTTCATTTCTAGTTATTCTAATTTCTTTTTTTGTTCCAAATATACTTTCTTTAAGAGTGATAGCAATCGGATATTGCATATCTTCTCCGCGCTGTCTCACATTAGCTGCAGTTCTTTGCCTGGTTTCTGTAAATCCTTCAAATCCTCCGAAGCCAAAATTTCTCAGGAGATCTTCAAAATTAAATGAATCACCTGCAGAAAAACCAGTGAAATCAAATCCACCTGCACCATAACCAGCCCTGCCTTCAGGTCCAACAGTGCCAAAACGGTCATACTGAGCACGTTTTTCAGGATTGCTTAATATTTCATAAGCCTCGTTAATCTCTGCCATTTTTTTTGATGAATCAGGATCATCTTTATGGAGGTCCGGGTGGTTCTTCATCACCAATTCCCGATACCTCTTTTGAATTTCTTCGGCTGTTGCGTCTTTTGAAACGCCTAAAATTTTATAATAGTCTTTGGCCATATCCTACTGTTTTGTTGTTCCTTCGCCGTCAACAGTTGGCCCTTCTCCAGCTGTTTCGTCAGGAGGGGGAGTCGTTTGTTCTTTCTCAGAGGATTTATACATTTCTGTTCCAATTTTTTCCATTATGCTATTTACCTTATCCGTTGTTTCTTTTATGTTCTCAATGTTTCCTTCTTTTACTGCTTTTTCAAGTTCATTTAAATCATTTTCAAGGGTTGTCTTATCGTCTGGCTTAATTTTTTCTCCATAATCTTGTATAAATTTCCTCCCGCTGTAGACTAATTGATCTGCTTTATTTTTAAGCTCAATTTCTTCAGCTTGCTTTCGGTCTTCTTCGGCAAATTTTTCTGCATCCTGTTTCATTTGTTCCACTTCTTCGTCAGAAAGCTTATTTGTATTTGTTACGGTAATATGTTGTTCCTTGCCAGTTGCCTTGTCTTTTGCTGTAACATGGAGGATCCCATTTTCATCAACATTATATGTTACTTCTATTTGTGGCACTCCTCGGGGTGCTGGTGGAATTCCATCAAGAACAAACCTCCCCAGCGAAAGATTGTTGATTGCAAGTGGACGTTCACCCTGGAGAACATGTATTTCGACCTGGGTTTGGTTAGGTGCTGCGGTTGTAAATATTTGAGTTTTTTTAGTAGGAATGGAACTGTTGCGTTCGATCATCTTTGTGAACACACCACCGAGCGTCTCGATACCGAGTGAGAGAGGAACGACGTCAACTAGTACGACATTTTTCACGTTTCCTTCAATGATACCAGCCTGGATCGCTGCACCATTTGCGACGCACTCCATCGGATCGATACCCATTTCTGGTTTTCTTCCGATATAATCAGTCAAGAAACGTTGCACAATAGGCATACGGGTAGGTCCGCCTACAAGTATAATTTTATCGATTTGGTGCGGAGTAATATCTGCGTCTTTTATTGCACTCTCTAATGGCCCATTACATTTTTTTATTATTGGATCAACAAGTGATTCTAATTTAGCACGAGTAATGCTCATCACAAGATGTTTTGGTCCTGCTGCATCTGCGGTAATGAAGGGCAAGTTAATTTGAGTTTCAAGTACAGAAGAGAGTTCGATTTTGGCTTTTTCTGCAGATTCCCTAATGCGTTGTATTGCCATTTTATCGTTGCGAAGATCAATGCCGTTCTCTTTTTTAAATTCATCACTAATATAATTGACTAATGCTTCATCCATATCTCTTCCGCCAAGCTGTGTATTTCCAGCGGTAGATTTTACCTGGAAGACGCCTCCGCCAAAGTCCATAATTGTAACATCCAACGTACCTCCGCCAAAGTCAAAAACAAGAATTTTTAATTCTTTGTCAGATCTGTCGATGCCATAGGCAAATGCAGCAGCTGTTGGTTCGTTCACAAGCCGCACTACTTCTAATCCTGCAATTTCTCCTGCATTTTTTGTTGCTTGTCGCTGGTCATCGTTAAAATAAGCCGGCACAGTAATGACTGCTTTTTCTACTTTTTCGCCAAGAAATGCTTCAGCATCTTTTTTTATTTTTTGTAGAATAAATCCGGAAATTTGTTCAGGCGTGTATTCTTTGCCTAAAGCTTTAACCTTTGTTTTAGCTCCCATTAATCTTTTGATGCCAGTAATGGTTCCTTCAATATTAATTGCTGCTTGTCTTCTTGCTGGTTCTCCGACAAGAACTTGACCATCTTTTGTAAAAGCAACAATTGATGGTACTGTTTTGCCTCCAACGGAAGGCCCTTCAGCTGCAGGTATAATAGTTGGCTTATTCCCTACCATTGCTGCAGCGGCTGAATTGCTTGTTCCAAGATCAATACCAATAATTCTTCCCATATCAATTACCTCCTTTAATTGTTATATTTTTTGGTACAGCAACTTCTACTATTGCTGTACGAAGAATTTCGTCATTCAAGTAATAGCCTTTACGAAGTACTTCTAATATAGTATCAGCTTCTTTTTCAGATTCAGTAATTTTCCCTATTTCGCATAGAGCAGGATCGAACTTTTTGTCTTTGAGCTCCATCTCCTTGATTCCATGCTGGTTTAGGAATTGTTGAATCTGGTTGTGAATAAGTTTCACACCTTCTTTTGTGCTGGACTTATCATCTCGATCTAGCGTATTAAGTGCTCTCTCAAAATTATCAAATATTTCTAACAAATCTTTCATTAACTGCTTTTTTTCTTTCATTATTTGTTGTTCAGCTTGTTTTGCAAGTGTTTTTCTGCCCTTATTAAAATGTTCTTGTATTTTTATACTTTCTATCTTCAAATCTTCAAGTTCTTTTTCCAATTTTTTTATTTCGGCATTTTTTTGTTCCTGTATTTTTACGTTTTCTATCTTCAAATCTTCAAGTTCTTTTCCCAATTTTTCTATTTCGGCATTTTTCTCACTCAATGCGTTTACCAGCTCGCCTAGCTTCTCTTTACCCAGTTCCTGTGTTTTTTTTTCCGAAATATTTTTTTTCTTTTCCATCATGCCTCCACCAATTTTAAATTAGCACTCTTTTAGATTGACTGCTAATAGTTTATTAAAAATTACATTTTAGTCAAGAGTTTAGACTATCTATTCATACAAAATCACTATCTTTGTTAAGTAAATTAGAAAATTTATGATGGTTATTAATCGAAATTTTATTGCATATTTTCTAAATCTAAGTATTGTATTTAGAGATATGAAAGAATTTATGAAATTTAGAACTAAAGAAGAAATTGCAAATAGTATCACTCATTTTATTGGCTTATGCCTGAGTATTGTTGGACTAATTGTTCTCATTTTTTTTGCAGTACAAAGTGGAAATAACTGGCGAATAATAAGTTTTTG
>DBOM01000012.1 GCA_002299965.1 Caldiserica bacterium UBA646 | reverse complement strand
TTAGGAAGCGAGAAATACGTTTTAAACAAGCTGCAAACTCTAAAAGCTGAAGAGATAACTCGTGTAAGAGAGGCTTTTATTCAAAACAAAGCACCACGGTTTATGAAATACTTTTTCCCTCATCAGCCTTATGGAAAACAAAAACTTTACAACAAAAAAGTTATGAAAGCCAGCTTGGAAAGGCTTACACATTTAATAAAAGTCTGCGGCTTACTACTACAAACTAAAGTTTACCTTTTCTGGAAAATCCTCTATTGAAGGTCTTAAGCATCCCATTCAAAGTCTTGCTCGGAGTAATCCTTTCTTACCTAGTGTATAGCAAGCGCCTAGAATGTCTCACATTCTGCTATTTTTATATCTTTAAAGTCATTGAAGACAGTTTTTCTTTTCTCTTCTTTGCATTTTCTGAGAATTTCGAAGAATCTACTCAAAAATTTCTCCCAACATTTATGGCGCGTGCCTTCCATTCCTCTTTTGGGATTCAGGTTGTGATAGGTTAACCATACTTGGAATATATAAGAACATGCCTTCATAACTTCAGATTGGGAGTGCTTTTCGTTAGGATCAAAAGACCATTCTCTGATAGCCTTTTTACACCATTCAGGTATTTCTCCCATATAACTGAACTCTCCCCTACTTATTCTGAAGAGTCACTAGCATATATTTTAAATTATAAATAAAGCACTATGTAATTAATGGCAATGCTAATTATTGATGGTGTAAGATACAGGCTCTGGACCCCTAAAGATGAAGAAAGGGAATTTCATCCAATGATAAGGGAGCATTATAGAGAGATTTTCGGTGAGGGCTGTCTCTATTTTGATATTAAACACAGGCTCAAGTCTAAGGCTGGCATAGGCTCTATTCCCGATGCTTATGTAATTAAACTTTCTAAACCTTTTGATTGGTATGTTGTTGAAAATGAGTTGGCTTTTCATCCAATCTATGACCATGTTGTGAAACAGTTAACTAAGTTTATGAATGGGCTGAGAAACCCTAAAAGTAGAAACGACATATTGGAAGCTATTGATGAAGAGGTAAGGAGCGACAAGATTCTAAAAGCATACGTTGAAAAGATGATTGCTTCATCAGAGATTTACCGTTTTATGTCTAAACTACTTTCTCAGCCTCCAAAAATAGTGATAGTAATAGATGAGCTAAATGAAGAAGTTAAAGAAGCATGTCAAAGTTTAAAATATGATATTCACTTCGTTGAATTCAAAACTTTCGTCAGAGAGGATGCGGAGAATGTTCATGCACATTTATTTGAACCACTTTACTCTATAAGACGAGTTTCCAAAAAGAAAAAGAAAGTAGAAACAGGAAAAAGAGCTTTACCAGAACATTATGAAAGCTGGGAAAAAATGCTTGCATGGGTTGATGAGAACACGAAGTATGTTGTAGAACTTCTTTCAACAACCATCAGGAACTTTCCCGATGTAAACGAAGCATCTCATGGAAGATACTATTGTTTCTATAAAGGAAAGCCAAGTACAAAGTCCATTTTTGCAGCTTTTCTACTCACCAAAAACGCTCTGAACATAAGGATAAGAACTGACCCAAAGACATTTGAAGATCCAAGAAAATGGACTGGAGAAAGAGTGTACAAAGGCTGGTTCTTTAAACAAGGACAAGAAAGACAGTTTAAGATAACAAGCCATGACCAAATACCATATGCGTTAGAATTGATAAAACAATCTTATGAACTGGCAGAATAAGTATTGTGTGAGAAATGGGTAAATATACTCAATTGAAATATCTTAAAAAGACAAAGGCAAGAGTTATTCATCAATGCAGCCATTGTGGAGAAATTATTCTCGCTGGAGAGTATTATTATAAAGAAGCTTTAATTGACAAATTTCTGCAATTTTTACACGCAAGAAGTTTTTGCGTTAAGTGTGTTGAAAAGTTTGGAGAGTCACTATTGGCCGGTAAGAATAAAAAAAGAATAATCCAGAATGAAAAATCAAAGAAGTTAAACGATTTTTTTAGGAGAATCGGAGGGCATCATGAAAAGAAACTTTAGAATGAAACGTCCTAACTGCGTCCATTGGAACCGTGTTCCAGTAAACAAGGTTTTCATAGCTTTAGCGCTAAAAAACGTAAATCGTTTGTTCTGGTTCAAAACTACCATATTTACTACTAAGGTATATATTCGTCAATTAACATCGCAACTGGTAGAAGTTTCTCTGGAAGGCATACTCTAAGGTCTATTATAGTTGTTGGTTCTATGGTAACATTTTCAACTTCCTTAAGAAATACTTTAAAGTTCTTTTTGTATCGTCCACGAACGGTTCTTTTGATAAGAGGTTTCTCCGTGTAGTGTTTAATTTTTCTCACATACCGTTTTAATTTCTTCACAGTCTCATCTAAGTCAGCTATCTCAATTTCTCTAAACATTTCTTTTTTAAAAATTTCATTTTTATAGCATTGAAAGAAACGGTAGTAACCACCATTTATCTTTACTTTACCATTTTCAACATATGCATTTTTCATTGTATTAACAAAATCATACAAAACAAGGTTTGTTTCACGTAAATTTTCCATAAATCCTTTGAGATTTTTTGTAGCTTCACCGCAGGCTTTCGCAAAACTTATGAAGGATTTGATTAACTCAGCACACAGCAAAGGGCTATCAGACATACTCTCTAAAATCTGCCTCATATGAGTAGGCATAAGCTCATTTTCAACAGATTCTAATATGGGAATTACACGTTTTTCAGACAAATCCCGTATCCGCTTAACAATTTCTAGATACTGTTTAATCTCTTTTTCAAAAATTCCAATAAAATATTCTTCTGTTCTTTTTTTCTTCTGATACTTTTTAACAGCATCGAACAGCTTCAATATCGGATTAAAAGCACTACTTATAACTGTGAAAACACCCGTGTCTGACAAGAGA
This sequence comes from Caldiserica bacterium UBA646, assembly GCA_002299965.1. Classification (GTDB taxonomy): domain Bacteria; phylum Caldisericota; class Caldisericia; order Caldisericales; family Caldisericaceae; genus UBA646. The sequence continues at coordinate 508 of DBOM01000012.1, read as the reverse complement.
AGCAATCTCCTAGTTTTTTGTTTCCCTACATTTGTAAGTTTTTATGCTTATTATATTTAACGATAATTCTGTGTTATTTTAAGAAATTTCAGCAAAGAAAATTTTCATTGAACAGTCATTCAGAGCCCAAAGTTAAAGTTTTGATTCCGATGTACAAGTCCTCGAAAACCGAAAAGGATTAATTCTCATAGCGTAACATACCTTAAATTTTGAGGATAACTGAAATGACAAAGCCAGTTATAGAAATCACACCAAAAACCATGCTCGCTTACATCCTATTCGCCATAGGCCTCATATTGCTCATTTACACAACCATACAATGTATTCTTTTAGCAAACGGAACAATACAACCCATAGAAGTAGAAATTGACGAAACACAATCTAGCCAAGGAGTCGGAAATTTGCTCGGAGTCATTCTACAAATTGGAATGTATGGCCTACTTATTGCTATCGCATACATACTTATGAAGACTGGCCTGAATATAACGAAAACCTAAACTCCTCCTTT
>DBOM01000067.1 GCA_002299965.1 Caldiserica bacterium UBA646 | reverse complement strand
CGCAAGTGCCCTGCTCTAAAAAGCCAGAAAAAAGGTGGCATGTCTCTTCAGAGCATGCCTACGATCAAAGTCCCGCATAAAGAAACTATCGAAAATTAATCCCGATATAGATGTTTTTGAAGTTTCCCCCGGTGTTGGCTACAGTATGAACAAAAATTCTTACTATCCATTCTTCAGTTCAGAACTCCTGACCTCCTATAATTTAATTTGTCCCCACTTTATAAAATATTCTTAAATTAGTACCTGGATACTTCATCTCAGACTCGTTAAGTTCTTCACATATTTTTTCTGCAACTCTGTCTGAGCTATTGTTATTTAAATTGTGTAAACGAATTTCAAGGACTTGTTCATCATAATTAGGCAATAAATCAACCTCTGTTTTGAGAATTTGACCAATAAATGATCTTACTTCGTCAGGTTTTGACATGTGTGGTTTTGCTATTGAAGATAGAGTTGTTTCTGCTCTATAAGAAATCATTTTGATTATATCCACAATTTTCTTTTTCTCTTCTTTTAATTTTTTAAATTTTTCAGAATCTGGTAACTCATCAAAAGTTATATAGCGTTTCAAATCAGTCCGAGTTTTTATACACACTTCCAGTTCATTTTCAATTAAACTAATCTCTTCAATTATATATGCTCGTTTCTGTTCCATTTTTTTTTGTTTTTTCTCTGTAAGCTCTGATGTTAAATTTAGTTTAGAACATTTCGCGTGTCTTCTATCCCTTTTTCCTCTAAGTGATTTTATTTGTTTTTCTATTTCACGATATTCTGGATTTATGACTATTTTAGTGCCATGGACAAACTCTAACTGATATTCTATAAGTCTATCAAGATCAAAATGTTTTAACATGTATTTGAAATAATTTTCCTGGCACCATCTGCTAAACATTAGCACTGCTAATACCTCAATTGGTAGCTCATAAGCCGTAGAAATGATTGAAGTCTGATGACCACTTTTGGTTAATTTACGTATTTCACGCATCCATATCTTTCCCCCTATGAAAGTACCGCGCTCTGCCAGTAGCATCTCTTCTGTATTACCATTGGAAAGATTTACTAACATTGGATAAAATTCAGAAATTGGCCATTTATCCTTAACATTTTTTTTATAAGTAATACATGCTATCCGTTTAGCCCAATAATCTGCAAAAAGAGTTGAGCTATATCCTTCTCTATCGAAAACCAATAAAAAACGGTGCATATAGGGATTTTTTTTAAGTATTGCTTCACTAGGCTGATTAGGAACATCCTTTATTAAACGTGGTAAAATGTCCTCATTCAATGTCTTGATTAAACCTGAGTTAATTGTTTTAGTTACGACAAAGAAAGGAAGTCCTAATAAGTCATTCACCCAATAATCAGTGGTTCCTCTAAGACACAACCGTTGGCGTGATACATAACGAGCTGGCAATTTTGTTTGTTTGCCATAATATGGTCGAACATGGCCATCAACATATAATACGCCAGCGGTTTCAGGGTTGTATGACATCCAATCAACACTTAATTTTTGCCCCCACTCTGCACCTTGTTCCTGGTTGGACATTAATTCCAGTTTCGCTCTAAGTGTTTTTACTTCAGGACATCTATCCAAACCTAATAACTTTCCAAATTCACCAGGTGAAACTTTACGAATGCTTTCTGGATTTTTTATCCGTAATAAAGCCATAAATGATAAAGTCAATAAGATATGGCGAAGGTGATAATAACCTGAAGGAATTAAATACAGTTTTAAATGATTAAGTAATCCATTTAAAAGAAGTGCTGGTAAAGCCAGCAATACACCGCCATTGGGGACGTCTTTGCAATGAGTAAATTTTGATGGAGCAAAATTAAGTTTCCCTACGGAAGCCAAAACACGCTCAGACTCACGGGTACAGCCACGTCCCATCGAAGCATTAATGTCTTCTTGGATTCGTTCACTTTTTATACTTCCATTATTTTGATGTGCGTTGTTGTGATGAGCATCATCAAAAGGACGATGAAGTATTTGGCGTGAGATTGATTTATAAATTGTACTTGGTTTTATATCTGTTTGTCTGGATATTTCTGAAATTGAGGTGGATACATCTAAGAGAGCTTGAATTTGTGTGAGTTTATCTGGTGTTAATCTGGTATTTTTTCTCTGTCTTGTTTTTTTTTATGGAAGGACGATGGGCCATAATTGATATATTGATGTACCCAACGTTTTAAACTACGACTTCTTACATTACACGCTCTTACAATATCTATTTGTTTGGCCACGTTAGTTACATATAATTGACTCAAGTACATTCGGAAGTTGTCACTGTCATCTTCATGGTGTTGAAAGATCGGCATCTGTCCATTAAAATAGTAGACCATACAATCTTTTTTTGTAAAACCTACACGATTATTTATTAATATTATTTCATCTGAAAATAATTCCATATTCATTTGCAGCACAAAAAAATCCTTTTTTAAACATTCAAAAAAAACAGCGGGCCATCTTAAAATCCAACCATTCTTTTTATAATTTAACTTTTGCCTACAAAATCAGCAACTTAGAGATTTTGTATTAATAGAGGTCAGGAGTTCTGAATTT
>DBOM01000057.1 GCA_002299965.1 Caldiserica bacterium UBA646 | reverse complement strand
ACAAATGAATGTAAAAATATTGGATAAAAAGATAACCGTAAAAATTATTCAAAGAATAACGGTTTAAAGAGACATTTATGAGAATAACAGAAAAAAGTCTGAAAAGTTTTTCAAAAAAATGTAACATTTTTTGGAAAACTTAAGTCTTATATATGAGAGGAAAAAGTTTTAAAAATTCTTTCAAAAAAACGGAACTTTTTTGCAAGTTAGGTGTCTAATATATAGGAGAAAAGAATTTTTAAAAAAGTGTAACATTTTTTGAAGTTTGTGAGTCTATATATATGAGAGAAGAATTTTTTAAGAGAAATATGAGAACTAATATTTAACAATATAGCAATTAAGGTTGTTATTTTAAGGAGGTGGTGTAATATGAATGTGAAGAAATGATAAATGTTGAATGTTAGATGTTGGATGTTGAACAGAGGCTAACGGATAAATTTCTTTTGGAAAAAGCAATGCATAAAAGCTAAAAATCTTCTATCCAAAGCACCTCAGAAAATGAAGAGAATTTCTGAGCAGGATCTGTTAAAACTGAATCCAAAATGGAAAAAAGGCTTAGAGGTGTAAAATATAAAAACGAGATTAGAAGCAAAAATGTTTTTTACATTAATTGCCTGAAAAGGCAAAAAGAAATAAAAAATAAAATTACACAAGAAGGTAATAAAGATGTCTATCAACAAAAAGTTTTTATTGGTTAGTGTGGTTTTCTTGTTTGTGTCAATGACATTTTCAGGAATTGCCAATGGATAACTTTAAAAATGTTTCATCTGCTGAAGTAGGTAGGGGTATAGTCACAAATGAGCTCTCTAACACATTAAAGGCCTGGATTATTAAGAATGAGGCTCAGTACTATAAGAACATTTCCATTTCAATAACTCCTGTTAATGTAGAAATTAAAGATGGTAAAGTAGAAGGAACGTTCACTGGAACTGTAAGCGAAATGTTAAAAGCAAAAACTCCAGAAGAGTTGCCAGCAATAAGAGGGATGGAAAGATTTAAAGATTTGAAAAAAGGAGAACTATCCCCCAACCAGATCAGTGCGGTAAATAAGGAACTAAGTAGTTGGGTAACTGAATTAAAGGGTTATATTGGTAAAACTGAAACCCTAAATATTGATTTTAAAGTTGTAGCAGACCTTTCAGAGAACGGAAATATTCTGCCAGAAACAGTAAACTTCTTTGCAGATAACTCGATGGGTGATTTTTATAGCGGAGAAGGATGGGAAAATTCATATTACAATGATAATGATATGGATTTCTATACAGTTCATCATTATGTTACATATTGTTATGCTTCACAACCTGGAGCAACGGAGTAAATTATGCTAAGAAAAAGGTTAATAGCATCGGTATTAGTCATACTTATTTTATTGTTTTGTGCTGGATGCAGTAGGAAAGGAGAAGTCCTGCCACAAAATAATCCTCAGAGCAAAATACCAAATCAGGAAGTTGAAATTGAGAATGGTAAAAAAGAACAATTTGTGCCATGGGAAGCATCTCACTGGGAAAGGATTAATGATGGCTCTATTACCGCTTTTGCAATAGACCCTAAAGATAGCAACATCATATATGCAGCCATATATCCACGACAAGAAGTTGACCAATCTGGCAAGGTTCAAGTAATAGGAAATGCTAAAACTACTCTGTGGAAGTCTGAGGATGGTGGAAATCATTGGAGCATTCTCATATCTTTAAAAAATCTTCGCTATGGACCTCCGACAATTGATGGAATTTATATTGATCCGGAATGTTCTAGAAAAATTTGGATATCAGAACATGGTGCTGGATTATTATTTTCTCCTGATGATGGCATCACCTGGAAGAAAGACATTCAAAAAGACGAAAAGGATATTTTTAGGATGTATAATAATAGCTTTAATAATAAGGATCTACCAGTTGTTTATATGTATCGAATTCCTGAAGTTAATAGTGATATTGGTGCTCTGTTCTCATCGCTTGATTCTGAAAAAACATGGAAACGAACTACTTTGCCTCCGTTAACTGGCGTGGCATCGAACGTAGCACCGAATCATTTGGCCGTCGATCGAAAAAATCCAAATATTGTATACGCCTTCGGCATTAATGGTCTTTTTAAAAGAGTGGAAGGAAAAGGGAACTATGAATACTATCCTGTTGAAGACAGTGTAAATACTTCTTACATATATATTGACCCTCAAAATCCAAACCTCCTGTACGTTGTCTCTTACAGCTATCAAACTTATAATTCTTTTACTACCTTCAAGTCATCCGATTGCGGCAAAACATGGGAAAAGATGGGTGACTTTTATTTTAATCCTCTTTATCCTAATCTCCTTATAAAGGTTGTGACGACAAAAAAAACCCCCCCTGTTTTGAAGAAACTTTATGTATCGTTGGACAACGGGAAAAACTGGAAATTAACAGATCTTGACCTTAACGAAAACAATCTTTATAACATCTCGATGGGAGTAAAAGGTATAATTTATGCAGAGACTTATAAGGGGCTTTTTAAGTCTGAGGACAAAGGGTTACATTGGTTTCAAATTCCAAACTTCAAGAAAAACTATTGGGGGTCAATATCTGCGCATAGTTGCTTTAATAGTAGAATTCTTGTTGACTATAACAATCCAAATATAATTTATTGGGCAAGTGGGCTTTCAAAATCTACTGATGGCGGCAAAACATGGCAAGAGATAAATATTCAACACTCCAAACGAGTTCATGGTTCTGCAGTTACAATTGATCCACATAACCATAATATTGTTTATCTTGGAGTAACAGGAATAAACGATGTTGAACCACTTTCTTATGAAGAGTTTACCACACAGGGCATTTATAAAAGTATTGATGGTGGAAAAACCTGGGAAAAGATAGGCTTAACTGGATATAGTGTAAGTGCTATAGCAGTAAGCCCTGTAACTGGCATCATATATGCAGGAACATACTATGATGGTCTATTCAAGTCCAAAGATTCTGGAAAGACATGGGAAAGAATCCCGCTTGATGGTGATTTCCATATTTCTATTTCCTCTCTTACAACTGATTCTAAAAATGGCATCGTTTATATAGGTGTTTTTGGAGGAGGTATCTTTAAGATAGAAGACAAAAGCTAAGCAAATGTATTTGCTGTGCTATGTGGTTATTATATGTGTGAATTTGGAGCTAGGCCTTGAAATATAAGGTTTCTGCCTATGAACAAAGTCATTGTTTGATAGAATTTGCAGGAGCGCTTAAAAAGTAGCGCTCCTTTTTTATTACTGCAAAAGCATTAAAAACTTTTTTTAAAAATTCTCTCAAAATGATGGAACTTTTTTGAGAGTTCTGCGTCTAATATATAGGAGAAAAGAATTTTTAAAAAAGTGTAACATTTTTTGAA
>DBOM01000078.1 GCA_002299965.1 Caldiserica bacterium UBA646 | reverse complement strand
CATCTTTCTTCGGCTAAGAAGTAGGGGTAAGACATTGCTTGAAATTCCTGTTGTTTCATACAAAGGTAAAGGGTATTTGCGTGTTGAAGAAGGCAAATCTTTAACAGCTTCTATTGGGTTTAAAAAAGGGAAAAAGTTTGTTTCTGTCGTTTCCTCTGAGGAGATTTTAGTTCCTCGTAGTAAACCTTCGGCGAAAAAGATGATTAAATGGGCTTATGTGAATCCGAATACAGGGAAGATTGTGAAGAGGCAAAAGAAAGTACAAGACAAAGATACTCTTGAAAAAAAGAGAGAGAAAACCGAAAAAACTGCAAAGACAGTAAAATATATAAAAATCCCTAAAGAACGATGAAAAACAAGCGGGGATATCTCAGTATTGTATTGCACTCCCACCTTCCTTTTATCAAGCATCCCGAGCACGAATTTTTCCTCGAGGAAAACTGGCTTTTTGAGGCAATTACTGAGGCGTATCTTCCGCTTTACATTTCTTTTGAAAGATTAAAAAGAGAAGGTGTTAAATTTCAGCTCACAATGTCTATAACCCCTCCACTCATTTCTATGTTAATAGACCCCTTGCTTATGGAACGGTATCAGCGCTATCTTGACAGTAGGCTATCCTTTTTGAGAGATGAAATTCGAGAAAATAAAGAAAATGCAAGAGAAAAAAAGATTTTACAATTTTATTTGGATAGATTTGAGGAGCTTAATTATTTTTTTGATGTAAAATTAAACAGGGATATTCTTTCAGGTTTTAAAAAACTTCAGGAGCAAGGATTTCTTGAAATAATTACTTGCACCGCAACGCACGAGATACTCCCTCTTGAGCTAAACGAGCGCATACGAGAAGTGCAGGTTGAAGTTGGCATTGACGCATATAAGCGCGTATTTGGATGCGCTCCTAAGGGTATATGGCTTGGCGAGTGCGCTTATACAAATGGCGTGGAAAAGATCCTTGCAAATAACGGCATTAAATTTACTTTTCTGGATACACACGGTGTTTTATATGCGGAACCTCAGCCACTGTATGGCGTGCACGCGCCAATTTATTCTGAAACAGGTGTTGCGTTTTTTGGAAGAGATCCAGAGGCCTCAAAACAGGTGTGGAGTGCAAAGGAAGGTTACCCTGGCGATTTTAATTACAGGGAATTTTACAGGGATATTGGGTATGAAATCTCAGCTGAAAAAGTAAACAAATACCTGCATCCCGGGGGATTTAGGTTTGATTCCGGCATTAAAATGCACAAGATTACCGGGAATGTGCCGCTTGACAAAAAAGAGCTCTACGATAGGGAAAAGGCCATTGAAACAGCAAATACTCATGCTGGCAATTTTATGTTCAACATAGAGAAAGAGGCAGAGTATTTACTTAGCATTATGGACAGAGAGCCCATCATTGTTGCTCCGTTTGATACAGAACTTTTTGGACACTGGTGGTTTGAGGGACCCGATTTTATTGAATCTCTTTTGAGAAAAATCGATAAATATTCAGATAAGATTGAGACAATTACGCCCTTTAATTATCTAAAAAAATATCCTACCAATCAATTATCTCTCCCTGCTCCATCCACATGGGGTGACGGAGGGTATTTTAGTGTTTGGCTCAACGAGAAAAATGATTGGGTGTATCCTCATCTTTATATGATGGGAAAGAGGATGATAGAACTGGCAGAGAAAATAATAACTCCTGACAATACTGTTGAGCGGGCACTGAATCAGATGGGAAGAGAGTTGTTTCTCGCCGAGAGTAGCGACTGGACATTTCTCATCACAACAGGAACTGCGTCAAACTATTCGATAGATAGAGTGAAATTCCATATTAACGCATTTAATGAACTTTACGAAGAAGTAAAAAATAATATAATTGATAAAAATTTGTTGGAGTTTTTAGAGGAGAGGGACAGTATTTTTCCGTTTCTTGATTACAGAGTATTCCGGCGCAAAAAATAAGATACAAAAGCGTTATAACGAGAAAATGTATAAACTTAGGTGGGTTAAGGAGGTTTTTTATGGCATTTGACAGAGACAAACTTTTTGGTGAATTAAGAAATCGAGTAAAGGATGAGAATCTCATCAAGCATATGCTTGCAACGGAAGCTGTTATGAAAGCTGTTGCAAAAAGATTGGACGAAGATGAGGAAAAATGGGGTATCACAGGATTGTTGCACGATATCGATTACGAATTAACCAAAGATGATCCTGAAAAGCATAGCTTGATAGGGGCAGAGTGGCTTAAAGAACTGGGTCTTCCGGAGGATGTAGTTTATGCCGCAAAAGTGCATAACGAAAGGCATGGATTACCCAGAAAAACGTTATTAGATAAGTCACTGTATGCTGTGGACCCAATTACGGGTTTTATCGTGGCGGTTGGGCTGGTTATGCCTGACAAAAAATTGGCTACCGTACGAGTCAAATCGATAAAGAAAAAATTCAAGGACAAAAGCTTTGCAGCAGGCGCAAGCAGGGATCAAATGAGAACTTGCGAGGAAGAGCTTGGCATTCCACTTAACGAGTTTTTTGAAATTTCACTTAAAGCAATGCAAGAGATAGCAGACGAGTTGGGTTTGTAGAAAGATAATTCAGTTCCAAGATTGACTGTTGCATCTATTGTTATATACTACTGAATAATTATGGCATAAGAAAAATTTTAAATGTGAATAATCCAATTTAAAGGCGGTAAATTAGCGTAATGAATCATTCAATAAAAACAGGATTTAGTTTTGGTTTAACATCCGGAGTAATTACAACTCTGGGATTGATGGTGGGCCTACATTCTGGCACGCACTCAACACTTGTGGTCCTCGGCGGGATATTAACAATTGCAATAGCAGATGCATTTTCAGATGCATTGGGTATTCATGTTTCTGAAGAAGCGGAGGGCGTACACACAGAACGGGAGATATGGGAATCAACAATCT
>DBOM01000003.1 GCA_002299965.1 Caldiserica bacterium UBA646 | reverse complement strand
CTGAGAAGAGAAGAGAGAAAGCAAGAGAATTACTAAATGTTATTGGACTTAATCCTGAGCATTTAAATAGGTTTCCCCATGAATTTAGTGGTGGTCAACGGCAAAGAATAGGCCTTGCAAGAGCATTGGCAGTTGAACCACAATTTCTTATTTGTGATGAGCCCGTATCCGCTCTTGATGTATCTATTCAAGCTCAAATAATTAATACTTTTGAAGACCTACAAGAACAATTTGGACTCACTTATCTATTTATTTCACATGATATTGCAATGGTAAAGCATATCAGCGATGATATTGCCGTGATGTACCTTGGTCGAGTTATGGAAACTGCTCCAAGTAATGAAATCTACAAACACCCACTTCATCCATATACTCAGGCTTTGATGACAGCGGTACCAATTCCGGATCCTCAAGCAGAAAAAAAGCGGGTTAGAATCCTGCTGGAAGGTGATATTTCAAGCAATATAAATCTTCCTAAGGGCTGTAGATTCAGGCCACGCTGTAAGTATGCGAAAAAAATATGCGAAGAGATAGAACCTGAATTAAAAGAAAAAGAAACAAATCATTTTGCAGCCTGTCATCTTTATTGATTAGCGAATATTTTTTGATAATTTATAAAAATTTTTTAAAAAAATAGATTTAAAGTATTGACATGGATGATAAAATCCATATAATAGTTTGGCTTATGAAAATAAGCTGAAAGTTTGCAAAAACTTTCATTTTCTTCCTCCTTTTTAAGGAATATTAAATAACAAATAAAGCCCCTCCCCCGGGGGCTTTTCTGTTTTAATACTCGACGATCTGCTGAAGATAATCTTGAGTGTAAATATTTGAACTACAAAGTGTTAGGCCATTATATATTGAAGGAAACGCGTAAAAATTACACATATATAAGATATTAAGTTTCGATTTCTTTGTCGATAACTGCACTTAGTTTAGCAACTTCTTCTTCATTTCCTTTTATGATTGGATATTTAGGTACAAACTGACATTGAGAGTTTGCAGAGATAGAGATATCATATGTGCCAATGTAAATGGCGATTTTTTCAATTTCGAGTTTATCTAATCCAATGAGAGGTCTATAAATGGGGAAATCGATGTTTTTTTGAATGATTTGGATATTCCGAAGTGTCTGGCTTGCTACCTGTCCTAAAGAATCGCCTGTAACGACACCTTCAGCTTTGATCTTTTTAGCGATGCGTACGGCAACATTAAGCATTCTGCGTTTACAGAAAACACAAATGTAGCGTTCTTTATCGCATTTTTTGAGAATTTTTCTTAAATCATCCAGATACTCATTGTGCGGAACAAGTATGAATTTTGTTTTGTGATCAAAAAGTAGGAAATGCTCATATAATTTCCGTGCCTTCTCTTCTTCGCCTTTGTCTGTAGCAAAATGCACAAACGCAATTCGTGCCCCTCTTTTTAACATAAGAAAAGCAGCGACAGGCGAGTCAATGCCTCCAGAAAGAAGAGAAACAACACTTCCCTGCTCACCCACAGGAAGTCCACCAACTCCTGTAAACTTATCAGTATAAAGATAGGTTCCGTTGCGTAAAATTTCGATGCCTATAAAAAGATCGGGATGTTTTAAGTCTACATTTAGATTGGTCGCATCTTTTATAGTACCACCCACGACACGCTCTATGTCAGGACTTTTTATTGGATATTCTAAATAAAGTCGCTTGACTCGTACGGCAAAACTTTTAATCTCTTGCGTAGCTTGCTTGTCTCTTGCTAATTGAACAGCAGTTTTTTCAATTTCATTTAAGTTATGACCAATTTTTATAGCCGGGCTGAATGAAACTATTCCCGGAAGATAACTTATTTTTTTAACATTGCTCCAATCTGTATATACGACAAGTCTTCCGCCAACAATCTCTACTTTACTGCCACTAAACAGTTTCTCAATTTGTTCCTTTAGCCTGCGTTTCATACTGTTTTGCGCTTTTCGTCCCTTAGTTCCGATTTCTCCAAATCTGCATATAATTGTATATTCCATTAAATACCTCTCATTTTTTTGAAAAGCGATTTATAATTTTCTTGAATACTTATACCCTCTTTTTGAAGCAATTCGTTAAAAATTTGTTGCATCGATGATTTTTCATAGGTATGTATCACCGCCTGTTCATGAGCCTCCTTGAGTGCCACAGGATATCCCATTCCTTTTTCTGCCTGGCTCAATAAAAGTTTGTGTAAAAGGTCAATTTTTTGTTTGTCGTGTGCCACAAATGCCGGAATTTCTACTCTTACTATCTCGCTCCCCACATTGAGATAGAAGAAAAATATTGGAGCAGCATAATAACGCAGAATCGGCGCATTGCTCCTAAATAGTATGGAACGTTCACCGTTTTTAAGCAATTTGCGGAAGATATCAGTATCCTGGAGTATATCAAATTGTTTTACATCTTCATTATTTGCCTTTTTTCCACTGTTAGTAATTTGCAATTTTACTATGCCAATAACATCTTTTGAATGAGATCCACTTATATAACCTGCAATAGGAATATTTAACTCCTGACTTCTTTGAAAGAGCAGCTGGAATCTATTGATAAATTCTTGTTTGAACTGCTCATTTCGCTCTTTTACTTCCCACTGAATTAATGTTCCGTCAAGAAGGGATATTACTGGAATATTTTCATTTTTTATCGTATCAAGAAGGGAAGAAAGCGAAATACTCTCTTCTAAAAGCATTTTGGAATCTAATAATTCGCCTTTAATCATCAATTTTTGTTCGCCTATATCTGCAAAAAGATCTTTTTCCTTATAAAATATTTGGGGTACTGAATTTGCAAAAAAATAAGGGGCATCGCCATATTTAATAATAATTTCTCCTATATTAACAACATAGTAATAAAGCGGAAAATCAAAGTTAATAGGAATCTCTGATCCGTCTGTTGCAACAACAATGTAATCGCGCATATCCGCCCTAGCGTGGATTTTACCAAGAGGATTATTCAAAGGTGTCGCTACAGGGAAATCAACATGCATAAAATTTCGCTTCGCTTCAATGTCACTTGCTGAAACATCTTTTAGGATTTCTAACGCTCTTTCAACAAGGTCTTTTTTAATCACTTGCAAATCTTTGCTCTCTCTTACTGCATTTTTCATTTCTGGCATTATCTTTTCAATTTTTAACATTTCACGCTCCTTGCTTATTATAGAAAAATTTCAAAAAGAAGTAAATCAGTTATTTAATAGCTTTGCATCAATTTATAACCAGCTGGTAGCATAACTACAATAGAATGCAACATTGATTTTTTGATACATAACAGTATAATTGCTATATGGAAGATGTGATAACGCTCTTTTCGGTATTAATCTTTTTGGGAGTACTTGTAAGACTTAAAATAAACATCGGGATAACGATCTTGCTATCCGGCGTTATGCTTGCTATCTTTAAACACATCCCTTTGATTGAAATTACCAGAGCATTTTATGTGGTGGCTACTGCCTGGGACACGATAAAATTGACATTGATTGTGGTAATTATTACATATTTTGTAGAATTACTAAAAGAGGCTAAATTTCTCGATAGAATGGTAAAAAGTTTTTCAGAAATATTTTCAGCTAAATTTTTTGTACCAATTTTTGCACTTATCATCGGCACACTACCTCTTCCTGGAGGCGCACTAATCTCTGCTCCATTAGTTAACGAAGGAATGAAAAAATCAAGTACAACACCGGAAGAGAAGACGGTAATAAATTTTTGGTTTAGACATGTCTGGCAGCCAACGTCGCCACTTTACCCGGATATGTTGCTTGCTTCATCAATTTTGGGTGTTTCAATATTGCGCATTATCTTTGTGCAATGGCCGTTTTCAGTTTTAATGATCATTTCCGGGCTAATTTTTCTTATACCAAAGATCAATTGTATTAATTGTGCAAAAAGAAAAATTAGTAAAAGCGCTCTGTACGAACTGCTATTAAGTATTATGCCAATATTCATTGTATTAAGCCTAATACTTATCTTCCACATATCGATTATTCTCTCTGGAATCGTTGGAATAATATATGTAATTATTGCAAGGAAGCTCACGCCTAAAAACCTTTTAAAAGCTTTTCGTTGGAGGCTTCTTTTAAAATTAGCAATTCTTATGTTTTCTATTTTCTACCTAAAGCACATTTTCATAAAAACTGGTATTATTGATGGAATATATGTTTTTCTCAATGAACGAAACTTTCCTCATTTTTTTATTTTATTTTCTTTGCCATTTATAGTAAGCCTGATGACAGGAGCAGCAGCTGCTACAGTAGGGGTTTCTTATCCATTACTTCTTCCTTTGCTGCTAACACCACAATTAAACAATGCCAATCTTTTCATTGCATTTCTCGGGGGGTGGAGTGCACTCATGCTTACTCCAACGCATTTATGCCTTTCGCTGAGCATGGAATATTTCGATGCAATGCCAGCGAAAATGTATCCACTTCTTTTAAAAAATATAATATTCCTTATGCTGTGTTCTACGTTGTGGTTTTTAGCAGTTTTTCGCTAAATTATTGATTTTTTGCGAAGTTTTGGTATCATTGCCTCGCAAAACAGGATGGAGAGATGACCGAGTGGTTTAAGGTGCACGCCTGGAAAGCGTGTGTGGATCACAAGTCCACCGTGGGTTCAAATCCCACTCTCTCCGCCAGAAAAATGCCAAGAATAAATCTCAAAGAGTTAAGAATAAAAGTTATTATTTTTTATGTTTTCTTTTTTGAGTTAAAATAAAAGAGATAAAAACATTTAAAGGAGAAGGATCTATTAATGATATATAAGGTACTTGCTGATATGATTGTTACAATGCATTTTGCCTGGATACTTTTTATGTTGATTGGCTTTATATTTACTTTATGTAGCTTTTTTAGAAAAAATTTTTGGGACAGATGGTTATTTCGAACAATACATCTCTTTGGTATAGTATATGTCAGTGCTTTAGCTATTATGAGAAAAGATTGCCCTCTAACCTTGTTAGAAAACGCTTTAAGGGCAAAATATAACCCTGCTCTGACTTATCCTGGCTCGTTTATGGTCTATTACGTTGAAAAATTGGTTTACCCAAACGCTAATCTACTGTTAATTCTTATTCCGACCGCCTTTATTGCCATTTTTTCTATTATTATTTTTATTGTCAAACCACCAGCAAAAATAAAACAAATATTCAAACGCGTTAAAAGCATTTTCTAATTTTTCCTTAGATAGCCATTTATTAGTCCTTGTTTTTTACGTTTATTTAAACTGTCTCCCTTTGACAAAAACATAGCAAATCATATACTTTAATAAAAAGAAAGGAGGTTTTTCTCATGACATTAAATATTACTCTAAAAGGCATTGAAGAGTTATTGCCAGAAACAGAAGCACGAATTAATGAAAAAATAAGTAGGGTAGAAAAATATTTCAACAACATTCAAGATGCGAAGGTCGTGATTGTTAAACAACGTGGTCAATTTATTATGGAAGTAACATTGCATGTAGCAGGCAAAATATTGCGTGCTGAAGGTAGAGGTACCTTGATAGATAAAGCATTAGCTGAAGCCTCGGAAAAGTTAGATGGACAAGTTCGCAAATACAAGGAACGGCTTACAAATACGAAAAAAGAAAAGCCAATGCCCGAAATGTCTTCAGCGATTGAGGAAAAACCTAGCATTGTAAAGGTTAAAAGCTTTGTCATGAAGCCTATGAGCCTTGATGAAGCAATACTTCAGTTGGAATTGCTTGATCATGAATTCTTTGTCTTCAAGGAAGCAGACTCAGAGCAGTTAAAAGTCATTTATAAACGAAGGGATGGTAATTACGGACTTATCGAGCCAAAAGAATAAATATGCTATTAGATATATTTGACCCCGTCAAAAAGAATCTTAAAAAGTACGAGGCGATTGTAAAAATAATAAACAGTTATGAGCCTGAGATTAGCAATCTCTCTGATGAAGATTTGGCACACAAAACAGTGTATTTTAAGGAGAGGTTGTCAAATGGAGAATCAGACCAGTCCATTTTGCCTGAGGCATTTGCCGTTGTAAGAGAAGTAGCAAAGCGCACTGTTAACATGAGACACTTTGATGTGCAATTGGTCGGAGGAATTGTATTATACAATGGAAACATTGCCGAAATGAAAACAGGCGAGGGAAAAACACTGGTTGCTACCCTTCCCCTGTACCTCAATGCTTTACAAGGAAAAACCGGACATCTTGTTACTGTTAATGATTATTTAGCAAAAAGAGACAGTGAGTGGATGGGTCCGATTTATAAATTTTTAGGACTTACTGTGGGAATAATACAGCACGATTCTACTTACGAAGGACGAAAGAAAGCATATGCTTCTGATGTGACATACGGCACGAATAATGAGTTTGGCTTTGATTATCTCAGAGACCATATGGCAATCAATCCCGAGCAAATAGTTCAAGGGAATCTCCAGTATGCGATAGTAGATGAAGTGGACAGTATTTTGGTTGATGAGGCACGAACGCCGCTCATTATATCAGGACCTTCTGAAACATCCACCGATATGTACTATACTGCTGCCAAACTGGTGAAAAATCTCATTGAAGACGTTGATTTTGAAGGCGATGAAAAATTAAAAACAGTTTCGCCTCTACCAGAAGGCGTGAAAAAGATTGAATCGATACTCCATATTGACAACCTGTACGAGGAAAAATTTGTAGATACAGTAAAACACATTAATCAGGCATTGCGTTCAAGGATGTACTTTAAAAAAGATACTGATTATATTGTTAAGGAAGGAGAAGTTGTTATCGTCGATGAATTTACTGGCAGGTTAATGTTTGGCAGAAGATACAGTGATGGGCTACACCAAGCGATAGAAGCAAAAGAAGGACTTGTTGTTAAGAGCGAAAGTCAAACGCTTGCAACTATTACTTTTCAAAACTATTTTAGAATGTATGAAAAATTATCCGGAATGACTGGTACTGCATTCACTGAGAGAGATGAATTCCGCGAAATATACAACCTGGCAGTTTACTTAATACCTACAAATGAGCTCGTAATTCGCGATGACAAAGAGGATGTGATCTATAAAACAGAGCGGGCAAAGTTTAAAGCAATAGTCCGAAAAGTTGCCGAGTTAAATAAAAAAGGTCAACCCGTACTTGTAGGAACGCGCTCTATTGAAACTTCTGAACGATTATCCGCTATGCTAAAAAAAGAAGGAATTCCACATAATGTATTAAACGCAAAGTATCACGAGAAAGAAGCCATGATTATAAAAGATGCTGGACAATTCAAGACAGTCACCATTGCAACAAACATGGCAGGTAGAGGCGTTGACATAAAACTTGGGAAAGGAATTACCGATTTGGGAGGCCTGTTTATTCTCGGTACGGAAAGACATGAAGCAAGGCGTATCGATAACCAATTGCGGGGAAGGTCTGGCAGGCAGGGAGACCCAGGTGTATCACAATTTTATCTGTCGCTTGAAGACGAGCTTGTACGTATTTTTGGAGGAGACACAATTAAGAAAATTTTTGATACATTAAAAGTTGACGAAGATGAACCTATTGAAAATAAATTCTTGACAAACGCTATTGAGCGAGCACAAAAAAAGGTAGAAGCATATAACTTCAGCGCCAGAAAAAATCTATTAGACTATGATAATGTAATGGAAAAACAGAGAGAAGTAGTATATGAAGAAAGGGATCGAATCCTAAAAAGCGAATCGGTTCATACTGAAATTATAGAAATAATAGAAGATGTCGTTAATACAATATTTACCGCACATTATAATGTTGATGAAGATATTGAAATAAGTGAAGAGGAAGTAAAAAAACTTGAACACACAACCACGCACCTAATAAATAGGCCTGTACATTTTGACCTTGCAGCACTTCAAACGATGAAAGCAGAATCAATACTCCGCTCTATTACGGAATTAGCAGTAGAAGTTTATGAAGAAAAAGTTGCTTCAATAGGACCTGAATTGTCTAATCAAATTGAAAAATATGTTTTTCTTAGAACAATTGATTCTAATTGGAAAGAACATCTCTACGGAATGGATGATCTAAAAGAAGGGATTGGGTTGCGGGCATATGGGCAGCAAGACCCATTACTGGCCTATCAAAAAGAAGGACATGAACTTTTTGATAGTATGATGGAGCGAATCAAAATCGATACGGTTGAAACACTTTATAAAGTACAGTTGCAAAGCAGAGACAAAACACAGGAAACCAGCAGCGCAAAAGCTTTTCATAATGAAACGCCGGAGTCAAACATCTCTAAAGAAGAACGGCAAAAACGAAGAGCTCTAAAGAAGAAATTGAAAAAAAGAAGGAAGGGCTAATTATGTTTTCTGATATGATGAAACGTAGAATCAATGTATTTCTGCAGCGCATAGAAAAAGGACTTGATTATTCCTGACTGAAAAAAAAGGAAGAGGAAGAACTAGCACTAAAGAACATACATTCTCTTCCTGGATTTTGGGCCAGAAACGACGCTAAAGAAAAGGCACAGCTCTATTCCATTGTGCAGAAAAAAATTAAAAAGTTCAAAGAGTTAGAGCAATTGCGATATGATATTAAAACAATGGAAGAACTTGCAAACGAGACAAATGAAATAATGGATGATGAAATGGAGCCTCTTGTCAAAAAAGGTGAAGAATTACTTGCTGAATGGGAGGTAGAGCAGTTTCTTTCTGAACCATATGATAGCCTGAATGTATTCATGTCTTTTTCTGCTGGAGCAGGTGGTACTGATGCACAAGATTGGACTGAAATGTTGGTGCGAATGTATATTAGATGGGCAGAAAGAAAAAAATTTAAAGTAGAACTCCTGGAAGAAATGCCCGGAGATGAGGCAGGTTTAAAAAGTGCTCTCCTCCACATTAGAGGAGATTTTGCTTATGGGTTACTGAGAGGGGAAGCCGGAGTACATCGCCTTGTTCGTATATCGCCGTTCGATTCTAATAAGAGAAGACACACATCCTTTGCGCTTGTGGAAATTATTCCAGAGTTAGCAGATATTGAAGACATAGAAATAGATAGTAAAGATCTCAGAATCGATATTTATTGTGCAAGTGGACATGGCGGACAAAACGTGCAAAAAGTGGCAACTGCGGTACGCATCACTCACATTCCTACAAGAATCACCGCGGAATGCCAGAATGAACGTTCTCAGCTACAGAATAAGACAATGGCAATGAAAGTACTCAAATCTCGACTTCTAATGAAACAGGAAGAAGAAAGGAAAACAGAGTTAAAAAAAATAAAAGGAAAACATAAATCCGCAGAATGGGGCCATGAAATACGCTCCTACGTACTACAACCGTACAGAATGGTTAAAGACCATCGAACGGATCAGGAAACAGGACAGGTAGAAAAAGTATTGGAAGGAGATTTAGATGCGTTTATATGGGCATATCTTACGCATTCAAAAGCATATAAAACCGACTAAAAAGTCAATAGTCGCTGGACTGCTAAGCATAGCAGGTATAACAATAGGTTCGGCAATATATGCCGCGGGATTTGGCATATTTATCTTGCCAAACCATATAGCACCCGGTGGATTCATCGGCATTGCTGTAATCCTACAGTATTATTTTCCATTTCTACAAATTGGAACAATGATAATTATTATGAATGTTCCTCTCTTAATCCTCGGATTAAAGAGACTCGGATGGCATTTTTTATTCGGAACTATTATAGGTACACTGCTTTCATCTGTGTTTATTGATCTATTTGCACCATATCTTCCACAACTCCAGACAGACGCAATTCTTGCCGCAATATACGGAGGATTCCTTATGGGTGCAGGAATAGGTATCATCTTCAGATCATTTGGTTCAACAGGAGGAAGTGACCTACTTGGGCAAATTATATATGATTTTACCGGATTGCCTTTTGGACAAGCAATGATGCTTATTGATGTAGCTGTTATTATTCTTGCAGGCGTTGTATTTCGTAATATCAATATTTCACTTTACTCAATTATTGCTGAACTTATAAGCAATAAGACAATTGACATTGTGCAGAGTGGCCTTACATTTTCAAAAGCAGTATATATTATTACACAGAAACCTGCTAAAATTAAAGAGGCTATTTTAAGTGAAATAAAAAGAGGGGTAACAGAAATAACAGCGATGGGTGGGTATACAGGAGAAATTAAAAAGATGCTCCTTGTCGTGGTGCCACATACTCAGGTATCAAAAATTAAAAAAGTTGTGAGAGAGGCAGATCCTGAAAGTTTTGTAATTGTAGCAGAACTCTCAGAAGTGATAGGCAGCGGATTTAAATCAATAAAGGAGCGGATATGATAGAAATTAGAGAAGCAGTAAAAACCTTTGAGAATGGCGTAACTGCACTCTCAAAAATTAATCTTCACATTGAAGCAGGCGATTTTCTATATATGACAGGGGAATCTGGTGCAGGAAAAACAACTCTTTTGAAACTCATTCATTGTGATGAATTTCTCACGGAGGGGGAAATTTTGTATAATGGAGCTCCGATTCTTGCACAATTTCCTTTGCATATTTGGAGAAGAAAGGTAGGATTTGCCTATCAAGATTGCATGTTAATGGAAAATAGAACGGTTTTTGAAAATATAACGCTTCCAATCCAGATAAGAGGAGAGAATTTTTCCAAAATGAATTCTCGCGTAAAAACTGTATTGCACGCATTGCAGTTGCAAGACAAGGCAAATAAACGTGTCAATGAACTTTCCGGCGGCGAAAAACAACGTGTTTCAATGGCAAGGGCCCTTATTGGAAAACCAGATATACTGCTCCTGGATGAACCACTTGGCAACCTGGATAAAGATACTGCTGCAATTGTATTTAAATACATTACGGCTATGAATGAAGAAGGCACTACTATCATTATGGCAACTCATTATGTTGTTCGCGTAGACAGCCGTCCACTAAAGATGATAAAACTCCGCCATGGGAGGCTTGTGGAGAAAGAATATGTATAGACTTGTACATATATTAAGGCAATTTTTTTTAATTCTAAAAGAGAGTAAAAAAGCGATATCTATCTCGATAATATTTCTTTTAATAGGACTTATCACATTGGGGAGCAGTTATATTGTGGGCAGAAAACTTTTTAGAACCTCTCTTACATTGAAAGACACAATATCCATCACTGTATTTTTTAAATTAGATAATACTGAAGAAGAAACAAATAAATGTCTTGATGTGATAAAAGAAATTGATGGTGTAAAAAATATAACATATATTCAGAAAGAACAAGCAAAAGAAGATTTTGAAAGATTGTTCCCACAATACAAGGATGTTATTGCCGCTCTTCCCGAAAACCCGCTCCCTTCAACTGCAAAAGTAGAGATAGATGATCTCTCAATGGGTAAAAAAGTAGTGGATATCATTGCTACATTTCCTGTAGTAGATATGGTAATTTTTTCAGAAGATTTAGCAAAAAAAATTGATAAATTAATTAATCTTATATGGTTTTTATTCATTTCCATCCTACTGGTGGTCGCATTAGAATTTATCTTTACTGTCCAGAGTATTACTTCACTTACCGTTGACTTAAGAAAAATGGATATAAAAGTGATGAAACTCGTTGGAGCTGACAATGTATTCATAGAGATACCTTTCATCCTTTTATCTCTTTTTTCGGCGCTTGTAGCCTGGTCTATTTCAATTTTTGCACTACAAAAAATAAATAGCTGGAGCAGCGGTGTAGTTCAAAGTTTGTTGCCTTTCTCCGGTAAAATTTCTGATGTTAATACTGTACAAATTTACAGCGTGCTCCTCGTTTTTTCAGTTGCAATGAGCTTAATAGGTAGCGTTATTTCTTTGAGGCAAGTAAAATGAAAAAAATCTTGTTAATATTTCTTATCTTTTTTGTACTTCTTGCCTTGTTTCCACATACCGCGTATTCAGATTTGGATGAAGAGCAAAAAAAACTTGAGAGTTACAAAATCGAGCTGGAAAAAATAAAGAAAGCAATAAACGATACAAATATTAATGAAAAAACTGCTCAAGTTTTGCTTGATAGTATTTATAATGAAACTGACAAAATTACTTCAAACATCATCGTAATACAAAATAAAATAAACGTTATTAACGAAGAAATAACTGACGCTGAAAATATGATTCAGCAAAAGACCCAGGATATTCTGCAAAATGAAGACCAGATTAAAGCTTCTATTAATTTGTCTTATAAACTTACCGCAATTTCCCCTATGGAACTATTGTTAACCGGACAAGATCCCGACACAATTAATCAACGCATTGCGTACCTCTCATACATATCTCTTTCCAGCAAAACAATACTGGATAAAACAAAAGAGGAAAGAGAATTATTAGCACAAAAGAAGGAAGACCTCATAAAAAACAAAGAATATTTAGATCGGTTCCTTTCCGAAAAATGGAAACAGCAAGAAGTTTTAAAAGAAGAAATAGCAATGCAAAACAAGCTTATTGTGACATTGGAAACCAGAAAAATTATTTATACGCAGAAGAAAAGTGAAATTGAAAAAGAAATTGAAAAAGAAAAAGCGTTGATCGAAAAACTTATACGGGAGGCCGCTGAAGCTAATAGAGTGCTCAAAACGGGGCTTATCTGGCCAGTAAAAGGACCTATTACTTCCTATTTTGGCTGGCGGATACACCCTATATGGGGAGTACGAGAATTTCATGAGGGCATTGATATAGCAGTGCCAACTAATACTAAAGTATTGGCAGCTGCAAGCGGAAGCGTGACATACGCAGGATGGATGACAGGATATGGAAATGTTGTTATCATTTATCATGGCTCAAATATATCCACACTTTATGCGCATCTTAAAAGTTTTGCGGTTAAAAACGGTGATTTGGTAG
>DBOM01000019.1 GCA_002299965.1 Caldiserica bacterium UBA646 | reverse complement strand
TAAACTTACATCCGGAAGGTGCTCCACCAATGTGGCCACTCCTGTTTGTGACAATTGCTTGTGGTGCAATTTCAGGCTTTCACTCACTTGTTGGCTCCGGAACATCTTCTAAACAGATAGATAAGGAAACAGATTCGCAACTAGTAGGATATGGCGGAATGATCGCTGAAGGAATGCTTGCTATGCTTGTTTTATTGGCAGTAGCAGCAGGTTTTGGTGCAAGATCTGCAAATGTTTCTGCAGGTATGGCTGTATGGAGTGAACACTATGCTGCTTGGGCTACAGCAGCAGGACTTGGTGCTAAGATAGGCGCTTTTGTTACAGGTTCTGTTAATATGCTGTCATATGTGTTTGGGCAGAGTAAATATATGGTTGGACTTATGACAACCATTATGGGCGTATTTGTTGTAAGTTTTGCAGGTACCACAATTGATACTGCAACACGTGCGCAGAGATATGTATTCCAGGAATGGGGTAAAGATCTCAAATGGAATTGGATGGAGAATAAATGGATTGCGACGTTCTTAGCGGTTTTTACTGCATATTTACTTACTCTTGCATCACCGGGCGGAACAGGCGCATTGGTACTCTGGCCTTTGTTTGGTACAGTGAATCAGCTGCTTGCAGGGCTTGTACTGCTTGCTGCAACGGTATATCTTATAAGAAAGAAATTACCTTCTTCTGTTACCGTTATCCCAATGATCTTTATGGTCATTATGACTGCCTGGGCAATGATATTGAATATCAAAAGCTTTAGTGCATCACATAACATGCTGTTGCTCGTTATTGGCGTTATAGTATTTATCTTGATGGTATGGCTTGTTATTGAGGCAATTATTGCTATAGGCAATGCACGCTCAGGTAAGGGAGAAAAAGAGGCAAAAGAACTCGGATAATCCCTATTTTTGATTGTAATGCGTAAAGGCTCGCCTTAGGGCGAGCCTTTTTGTTCTCCGCTATCATATTTAGTTTTTTACAAACTGATAAATTTTAAAAATTTTAACATATATCCTTTGAAAATCTTCTTTCTCCAAATTCGTTTAGGTCAAATACTTCTACCTTATCCTTTTCTTTTAGTTTAGCAATTTCTTTTTTGAAGTTCGTTGTTTCAATTTCTTTAAATCCAGCTTTTTCTATAAGCTCTTGAACAGCAGGGTGGAGTGGCTCAGTATGCAAAAGGTATATCTCTGTATATCTTCCCTTTTTCTCTTCCGCGTATTTTACTACGCTTCTCACATCTACTCTTCCTATTTGCCTTTTGAAACCTATAAAAATCATACAACCACCTCCTACGATTATTATAATTATATTTGTTATTTTTTTCAAAATTTATTATTCACTTAAGCAGCGTTTACGCAAAATGGTATTAATAGTTTTTCTTTGTTGTCGGGCAATAAGATGCAATTTATTATAATCGTTTTGAGAATTGCTGGGAAATTACAATAGGAAAATTCCTACAGCACCCATTATCAATAAAAGAAGAGATGCATTTAGCTTAAATTTGACAAGTACGATAAAAGCAATTACCGAAAAGATGTACGGAAGTATATTGTTATGGAAGCCACGACTTGCAATGATGTATACTGTGCTTATCAAAAGAGCTATTATCACGGGTTTTATGCCTGCCATAAAAGCACGATACATAGGATGGGTTTGTAGTTTTTTCATTGCTGTTGCAATAAGCAGAATAAGTATAAATGAAGGAGAAGCAACGCCTGCTGTGCTGACAATGGCGCCTATCACTCCGTGAATTCTATATCCTATGAATGTTGCCATATTAACTGATATAGGTCCCGGAGTAATTTCTGCGATGGAAACAAAATGCAAAAAATCTTTTATTGTAATCCAGTGAAGGTTTGTTACAAGTTCTCTTTGTAAGATGGGAATCATTGCTTGTCCCCCACCAAACGTAAATGCCCCAATTTTAAAGAATTCCAGATATACTTTAAGAAGAACCATTTTTAAATTCCCTTGTTTTGAATAAAATTCCTAAGCCACCACCTACAAGAATTACATATATTGGATTCAATTTTATTATAAAAATTTCTACTAAGGAGAGAATAAGTATTGATAGGTTAAAAAAATCTATCTTTATTTTTTTTGTGATGTCAATTGTGACGTATGCAATTTCCGCTACAATTCCGGTTAAAATTCCTGAAAAAAATTTAAGCATAACGGTATTGCTAGTTATTCCTGTAAAATATATTGAAAGGAGCAGAATAATTATAAGAGAAGGGAGAACTACTCCCAGAGTTGCTATTATTGAGCCCAATATACCCAACTCCTTATATCCGATAAATGTTGCCATATTAACTGCTATAGGCCCAGGGGTTATCTGCGATACTGCGAGCACTTCAATAAAATTATCTTCGCTGATATATCTGTTTTTTGCTGCAAGTTTTTGTTTCATAATGGGGATCATTGCATAGCCGCCGCCGAGTGTAAATAGGCCAATGTAAAAAAAGATACCAAATAGTTTTAATGCATTTATTTTTTTGTTCATCTTTTTATTCTATAAAAATAAGCTATAAAAACAATATAAGCTACATTTTGTTACCAGAGAAACAATAAAATTTAATTTTTACAAAAATTTTAAAAAATTATATAAATTGTATTAATATTGTATATGCTTAATATATTGGATGATTTTATGATTTTAGACAAATTTTTGTTCTTGACAAGTTCAAAAACATTATGTATACTAACTTTACAATATTTATTGGGGGAAGACTTTGACGTTTAGGTGAGAATTATTGGCTGCCTTAGCCTAAGCTGAGTCACTGGCAAAACCGGTCCTTCTTTTGCAAA
>DBOM01000084.1 GCA_002299965.1 Caldiserica bacterium UBA646 | reverse complement strand
ACAAGAAAAGATGCACCGTTTTTAAAGATAAAACCCGCTGCCCTTCCAATGTTAAGTGCCAATTCTGCTGTTAATTCTTTATTTGCAATGCCACGTGCTCCATCAGTTCCAAATATTTTTCTCATATCTAACTATTGTACCGAGCGAACAAAATAAATCAAGTTTGGGAGAAACTAATCAAGCTGCAACGCGAAAGAGTGCTGGAATTAAGGAGATTCTATTTTTATCGTAAGCGTAATTGTCCCTTCCTCTTCTGGTATGTTTATATTGCTTATTTTGTACGATTTCTCCAATTTTTCCAGAACAACAGGCAATGTTTTGCTGTTCAGTGTGTAAGTAAAAAAATTCTCCTCGCCACCCTTCAGCTCGCCATACTGCGCCAAAAGCACAATTACATCTGCTTTTTCACTTTCTTCCACCATTATCTCAAAACCCGCATGAGACAAAATAGACTCTCCTTGAAATCCTTTCTCCGGTGCAGCTTCATAAGGAAACTCGTTTTCTGCCGGTATTGTTGTTCGCACATTGTTGTCCGTTTCCGGAGATTCAAGTTGATAATCATATTTTAAACCTGGAACTTTCAAAAACAGAAACAAAACAAGAAGTATTGCAGCAAAAGAAATCACCCGATAGGGAACCCGGAAGCGTTTTCTGTGCATTTTTTTGAGAACATTTTCCTCAGTGCCTGGTAAAGCGTTTACTTTCATATCAGAAAGCACAGCTTTCATCTCGCTAAGCTGTTCATAATATTCTCGCGCTTCTTTGTCTTTTCTGAGGAGTTTTTTTATCTCCTCTTTGTTGCCTTCTCCATCAATGTATTTCGAAATTTTTTCTTTCATCACTCTTTAGACAGCTCCCCCTCAAAAAAGTTCCGTTTTAAAATTTCTTTTCTTAAATGCTCCCTTGCCCTGAATAAGCGAGACTTAACAGTTCCCACTGAAATTGCTAAAAGTTCGCCTGCTTCTTCGTAATTAAGCCCCTGAATATCCACAAGTGTAATAGCCTCCCTTTCAATTGCAGTAATGTGCCTCATTCCCTCCCAGATAATCTGCTTTTTTTTATCGTTTCCCTTGAATTGCTCCTCAGAATAATTTACATCTTTTTTCCATTTTAACCTATCCCTCAGCCTGTTCCGTGCTCCTTCGCTTTCAATCATATTTTTGAGCGTGTTCATCCCAATGCGGTAAAGCCACGTAGAAAGAGATGACCTGCCATCAAACTGGTTTATCTTCTTAAAACATTTGATAAATGTATCTTCCACCACATCTTGAGCAACTTCAGATCTTTGCGCAACATGAAATACGGAATTGAAAAGAAAATTTTTATATTTTCTTATAACATACTCCTGCGCATTAACATCGTTCTTTTTTAATCGCTCTATAATTTCTTCTTCGTCCATTTATTATAGTATAGAATATCTCGCTAAAAACACATAACAAAACTTGCATAGCTCAATAACTAACATATAATAAAAGTATGAAATATATAATTTCTATTTTAATAGCATTTCTAATGGGAGCAATCCCCTGGCCATACATCGTAGGGAAAGCTACGAAGCACATAGATATTAGAAAACACGGAAGCAAAAATCCCGGTGCAGGGAATATATTTCATCTGGTCAGTTGGCGAGCAGGAATAGTAGCGCTGCTGGGAGATATGGCAAAAGGATACTTTGCGCTTTATTTTATCTACAGGTTATACCATTTCTCTCCGGTACTGCTCACATATTTTGGCCTCATTGCAGTATTCGGCCATGTATTTTCACCATTTTTGCAATTCAAGGGAGGAAAGGGAGCTGCAACAACGCTTGGTGTTTTTCTTTTTATTCTTCCTCTTGTAGTGCAGGCAAGAAGTGTGCTTCTTCTCATTCTTGTTGCAATTCCATGGTCGATAACGCTTATAATCACCCATTCACAGGTGGTAAGCCTTTTTGTCACAGCACCATTTTTTCCTTTAGTTTTGTGTTTTATGACGCATGACACTACCCTTGCAACACCAGTAATAATTTTCGTTATTTTTATGGAAATCCTTGGGCTGAAATCTACCAAAAGAGAATGGCCTATTGCATACGAAAAATATGTAAAAAAATATTTTCACCGTAGTTAACCGTTATAAACTTGACCTACTGCCATTATTATTTATAATGAATCGGAAAGCCGAAGTGGCGGAATTGGCAGACGCGGCGGACTCAAAATCCGCAGGGGTTCAGAGCCCCGTGAGGGTTCAACTCCCTCCTTCGGCACCACTTGCATATACAATTTACAAATAATGCACACCAGATTAAAAAATAGGAGAAACAAGTAATGAAAAATGTTTGTCATTGTTGGTGGGACGGCTGGGGCAATTATTAATCCTCTGTAAAAACAACTAATGCAATCTATTCTTTTAACCAAGGAGGATTAAGATGGCTAAAAATTGGTATCCAATAATAGATTATGACAAATGCATAGGTTGTCTTGCCTGTGTAAAATCTTGCCCACACGGAGTATACGAGGAAGAAAATGGCAAACCTTTGGTAGTCAATCCCGATGCATGCGTAGAGTTTTGTCGGGGTTGCCAAAAGGGAGCTTGTGAAAATAGTGCAATAACATATTTTGGAGATAAGGAGGATTAAAATGGGTAAAAAAGGATTTTTGCTTTGTGTTTGTCAGGGTACTTGTCCATCCTTTCACGAAATGGACATTTTTGAGGTGTTAAACACAATAAGAAGAGAAAATATTGTCGATTTTGTGTCTATCCATCCACAACTTTGTGCTGATGATGGAGATGAATTTCTTAAAACTCTTATGGCAAACAAAGAAATTGGCAAATTATTTGTGGCAGGTTGTGATCCACGTATGCAACAAAAGATGTTTAAGGATGCATTTAAGGAAGCCGGTTTTGATGTTAATCATCACTTCCCGGTAGATATCAGGAATATGACAACAGAACAGGCAGTAGATGCAATAAAAAAACTGATAGAACAAAATTAATTAACACAGAGTAATTTAAGATTGGGGGTGAGAATACCCCCGATCTTTTTTATTTTATTCTCTTAATAATTATCTCCAAATTTATTCTAGGACATGTTAAACTTTTTTAAATTCATTTGACTTTAAAAAATTGTGCAGTATTCGTAAAAAAGAAAACACACGAACAAAA
>DBOM01000023.1 GCA_002299965.1 Caldiserica bacterium UBA646 | reverse complement strand
CAGCAAAAAGCTCCGGTGAGATGTTCCTACGGCACATGCTACACCCTCTTACCGCTGCTTCTTTCCAGATCTCACGGAGTTCAAGGGTTCACATTGCGTAGGGTCCCACCTTCAACACTTTTTAACTGCCTCCAGCCTAACAAAAGATAGGCCTCGTGCAAGTTTTCAGCCCCGGTATAGCAGATTCCGGGTTACAGGGCACTGCTAGCTCCCCGCTTTAGCACAGCCATTATATTATAACAAAAATTTGAAATTACTCTATGGGTTATTTTCAGGAAGTTTCAACAAAGGAAACAGCAAGCTAATTTCCTTGCCTTTCTCGACTTCAACAGTTGTAGAAAAAGGCAAATACCCGTCTTTTTCAATCCTCACTTCGTAAATGCCAGGCACTATATCGATTGCACTGTAAGGAGTAGTGCCTACTAAAACATTGTCAATATATAGATCAGCACCGACTGGCACAGAATCAATTGTTAAAAAGGTGTCTGCTTTTTTAAGTGTAATTTTTCGATTTGTGGTCTCCCCTTTAATGGTTTCAATTTCTTCCTCATGCAGCGCATAACCGTCTTTTTTTATGGAAAGCTTGTATTTTCCCGGGTCAAGATTTTCAATTTTTATTGGCGTTACGCCCTGCTTTTCATCATTTAAATAAACGTTTGCTCCCTCCGGATCACTCACAATATCAATAGTACAGTATTGTGCCAAAAGTTCCGCGTCTATTTGTAAAACTTTGTATTCTTCTACATTTATTTCTTTTGACCAGGTGGTAAAATTTTCTTTTCTTACTTCAACAAAATGTTTTCCATACAAAATATCTTCAAGTCTGATGGGCGTAAATCCTTTTTTTACGCCGTCAACATACACTTCGGCTTCTGTTGGATAAGATGTTATTTCAAGTGCAAATGTCGTGTGGCTGAGATTAGCAATAATAAGCTGTTTTAAACTGTTTTTATCCAATTTTTGCTCATATATTTCCGTTTCATACCCTTCTTTTTTGACCTCAATTCCATACATACCTAACTTTAATCCTGATATCGTAAGAGGGGTTGTGCCTCTTAAAACACCGTCAACATAAACATCAGCGCCTTTTGGGTATGAATCAATTGTAATAACACCTGTAGCATTTGCGTTTAAAGAAACAATAAACCAGATCGCAATAAAAACAATTATTAAAAAAGCAATAATAAGCAGTATTTTCCCTCTTTTATCCATTGCTTAACTCCCAACGAGAAATAAATTCCCATATAGAATTTGCTACCTTTTCCGGTGCCGTGGTCCCATCCATCACGACAAACCTCTTATCCGCTCTGGCAAGTTCGAGATACCCCTCTCTCACTTTGTTCAAAAAATCCATCCCGCCTCTCTCTATCCTGTCCTTTTCAGCAAGTCTTCCAAGTCCAATTTCAGGTAGGATATCTACGATGAACGTCAAATTGGGTTTCAGCCCGGAAAGGATATTTTGATGAATAAAATTAATAAAGTCAATAGGAACCCCGCGCCCAAAACCCTGGTAAGCAACCGATGAATCAGCAAATCTATCCGAAATAACAATTTTACCGTCCGCCAAAGAGGGTATGATAATTTTTTCAGCGTGCTCCTTTCGGTCGGCTGCAAAAAGCAAAAATTCCGATACTGGATTCATATTATCATTTAATAAAATCTCCCTGATTTTCTTACCTAAGGGAGTTCCTCCGGGTTCTTTAGTAAACACTACCGGGCGATTCAGCTGATTGAACCGGTCTTTAAGAAGCATTGCCTGAGTTGATTTCCCGCTTCCGTCAATTCCTTCAAATGTAATAAATAAACCTTTCATCTTGCCTTCCTTTTCTTTGCATAGATTATTACCCTTCTATTAGGTTCAAGCCCTATCACTTCACTATCCAACCCAAATCGGGCAATAAACGCCTGTTCTTCATCTCTTACTGTTTTATTTCCAGGAGGTAGCTCCACGCTTCCACCGTTTCTCAGCACGCCTTGAATAATTTCTTCCAATTTTTCATAATCAATAATTACTTCCTTTAACTGTTTTTTTCTTGCTCTTCTCAAAAAATCTTTAATATTTTTTAACGTATTTTTTTCAAGGATTTCCACTGGAATACCCATTTTATGTGCTACTTCTAATATTTCTTTTTTCTTCAATAGTTTTTCTTTACTCACCAGAATAATATCAGCCCTGCCTATATCCTTTACAACATGCATCGGCGCCCGTACCGAACGAATCCCCCTTTCAAGATAGCTCGTATTAATGCACAAAGGGAATATCGCCGTGCTTACTTCTTTTAGCACTGTGACTGTAAGGTCTTTTTTTTCGGTTAAATCTTTTTCCCCCGAGAGGCTGCTTATCGTTCTGGTTTCTGGAGTTATAATAAATCCCCTCAGCAATGCATCAACCGTGTCAGCAAGATTACGATAAATGGCAAAAACTCCTCTCTCCCTTAACTCGATAAGTATGTCAAAAGTCGGCGGAGATTTTCTCTCAAGGATTGTTTTTTGCGTGCCCCTTCTATCTGCCTCTTCATCCCCGAGTGTCACCGCAGTGATACCGCCTATAAGGTCCTGAAGAGTAGGATTTACAAGAAGATTTTCGATGCTTGTTCCATGTGCAGTTCCTATCAGTCTCACGCCGCGCTCTGCAATTGTTCTGCAAGCTTTTGCCTCTTCAGAACGTCCTATTTCATCAATTATTATTACTTCCGGATAATGGTTTTCAACAGCTTCTATCATTACATCTTCTTGTCCTCGGTTAAAAGGAACCTGCATTCTTCGTGCACTGCCAATACCCGGGTGCGGAATATCGCCATCACCTGCAATCTCATTAGATGTGTCAACAACAATAACCCGCCTGCCAAGTTCTTCACTAATGACCCGAGCAGCCTCACGCAAAAGAGTTGTTTTTCCAACGCCAGGCTTACCCAAAAGTAAAACATTTTTGTCACCTTTTATAATATCCCGTATCGGCTCCATTGTTCCATAAATTGCCCTTCCCACCCGAGAGGTAAGGCCAACAACATCCCCACGCCGATTTCTCACGGCAGATATCCTATGAAGCGTGCGTTCTATACCGGCACGATTATCCTTATCAAAATTTCCCACATATGATATAACAAAATCAAGTTCTTTTTGTGTTACAGGATCCTCCTTCAGATAAACAGTCCTGTTGGCGAAACGAGCTTCAGGTTTTCTTCCGAGATCCAAAACGATTTCAATGAGTTTATCAAAATCGCCAATTGATTGCAGTGCTTTTCGTATTGCAGTGGGAAGTATCCCCAAAAAAACTTCTTTTTCAAAATTTTTTTGCTCATTCATATTTTTGTTCATTTCTTGTTCTTCCCGCACCAAAAAAAAGTTTCTATCTCTTTCCGTACATCATCCAGGTCCCCAAACAAACTAAAAAGCTCATATTTATCTGTGTCGATCTGAATGACAGGAGCTATTTTAAACTCACCTATCCAGCGATCGTACTGCTCATTAAGTTTTTTGATGTAAGATCT
>DBOM01000059.1:47499-79737 GCA_002299965.1 Caldiserica bacterium UBA646 | reverse complement strand
AGTATATAATTTTGAAATATCATATGAAAACTCTCTATCTTCCTCTGCAAAGACAATATGTTTGCGAACAGTTTGGTATGTTTTACCTGTGCCCTGCCCTAGAAGTCTTCCATCAACAAAATCTACAGCCTGCGCAGCCACAAGAAGTTCAATTGCTACAATCTTTTCAACGTTTTCCAAAATCTTTTTCGCTTTAAGTACTGCATTCATACCCATACTGACATGGTCTTCCTGGTCTGCAGAGACAGGAATAGAATCAACACTTGCTGGATGGCAGAGTATCTTGTTTTCTGAAGCAAGTGCAGCTGCCGTATACTGTAGAATCATCAAGCCAGAATTAAGCCCAGCATCTTTGATTAAAAATGCAGGCAAACCTTCACTTAATGCTGGATTCAATAATCTATTTATTCGCCTCTCTGTAATACTGCCTATCTCAGATATAATAATGCCAAAAAGATCCATCGCAAAAGCAACTGGTTCACCATGAAAGTTGCCCCCGGAAAGAATATCATCATCGCCCTCAAATACAATAGGATTGTCAGTCACTGCATTTACTTCTTTAGTTAATGTATCTTCAATAAACTTCAAATTATCCAGCACAGCTCCATACACAGAAGGAATACAGCGAATAGAATAAGCATCCTGCACTCTATTTGCTGAATTTATTAACTTGCTTCCGATAGTCTCGTTTAACACGAATTTTGCTACTTCTTCCTGACCTGCGTGAAGTCTCACCCTCTGAATTCTTAAGTCAAAAGCTTCTTTTCTTGAACGCAGTGCCTCCATAGAAAGAGAGGCAGCTTTAAGAGAGACAAAAAAGATATATTTTGCCTCAGTTAATAAAAGCGATGCAATACCTGCTTCTACTGCTGTCCCATTTATTAAAGCCAACCCTTCCTTTGCCTTTAAATCATTTAGCGGCTCAATCTTTTTTTCCTTTAAAACAGGCAACGCATCTTGAATTATCCCATTTTTTACCACTTTGCCCATACCTATAATAAGGAGAGCAATATGTGAAAGCGGAGCTAAATCTCCTGATGCACCCAGAGAGCCATGCGAAGGAACATACGGGTAAATCTTGTAATTCAACAGATCAATAAGCTTTTCTATTGTAATTCTTCTTATGCCAGAGTATCCCCTTGCCAGTGAATTTGCACGTACAACTATCGCTGCGCGAACCTCTCTTTCGGAAAGAGGTTCTCCTATGCCTGAAGCATGACTCTTCAAAAGGTTTTCCTGCAATTTGGCAATATCCTGTTCGCTTATAACTCTGTCACAAAGTTTACCAAACCCAGTAGTTACACCGTAGATAATCTTCCCTTTTTTTACTATTTCTTCTATATATTCAGAAGAAGCATTGATTTTATTTAACGACTCTTCTGCCAACTGAACTTCTTCAAAATTATCTGCAATGCTTTCAATCTCTTCTAAAGAAAGTTTTTCACCACTAATCTTTATCATAATATTTACCCATTGAATCCTTTAGTTCGAATAAGCTTCTTATAAAAGGCGTTGCTATCGAATTTCCATTTGGCAAATAAAGAACAGGGTTTACTTTTGCACTTAAGGCTCCATTAAAATCTATTAACATCGAATCACCAACATGCATGGTTTCTTCCGGAAGTACATGAAATGCTTCGCAAGCAGTGAGAAATATTTTGGGCTCAGGTTTACGCATTTTTACTTCATCAGAAAAAATTAACATATCAAAGTAGTTTAAAATTTTTAACTCCTTAAGAATTTCTCTAAGAACTCTGCCGGGTGTCCGCCCTGTATTTGATATAAGAACAAGTTTATAATTTTCTTTAAGCTTTTCTAAGCATATATTGATATCGTTTTCAATGAGCACTGGCGGGTTATCAAGATCGCATTCTGTATAAAATTTTAAGATTGATAGAAACTGTTCATCAGAAGGATATGCATTTATTGCCGTAAACAGGTGCTGAAGTTGTGCTTGAGGAGTAATTGTCCATTCGTTTTCTTCAGATGGATATTTAAGAGATTTATCAAGTTCATTAAAATGATCTGTTATTTTTCCTCGATACTCATCGGAAAGATTAAGCGTTTTTACTATAAAATCGGTTCGCTTTAAATCTCGTTCCCTTTCATTATCTTTTTTGTCTATAATCAATGTATCCCATAAATCCAGAGTAACAAGCTTTATCACTTTGAAAATTCCCTTTCAAATTTTCCAATATCAGAAGTTTTGCCTACAAGAAACAAGGAGTCCCCTTCTAAAATCTTTTCTTCAGCATCAGGAGAAACAATTACCTCGCTTCCTTTTTTAATTGCTATTACCGTTATTCCAAATCTGTTTCTCAAGGAAAGCTCTTTCAAGCTCTTTTTCGATAACTTTTTAGATGCCTCAAACTCAATAATATCAAATTCTTTTGCTATCGAAATGTAGTCAAGAATATTTGAAGAAGTAATTTTATTCGCTATCCTGGTACCCATATCCTTTTCTGGAAATACAACTTCCTTCACCCCGATCTTTTTTAAAACCCTTCCATGCACTTCACTACTCGCTTTTGCTATAATATTAGTAACTCCCAACTCTTCTAAAACAAGGGAAACAAGAATATTAGATTGAACTTCCCCTATTGCAACAACAACAGCGTCACAATTTTTGATACCTGTTGCCGCAAGAGCTTCCGGATCGGTTGCTTCAACAACTTCAGCAAAACTCACTTCATCCTTAATATCGTCAACAAGATCAGGGTCTCTATCAAGAGCAATCACTGTACAGCCTAATTCTTCAAGATGTGTAGCAACAGCTGCACCAAATTTCCCCAGTCCTATTACGCCAAACTGTTTTTTCATAATTATTGCCTCCTAACCTATGGCTATATCCTCTTCTGGATAGCCTATATGCGGGGTTTTTCTTCGCCCCATCATGCTAATAACTAAACTCATCGATCCTACTCTTCCTACAAACATTGTAACAATAATTACAAAACGCGAAACAGATGAAAGGTGTGTAGTAATACCTGTAGAAAGACCTACTGTCCCGAATGCCGAAATTACTTCAAAAAAAACTTGCAAAAATGTAAACTCGTCACCTTGCACAAAAAGAATAACAAGAGTCGCAACAGCAATCACAAAAATGGCAAATCCAAATACAAATACCGCACGCATCAAAGTTCCCTTTTTTATCGTCCTCTTGCCTATAACCACGCTTCCTTTTCTTCTTATGGAATAAATAACTAATCCCGTAATAACAATAAATGTCGTAGTTTTTATTCCGCCTGCTGTACCTCCAGGAGAACCTCCTATAAGCATAAACCATGTCAGAATGAACTGAGTAGACTGATTAAGATTTTTTATAGCAACTGTACTGAATCCTGCAGTGCGTGGCGTAATAGATTGGAAAAAAGCTGCAAGCAACTTACCACGCAAAGAAAGATTTGCTATGCTGTCAGGATTACGCCATTCAAATAGTAAAAAAAGTCCAGCACCAGCAAAAATAAGAAATAAAGTTATTTTCAGTACTATTTTTACATGAAAAGTCAATCCTCTATCGCGAGGATGAAGCAATCTCCACAGTACATAGAATCCAATCCCACCTGTTACAATAAGAATCATAACAGTCAGATTAAGCGTAAGATCATTTGTATACCCTTGAAAACTTTGAAATCCTCCCATAATATCAAATCCTGCATTACAAAATGCAGAAACAGAGTGAAATGCCCCCATAGTAAGGGCTTTCCAGAACGAATAATCTCTCAAAAACCTAAGTGTAAGAGCAATAGTGCCTAAACCTTCCATCGCCAGTACAACAAGAAGTGTCACCTGTAAAAAACGCATAATACCAGAAATATTGTACACGTTCAATCCCTGTTTTAAAATCATGCGATGCTCAAGCGAAACTTTTTTATTGAGCAGAATTAAGAAAAAGGAGGTAATTGTCATATATCCCAGCCCGCCACATTGAATAAGGAGAATTATAATAAATTGCCCCCATCCTGACCAGTATGTTCCGGTATCCACGACAACTAATCCGGTTACACAGGTAGCCGAAGTAGAAGTAAAAAATGCAATTAACGGATTGGTAAATTGATGAGAACTACTTGCAAAAGGAAAAATAAGAAGTATTCCCCCTGTTATAATTAATGCCAGAAAACTTAAAACAATAAATCTAGGCGGAGTAATCTTTTTTCTCATTTATGCCTTCTCAATAGCAAGCCAGTACTTTTTTTCACCGATAGATAATTCTTTTATAATAATGGGTTTCTCCAATTGTGTTAGCTCCTCTGCAAGAGTTTCCTGCATAATATATTCTGTAAACTCTTTTATCGTATCATCATATGGTTCTAATGAAAGTTTAATCCTGTCGGAGATATTAAGATTTGCTTCCTTTCTCATTCCCTGAACTGTATGTACAATTTCTCTTGCAATACCTTCTCCTCTCAACGCATACGTTAGCGTTGTATCAAGAAATACAAAATACCCTTTGTCTCTTACACCAATATAATTCCCTTTATTTTCAAGTTCAAGAATCAAATCGCTTCCAGAAAGTTCTACTTCCGCCCCGTTTATATCAACCATAACCTTCCCTATTTTTACAAACTCTGCACCCTTTTCGGGATTATTCAACTGCTTTGCAATTTCCGGAAGGTTCTTTCCGTACTTTTTGCCAAGCACAGGAAGATTTGGTTTAAGAATTACCGCACAATATTTTGAAATACTATCTGTTAGCTCAATATCTTCAACATTGAGTTCTTCTTTTATAACACTGCTACTCTTTGCAATAATACCTTTTTCTTCGTCATTTTCTACATATACTACAAGCTTTGAAAGAGGCTGTCTTACTCTTATTTTCGACATCTTTCTTGCAGCACGGCCAAGCGAAGTTACATTTATAATAAGCTCCATGTCTTCAATAAGTTTCTCATCTATGTATTTAACGTCCGGTTCAGGATAATCCTCGAGGTGAACACTCTCCTTTGCGCCAGGCAGAATGCCTTTTACAAGATTGCTGTACAATGTTTCTGCAAGAAATGGCGTAAATGGCGCAAGTAAAAGCGTAAGCTTTTTCAGCACTTCGTAAAGCGTAAAATATGCAGAAAGCTTGTCAGAATCATTCTGACTCTTCCAAAATCTCCTGCGCGAACGCCTTACATACCAATTAGATAATTCATCAACAAATGACTGGATTTCTCTGGTAAGAAATGTAATTTCAAATATCTTCATTTTCTCTACAATAGTTTGATTCAGTTTTTCAGCTTTTGCAATGATCCATTTATCTAAGATATTTCTTTCTTCAACAGGAATAGAAGGAATAGAAAGTGGGTTAAAATTATCTATATTTGCATACAATGAAAAGAAAGAATAGACATTTCTTAATGGTATAATAAAGCCCTTCATTGCGTCATTCACTACATTTGTTCCAAATCTTCTTGGAGACCACGGTGGAGATGCTGTGTAGATCGACCACCTGAATGCATCTGCTCCCTGCTTATCTAAAATTACCCAGGGATCAATGACATTTCCTTTACTCTTACTCATTTTTTGACCTTTTTCGTCAAGTATTAATTCAAGGCACATTACATTTTTATATGGAGAAATTCCTTTTATCAATGTAGATATTGCAAGCAATGAATAGAACCATCCTCGTGTTTGATCAATTGCTTCTGTAATAAAATCTGCAGGAAAATCTTTCTCAAATTCTTTTTGATTCTCAAACGGATAGTGCCATTGAGCATACGGCATTGAACCCGAATCAAACCACACATCAATTACTTCGGGAACTCTCTCCATAACCTCGCCACACTTTGGACATCGCAAATGAAAGTTATCCACATAAGGTTTGTGGAGTTCAACATCAGAAGGTACCTCTTCTATTGCCTTTTCTCTCAGTTCTTCAATGCTTCCTATAGATTCTTTATGGCTACACTCTTTGCAAACCCAGATATTTAGCGGAGTACCCCAATAACGCTCCCTTGACAAAGCCCAGTCCTTAATATTCTCAAGCCAATTGCCAAATCTTCCATGTTTTATATGTTCTGGAAACCAATTGATGCTTTCGTTATTTGCTATAAGTTGATCCTTTACTTTAGTCATATTTATAAACCAGGATTTCTTTGCATAATATAAAAGTGGTGTACCGCATCTCCAACAAAACGGATAATCATGCTCATAAAGCTCTTTCTTTAGAAGCAATCCTCGTTCTCCAAGATCCTTTATAATTAGTGGGTCTGCCTTTTTTACAAACATTCCTTTCCACTTGCCTTCTGTAAGGTTCCCTTCAAGATCAACAAACTGCACAAAAGGCAAATTATATTTTTTCCCGACTTCAAGGTCGTCTTCCCCAAATGCAGGAGCCATATGTACAATGCCAGTCCCGTCATCACCAGTAACAAAATCTGCCGTAACAACTTTATACGCCATACTCCTTTCTTTGTCTGAAAAAGCTGCATAGTCATACAATGGCTTATACTTTATTCCCTCGAGTTCTTTGCTACTAAATGTCTTTACAATTTTGTAATTTTCTTTTAATACTTCTTTTAATCTGTTTTCGGAGAGAATCAGCTTTTCTCCTTCATAGTTCACTAAAACATAAGTAAAATCAGGATTTATCGCAACAGCAAGGTTTGATGGGAGTGTCCACGGAGTTGTTGTCCAGACAAGCAAATATGTATCAGGAAATTCATCGTTCTCTACCTCAAATTTCACAAATATTGATGGATCTTTCACTTTTTGGTATCCAAGAGAAACTTCGTGAGATGAAAGGGTTGTTCCGCATCTTGGACAATACGGCGACACTCTGTTCCCTTTATATAACAATCCCTTATCAAAAATCTGCTTAAGAATCCACCACACTGACTCTAAATATTTATTTTCATATGTAACATATGCATTCCCCATGTCCAGCCAAAAACCAATCCTGTCTGTCATTCTCTCCCATTCTTCTTTATATTGCATGACACTTTCCCGACAGAGCTTGTTAAATTTTTCTACGCCGTATGCTTCAATTTCCACTTTTGTATGAATGCCAAGCTTTTTTTCCACTTCGATCTCGACAGGAAGCCCTTGAGTATCCCATCCTCCTCTTCTTGGAGTATAAAATCCCCTGAGAGAATTGTACCTTAACACTGTATCCTTGTATATTCTGGACAGACCGTGATGCACGCCGGGTCTTCCATTTGCGGTAGGCGGACCTTCAAAAAATACAAATTTTTCCTTATCTTTTCTTATCTCAAGGCTTTTTTCAAAAATCTTATTTTTATTCCAAAAATCTATTATTCGTTCCTCTTCGACAGGAATGTCCGTCGCTTTTGCAATTCCTTTAAACATAGAACCTTCTCCTTTCACGCATTACAAATAAGTATAAGAAGTTAATATGCATAGTCAAGAATCTATTTTATAAGAAATGCATAAATACCAACAAATTGCTGTTAACTAAAGCGCATAACAATTTATTTACTGTACAAATACTTTGCTTCCGACGTCCAATAAGCGCTCTAAAAATGAATTTTGCTATTTTAAAGTGATGAGAAGGAATAAATAAATGTGAAAAATCAGCTATCGTATTTTTTATACCATACCAAAATAACTAATCTTCTGTTCATTTTTTACAGAATATTTATTTTTATATATTTTTGTGCTAAAATAAGAAAATAGGAGGTGATTTTCCATGGATCCCAACAAATTAACAGAAAAAGCGCAGGAAGCATTAATGGTTGCAAAGGGAATTGCTACATCACAAAATAACCAATCAATAGATATCGAACATCTCGTTGCTGCCCTTATCCAACAGCGGGATGGAATAGTTCCTATGATCCTAAGTACACTAAAAATAGACAAAGATTTACTTTTAAGAAACATATACAATGCTATTGAAAAATTCCCAAAAATTCAAGGTATAAGTGAGGAAAAATTTTATATCACACCCAGGTTAGAAGAGCTTTTTAGAAGAGCAGAAAAAGAAACCCAAAATATGGGTGACGAATTTATAAGTACGGAACATCTTTTTCTTGCTGCAATTTCCGACGCAGAAAAGACAGGCAAAATTCTTGCAAGGTATGGAATAACAAGGCAAAATGTATTAAATTCATTCAAAGAGATACGCGGAGACAAAAAAGTGACAGATAGAACACCGGAAGTTAAGTATAAAGTCCTTGAAAAATATGGAAGAAATCTGACCGCAATAGCAAGAGAAGGGAAAATGGATCCCGTTATTGGAAGAGACGAAGAAATCCGCCATACAATGCAGATTCTTTCAAGAAGAACTAAAAATAACCCTATTCTCATAGGAGAAGCGGGTGTAGGCAAGACCGCAGTAGCAGAAGGGCTTGCTCAAAGAATTGTATCTGGAGACGTACCTGAATCACTTAAAGACAAAGAAATATTCCAGCTTGATATGGGATCACTGATTGCCGGTACAAAATTTAGGGGAGAGTTCGAAGACAGGTTAAAAGCAGTAATAGATGAAATTAAACAATCTCAGGACAAAATTATCACATTTATAGATGAAATCCATACTGTAGTAGGGGCAGGAGCGACCGAAGGATCGCTTGACGCATCAAATATGTTAAAACCAGCGCTTTCCCGCGGGGAGCTCCGTACCATAGGCGCAACAACGCTTGATGAGTATAGAAAATATATAGAAAAAGATGCTGCACTTCAAAGAAGATTCCAGCCAGTATTAATAAACGAACCTTCTGAACAGGAAACAATTGCCATACTACGGGGATTAAAAGAAAAATACGAAGTACATCACGGAGTTAGAATTAAAGATTCTGCGCTTATCGCTGCTGCCAAACTTTCTGCTCGCTATATCACCGACAGATTTCTTCCAGATAAAGCAATAGACCTCATGGATGAATCAGCGGCTCTTCTTAAAATGCAAATAGATAGTATGCCTGTGGAACTTGATGAATTAAAGCGAAAAATTAGAATGTTAGAAATGGAAAAGAAAGCACTTGAAAAAGAGAAAAACGATCCTGATACATCAGAACGACTTAAAAAAATTGAATCAGAACTTGCTAATCTGAAAGAAAGAGATATTGCATTAACGGCAAAGTGGACTCAGGAAAAAGATGCAATTCATAAAATAAGAACAATCAAAGAGCAAATCGACAAAGTGCGCACAGAGGCAAAACTTGCGGAACAGCACGGAGATTTAGATGGAGCAGCACGCCTTCTGTATGGAGAATTACCTTCTCTTCAAAAACAACTGGAGGACGCAAATAAAAAATTGCAAGAAATACAAAAAGACGGAGCAGTTCTCAAAGAAGAAGTAGGCGAAGAAGAGATTGCCTCTATAGTTTCAAAATGGACAGGCATACCTGTCTCAAAAATGCTTACTTCTGAAAAAGAAAAATTACTGCACCTCGAAGACCCTTTAAGAAAACGAGTTGTTGGACAGGAACAAGCAATTGTTGCCGTTTCAAATGCCATAAGGCGCGCAAGAGCCGGATTATCAGATCCTAATAGGCCACTCGGCTCTTTCATCTTCCTTGGACCAACAGGCGTTGGCAAAACAGAACTTGCAAAAACATTAGCCAAAGAGCTATTTGACACAGAAAAGGCCCTGATTAGAATTGATATGTCGGAATACATGGAAAAGTTTTCGGTTTCTCGGCTCATTGGGGCACCTCCAGGATATGTTGGATACGAACAAGGCGGACAACTTACAGAAGCAGTAAAAAGGCATCCGTACTCCGTCATTTTGCTTGATGAAATTGAAAAAGCACACCAAGATGTATTCAATATTTTATTACAAGTACTTGATGATGGACGGCTTACAGATTCAAAGGGAAGGACCGTAGATTTTCGTAACACAATTATCATAATGACTTCCAATATTGGAAGCAGGTATATTTCAGACATTAATGCACTCCCCAGTACAAAAGAATATATGGACCAGTATGAAAAAATTGTAGAAAAAGTCCAGGAAGATATGCGTCATATATTCAGACCAGAGTTTTTGAACAGAATTGATGAAACAATCATATTTAACCCATTAGGTATCAATCAAATCAAACAAATTGTAAATATTCTCCTTGAAGAAACCTTGATTAAACTTAAAGAAAAAGATATCAAGCTAATTATAGAAGATGAACTAAAAACATTCCTTGCAAATAAGGGATTTGACCCGGTATATGGTGCAAGACCATTAAAGAGAGCCATCCAGAAGTATATAGAAAACCCTCTTTCCTCTTTTATCCTTTCGCACGATATAGAGAAAGGAACAAAGATTAAGGGATGTTTAGAAAAAGGAGAGATAAATTTCGAACTAATAAAATGAAATTTGAAAAAATTATCACAAGCGAAGCCAAAAAAATAAAGTTAAAAATTACACCAGAGGTGCTAAATGCATTTAAAGTATATAAAAACTTGCTTCAACAATGGAATAACACTCGTTTCAACCTTACTTCTATCCTGGATGATAATGAAATAGCTGTAAAGCATTTTGTTGATTCCCTTCATCTTGTCCAGGCAACGCCAATTAAAGGCAATGAAAAACTAATCGATATTGGAACTGGTGCCGGTTTTCCTGGCCTTCCCATTAAGATTGTTTTCCCGGCACTTAATCTTACGCTCGTGGATTCACAAAAAAAGAAGGTATTCTTTATAGGTATGTTACTAAGACGCTTAGGAATAGAGGACGTAACGCTTATCGGCAGCAGGGGAGAAAAATTAGGAAAAGAAAAA
The DNA here is from genome assembly GCA_002299965.1 of Caldiserica bacterium UBA646. Lineage (GTDB taxonomy): Bacteria > Caldisericota > Caldisericia > Caldisericales > Caldisericaceae > UBA646. The sequence continues at coordinate 69,081 of DBOM01000059.1, read as the reverse complement.
GAATTTAGAGAAAAATTTGATATCGTTACAATGAGGGGGGTAAGCAAAATTTCTGTAATTTCTGAAATCGCCCTTCCCCTTTTAAAAATTGGCGGAAACGCAATATTCTGGAAAGGAGGTAAAGAGATAGGACAAATAGAGAAGTTTATTCCATTTATAGAAAAATTGGGAGGACACATCAAAAATATACAGGAATATCAACTTCCACATACATCACACAAAAGTTATCTCATCTGTATAGAAAAAGTAAAAGAAACTCCCAAAAAATATCCCAGGTCTTACTCCTCTATTTTAAAATCTCTTAAAAAAAATGCGGGAAAAAGATAAAGATTTTTTCAAATTGCCTTTAACAATTGTTGCATCATACTTTATCATTTATCTTATTCTGTTTAATGTATTTTCTATGGGGATTGTCAAGTTTCTCATTTTTTCGTTAGTACTTTTTTTACTGAGCATTTTTTTCTATATGGCATCAAATCGTACCAAATATAGAAGCAAGGAATCTTACTTTGCTTCTATCTCCGCAATCCTGCTGTATTTCTCCCTTTTTTTCACACCATCAATTGCAGGAATGCTCTCGTTCAACATATGGGGGTGGCTTGCTCTTATGCTCTTTCCACTCTTTCTCATCTGGCAAAATAATGAATTTAAAAAACGCTTTTTTTACCTTGCTCTATTTCTTCTTTTCTTTACAAATGTTGTTTCTCTGTTAGCCGGGTCTTTTAATCTGGGCCTTATCATAGTGATAGTTTCGGCAATTTTTTGCGTCTTTCTATATTTTTACAGGAAAAAAGATTTTGAAAAACAACTCTTCCTTAAACTACTATTCAGCTCATCTCTAATAATATTTATCACCCACATAAGTTCATTTGTGCAAATGTAATGCAGATAAATAATGTTGTAAAAAGCAAAAAACCTTTCATTTTCCTTATTATTTTTGTATTAATATTCTCTATTTGCAATATTCATAGAACTAAAGCGACGACAATAACGCACAAAACTCAATATATTATTCTTACAACGAATAATCTTATGCAAAGCGCACAGCTCGTTGCAGAAACAAGAGACAAAAAATACGATGTAGAAATTGTCACAGTTGAAGACATCGGCTCAAATAACCCATCAGAAATAAGAAATTATCTCAAAAAAATTGCCGTTAGTAAAGGATATTTGCTTATTCTTGGAAGCGAAAATACAATCCCGCGTCCTTCAATGTACCCATCAAGCACAGTGCATTCGGTTTCATACAGTGCGCCTTCAGAAACAAAAACAGACCTATATTACGCATTGTTGAACGAAGAGTTAGATAAAGACGGAGATTTATTTCCCGGAGAACTTTATGACGACCGGATGAATATAGCACCTGATATTTTCGTAGGAAGAATTCCATTTGACAGCAACAAAGAGGTCGAAAAAATTTTTAACCGAACAATCCAATTTGAAGAAAATCCTCCCCAAACAGCTGTGCTTGCTGCATCATTTATCGCATACCCGGGAGAAATTTATCAAGGAGCAAGGATCTTTAACGGTGATGGAGCAAGGGAAGAAGAACTCATCGCCACTTTTCTTGGCGAAAATGTCATCAAGCTGTATGAAAAATCTGGCTCTTTCCCATCAATATATGATGCAGATTTTGAGCTTACAAAAGAAAATTTTTATTCAGTTCTACCCGATGCAGGATTTGTGAATTGGGTAGCCCACGGAAGCAATTCTGCGGCATACAGAGAAATTTGGAATGATAAAAATGAAAATGGCATTCCAGATGATGGCGAATTTAAATTCGAAAGTTTTATCGCTAAAGACGACACTTTTAAGGCAAATGGCATCTTTTTCTCCGGCAGTTGCCTTAATGAAAATGGCACAAGCAACCTGGGCAAAGCCATACTTGAAAAAGGAGGCGTTGCTTTCATCGGATCAACCGGAATAAGCTATTCGCCTTCTTATTTTGCTGCTCCTCATGATGGAGGAACAGGAAGCATCAACTACTATTTTGTAAAAAATCTAACTTCAGGAAAAACTGTTGGTGAATCCCTTTACACAGCATTGCAAGAATTTTTTGAAAACGATTTTTATAACGACATAGAAGATCCCATAGAAGCCAATTTAATGAACATATACGATTATAACCTATATGGAGACCCGGCAATTATATGGAACGTTGTAGAAAAACAAAAGGAATACACTACAACAAAAAGAAACGAAAATCCTATAGTATTGTGTATAGATAATGCAAAAGATATAAAAATTACATTGAACATTCCAGAAAAAACAAGTCTATTTGTACTACTACCCCCTGGCATCTATATTAAATCTTCCTCAGTGAAAAATGCAATAATCGATAATGCCTTTGGGATAATTCGTTTAAATAATGCAATCGGAGAAATAGTTTTTAGTGGTGTAGTAAGAGGAAATATAAAAGGGCAAATCACAATAAAAGATTCTATCACAACCGATTCTATCACAACCGAAGGCTTGTTAGAGGATAAAACATTCAATGTTGCAATAAATGGATACGATATACGAGACATCAATATGGATGAACGCGTGGATAGCAATGATTTAGAAATCCTTATAGGCAATTTTGGTAAAACTTACATGGACAAAGGATTTAACCACTTTGCTGACTTAAATTCAGATTATAAAACAGACGGAAAAGATTTATTTATATTACTGTTCCCATAAAAAATGCCTGGCATCTTTTAATAAAACCAGGCATCACATCGCCACAAAATATAGATATAGATTAACTAACTTTCTTTTTTATAAGGTACGCCGTCTGAAGCAGGACCAACTGCTTTTCCGACAACACCAATCAATGCGCCAATTGTTAACATATACGGAAGAGAAAGATAGAACCCCAGCGGAATTAACTTTGCAAACCCAGTTGCTGTTCCTTGCATAAATAACTGCAGCACCTGTGCACAAGCAAAAATAAGTATCGCACCAAGTGCCCCAAAAGGTGTCCATTTACCAAAAATCATAGCAGCCAAACCAATAAAACCTTTGCCCATAGCCATTGAATTGGTAAACGAAGATAGTGTCCCCAGTGAAAGCGCTAAACCTCCAAATGCTGCAAGAACACTGCCGGCAATTACAGCAAACCATTTTATTTTAAATACATTTATTCCCAATGTCTCTGCTGCATGAGGATTTTCACCAACAGCACGAATCCTTAATCCAAGTACTGTATGGTATAAAACAAAATGCAAGACAACAACAAGAATTAACGCAAACCAGATAAGTATTGTGAGCTCTGCAAACGCACCTAAAATAGGAATTCCTTTGAGAAACGTGAGGTGTATTTTGCTAGCTGGAGCCCCAAAATAGGCTACTGGCGGAGAATAACCTGTCGTTCTAAAAATTGATTCTAGGAGGTATGTGACCATACCCATTGCCATAACATTAATTGCCACACCGGAAATAATCTGGTCGCCTGCCCATTTAACCGTAATATATGCATGTAAAGCGCCGAGCACAATACCAATCCCAACGCCCCAGAGTAACCCAACCCAGGCATTACCGGATACAAACGATCCCCACACACCAAAAAAAGCAGCAAATCGCATCATTCCTTCGAGTGCTATATTCACAACGCCTGCGTTTTCAGACATTACACCACCTAAGGCAGCAAAAAGAATGGGGGCAGTATAATCTAATGCCTGCGCAATAGAAGCATTTAAAAAAGGAATATTACTGTTCATTTTGCGCCTCCTCCCATTTCACTCTGAATGGATTTTTTCTTTCTCATTACAAATTTCATAATCCAATACCTTATAAGCATCTGGAGAGCAATAAATGCAACAGTAAAACCCTCTATAATAGAAGGGAATGTTTTTGGAATATGAGCAAGCTGAACAGTAGTTGCGCCTGTCCTTAACGCTCCTATTAATATGCCTGCAAGTATAACTCCCAGCGGTTCATTCTGGCCAATCAAAGCAACAGCAATTCCATCAAATCCGTATCCTCCCTCAAATATAGGAGGATACTGAAAGAGGACGCCTAATATCATAAAGGCACCTCCCAGCGCTGCAACAGCACCAGCGATAAACATCGTTTGAATAGTTCTTCGCTCAACATTTATTCCAGCTGCTTTTGGGGCCTCCATACCAAAAATCAATGTATGACCCATAGTACGTATTTCGTATCCAAATGTTGTTTTATAAAACAAATACCAAACCAAAAACGTTACTGCCAGGATAATGATAATACTAATATTAAGCCGTGTTGGGGGAAAAATTTTGGGCAATTTGGCGGACAAGCTGATATATGGCGTACCTGAAACACCTGTTTCAACTGCTGCTTTCATGGGACCAGTAACAAGCCACGCCTCAATGAGATATAAAGCAATCCAATTCAACATAATGGTTGTAATAACCTCATGTATGCCTCTTTTTGCCTTTAAGTATCCTGCAATGGCCCCCCAGATACCTCCTGCAAGCATAACACCCACAATAATAAGAGGCAAATGAATAAATTTTGGTAAACCCGCAAATGGCTTTGCATATCCAAGATAAGCAGCAGCAATGCCGCCAACAATAAAATGGCCTTCTGCCCCGATATTAAACAGGCCTCCTTTTGCAGCAATTGCAAATCCAAGACCAGTCGCGATATACATAGAAGAAGAAAGAAGCATTTCTGCAAAATGGCTTTTCCAGTAAGGGCCAGGAAACAAACCTGACGCCCCAAACAATAATTTATATGCAACAACTGGGCTCCTGCCCGTAATTTTTATAAAAATCGCCCCTACAATGAATGCAAGTAAAATAGAAATTAAAGGAACTAAAGCATTCATCCACCAATATTTTTCTCTTTTTCCAAAAACAATCCTTTTTAATACATCTTTCATTGCGCCACCCTCTTCTGCCTTTTCAATCCAAGCATCATAAGGCCTAATTCTTCTTCAGTTGTTTTATCAGGTGTTGTCTCTCCGACAATTTCTCCGTTATACAGCACTAGTATTCTGTCTGAAAGCCCCATAATTTCTGACAATTCAAGAGAAATCAATAATATCGCTACACCTTTTTCCTTTTCTTCTATGAGTTTATGGTACACGAACTCCATAGCACCAATATCTAGCCCTCTCGTAGGCTGAGAAGCAAGAAGAAACTTATGTTCCATAGACATTTCTTTGGCAAGAATAAGCTTTTGCTGGTTCCCTCCTGAAAGATTCCTGGCTTTTGTGTGTATATCTCTTGGTCTTACATCAAATTCTTCCAATTTTTTTGTTGCAAACTTATCAATTTCAATACTATTTAGTACTCCATTTTTTGAAAATGGGTAAAGAGTATGCTGTCCCATAATAATATTTTCTCTTGACCTAAAAGGCAATACAAGGCCTCTCATTTTCCTGTCTTTAGGAATGTATGCCATCCCTTTCTTTCTTATGTTAAACGGAGTAATCACTCTAAGTTCTTTGCCATCAAATGTGATAGTCCCATTAACCGGGCGAGTAAAACCAATCAATGCATTTACTAATTCTGCTTGCCCGTTTCCTTCTACTCCGGCAATGCCAACAATTTCACCTGCACGGACATCGAAGGAAACTCCTTTTAGCCCTACAATTCCTCTTTTACTCTTTACCATAAGATCGCGAACTGAAACTACCGTCCCTCCAACCTTTGCCTCGGCTTTTGGGATTTTTAATACCACGTCTCTACCAACAACCATTCGTGCAAGCTCTACTTCGCTTGTTTTTCCTTTTTCCACAACTCCTTGTAATTTTCCGCGCCTTAAAACAGCAATTCTATCCGCAATAGCCATTACTTCCTTGAGTTTATGGGAAATAAATATAATTGTTTTACCGTCCTTTTTTAATTTCATTAAAGTTTTAAATAAATCTTCTGTCTCTTCTGGGGTAAGCACTGCGGTAGGTTCATCAAAAATCAGTATCTCCGCTCCTCTTCGCAGTATTTTTAGTATTTCCACCCTTTGCTGGATACCAACAGGAAGGTTTGCCACTTTTTCTGCCGGGTCCACTTTTAGTACGAACTTCTCGGACAATTCCTTCACCTCGCTTAACGCTTTCTTGTAGTCAAAAACTATCCCTTTGCTGGGTTCATCGCCTAACACAATGTTCTGCGTCACAGTAAAGCGGGCTACAAGCATAAATTCCTGATGTACCATGCCAATTTTTAAGCCAATTGCATCATGAGGAGTTTTAATATCGACTTTCTTGTCAAATACAAAAATTTCGCCTGATGTTGGAGTGTATAATCCATAGATAATCTTCATTAAAGTCGATTTTCCTGCCCCGTTTTCTCCTACAATAGCATAAATCTCTCCTTTATTTATAGAGAGATTTATGCTATCATTTGCAAGAACACCCGGAAACTGTTTAACAATACCCTTAACCTCTAATGCCTTCATCTTTGCCTCTCATTAAAAATACAGGGTGGAATTACTCCACCCTGTATAAATGCACTATCTTCTGTTATTAAAAACCAGTTGGAGGAGTCCAACTATCTACATCATCTGGATCCGTTGGAACTTCAAAAATACCATCTATTATCATCTCTCTTAAATGCTCAACCTTATCAATCTGATCCTGAGTAAGTGCATCTGCCACATGGTCCGGAGCATAGCCCACACCGCCATCTTTTAGAGTCATTGTTACAAGACCACTTTGGAACGTTCCTTCTACAACACTCTTAATCGCAAGATATGTTGCATAATCTACATGTTTTAAAGAAGAAGTAAGTGTTCTAGGAGGGCAAAGATTTTCGTCAAGGCCCATATCTACATCAACACCAATACCCCAGTAAGGTGCTCCTCTTTCACAGATTGACTGGAACATTCCGTTTCCTGTTGCACCTGCAGCATGGAATAATACATCGCAGCCCTGGCTAATTTGAGACTCTGCAGCACTCTTACCTAATGCAGGTTCCGTAAAGCTACCAGTATACTGACCAATAACCACAATGCTTGGATCTATTGTCTTTAAACCAGCTAGGTAACCAGCTTCATATCTTAATACCGGAGGAATTTCCATTCCGCCGATATAACCAACTTTGCCAGTTCCTGTTGCATACGCTGCAACTGCTCCCACAAGGAATCCGCATTCATGCTCATTAAACAAATAGCCTACTACATTTGGTGGGTCTATCATTTTGCCATCCGCATCCACAGCAGCCGCATCAATCAACATAAATTTTGTATCAGGATATTTCTCAGCAGATTCACCAATTGCACCTGCAAGCATAAATCCTACACCAATGACAAGATCACATTCCTCTTGCTCAACAAGCGTTGCAATGTTTGGAATATAATCTTTTTTGTCTTTTGATTCAAGGACCATAGCAGAGACTCCTAATGGCTGAATATTCTTGTCTTTTAAATCTCCTGGGATACTCGCATTAAACTCTGCATCTGAAATTGGCTCGTACCCTCCGCCTTTTACATACTGCACTTTCCCTGCCCATGTTTCTAATCCACGAAGGGCAGAGTCATTAAACGACCTGTCGCCTCTTCCGCCGACATCTGTCACAAGTCCAATTTTAATCGTTTCTTCAACTGGTTCTTCTGTCTTTGGGGCACATCCTACAAATACCACCCCGACCATTACTACAACAAGCAATAATACTAACAACTTTTTAATTCTCATTTTATTCCTCCTTTCAATGATATATTGAATTATAATTTATATTTATTGCGCTGTCAAGTTTCTAATATAATTTTCCAAGGTGCAGTTGTTTGTGCTTAAAAAAAGATTTTAGCTAACCTATAAAATTCCAGGTCAACACTATGTATTTTCCCAGCAACTTCTTCAAGAGGACTGAACACAATATCCCTTCCGCAAATCCCTACAAGTCCATTAAATTTACCTTTATCCGCAAACTCTATTGCAGCTGTTCCAAGTCTTGTTGCTAAAATTCTGTCAGTATTTGTAGGTATGCCACCTCTCTGTATATATCCAAGTACAGTCGTGCGAGTTTTAATGTGAGTAATCTTTTCAAGCTCTTCCATAATTGTGTAACCTACCATTTTCTTGCTATTTATTGGATGCCCAAATTCATCATACTCCTTTTGTGCAGTTTTTCCTTCTGGAAGAGAAGCTCCTTCAGCTACTACCACGATACTGAAATTTTTACCTTCTTTTTTCCTTTTTTCCAGATGTGCTGCAACTTCTTCTACCTTGTAAGGAATTTCAGGTATAACAATATAATCTGCTCCACCTGCTATTCCTCCAAATAAAGCGAGCCATCCGGTTTCTCTGCCCATTGTTTCCACAATCATTGCCCGATGGTGTGCTGACGCAGTAGCATGAAGGTTGTCCAATGCAGAGCTAATCGTAGTTACAGCAGTATCAAACCCTATAGCAAAATCTGTGCCATACACATCGTTATCGATTGTTTTTGGTATTACAATAAAAGGAATGCCTTCATCAGAAAACTTCTTAGCTATATCTACTGTATCTCTATCACCAATGATTACTAAAAGAGTTAATGAGTTTTTCTTAAAATTTTCCTTAATTGCCTGGACGTTTTTGGGATCCTTAAATGGATTAATGCGAGAGATCCCTAGTATAGATCCGGGAAGAGGCAGAATGCCTGAAACCATATCTTTTGTAATAATTTTGACATCATTTTTTATCAAACCAATAAAGCCATCTATGAAACCTAACATTTCATCATCTTTTTCAAATGCTTCGCGTGCAATTGCTCTGATCGCTGCATTGATGCCAGGTGCATCTCCGCCATCGCATAAAACCCCGTATCTCTTCATCAGTTACCTCCTAAAATTCGGTTTTGCCTGTAAAAGTAAAATCTTTTATCCGCGCATACGGCGCAGTAACAGATGCCATATCATAAATAATTTTTCTCTCTTTACTTAATTCCAGGACATTGTTTAACGCAGCTGCAATGTTTTCAATAAAACGCATATTTTTGACAGGCTTTGTGATTTTCCCATTCTCAATAAGAAATAATCCATCTCTTGTCATCCCTGTAATGACAGTATTTCTTGGATCCATCGGATTTGTATACCAAAATCGCTGGACATAAAGCCCTCTTTTCACATGAGAAATCATTTTCTCTTTGCTGCTCTCACCGCCTTCCATAATAAGGTTCATCGGGTATGGGCTGTATGGGTTCGGCTGAGGAAGTGAATGTCCAGTCGATTTCTTTCCTTCTTTATATGCCGAAAGCGTGTCATACACAACACCCTTAGCAACACCTTTATCAAAGAACATTACTTTCTTCTTTGGCACACCCTCAAAATCAAATGGAAGAGAAATTGTTTCCTGGGAAAAACCATCGTCATACATTGTAACGTTTTCACCAACTACTTTTTTGCCAATCTGCCCGATGAGAAAGCTCATACCTTCGTTCATCGCTCTTGCGTTTAATGCAATATAACTAAGACTTCCTATTAAATCTGCAAGTGCATACGGCGTAAGAATTACTTCATACTTCCCCGGCTCAATTGATACAGGATTTTGACTCTTTTCTGCAATCTCGACACTCTCTCGAATAATATCGTCAAGGGGAATTTTATTAACATCAACAGAAGAATACTCTGAATAGCCACTTGAGGTATCTGTTAACACAACACTTTTTAGTGTGCTTATCGTTAATTTAGTATATCTTTCCACACCTAACGAATTTGCTACTGCAACTTCTAATGTATTTGTTTCGAATTTACCTGAACCAATAAACCCTTTCGCTTTTGTTTTACTTAATATCTTACTTACATATTCTGCCCTGAACTCTGGAGTACAATTAGCTGTTGCCTCTACGAAAAAATTTCTATCCTTTCTTTTTTCCGGTTTTGCAAATGAGACAAAATCACGATTTTCTCTCTGGTTTTTTGCAATAAGAATTGCATCGTGAACGACCTTTTTAACAGCGTCCTCCGAAAAACTATTTACCATCGCAGAACCAACCTTTTTCCCAATTGCAACTCTCACGGAAAGACTGCAATCTTTCCCGCCAACATTTCGGTGGATATAATTATTAGCAAAACCTGTCAGGTAAGATTCTTCTCCCATAAATAAGGCTTCGGTCTGATCGGCACTGGACAGGGAGATCACATTTTTTAATATATCGAACACTCTTTCTTTCTCAATCATTTCAACACCCCTACTTGTATGTCTCTGAAACGTGCCGGAGCAGTACCGTGACTCACCTGCATCACCTGTATTGGTTCCCCTTTCCCGCAATTTGGTACACCCCAAACATGCCAAAAATCCTTGTTTGCTATGCCATCACATTTTCGCCAAAATTCATACGTAATTCCTGTGTAAGTGGGATTTTTTACCATTTCCTGGATCTTTCCATTTTTAATTTCCCATCCTATCTCAGTGCCGAACTGAAAATTCAGCCTATTTTGATCGATACTCCAACTTTTATTTGTTCCCATCAAAACACCGTGGTCGATACCCTTAATCAATTCGTCAAATGTTTTGTCGCCTGGCTCTAAATTAATACTTGTCATCCTTATGATAGGCATTTTATTCCAATTATCTGCACGCATCGCACCCATAACTTCAAGGCCTAATTTCGCTGCTGTCTCCCTCGAATTAAGATACCCCACAAATATTCCATTCTTCACAAGATAAACCCTTTTTGCTTTAACACCCTCATCATCATATGCAAATCCTCCTAAAGCTTCTGGAATTGTTGCATCAGCAGTAATATTCACTATATCAGACCCATATTTAAATGTACCAAGTTTATCCGTTGTAAGAAATGAAGTGCCAGCAAAAGATGCTTCTTCTCCAAGCACTCTGTCGAGTTCAGTAGGATGCCCTACTGATTCATGAATCTGCAAAGCCATTTGCGGACTTTCTAATACAATATCCATCATGCCAGAAGGACACTGCTTTGCCAAAAGTAGCTTTATGGATTGCTCTGCAATTTCTTTGCCATGAGAAACAAGGTCCATTTCTTCAATAAACTCAAATCCTTTTCTTTGATAGTCACCGCCGAATGAGTTAGGGTAACTTCTCACCTGCATCTCTTTTCCATCAGTTGCAACAACTGATATTCCTGCACCACTAACAATTCTCTCCTGTTCTATGTATGCTCCTTCAGATGACGCAAAAGTTTTCCATTCTTTTGAAAAATGCATAGAACCTTTTCTCACAACAATACCCTGGACATTCATTGCCTTATCTGCTTCAAGAAGAATCATAATTTTCTTTGTAATAGGTATCTCAAACGGATCAATTTTGACTGGTTGCGGCACTCTGTCTTGATGAACTTTCGAATCACTCATTTTTGCATCTTCTAACTTTGTTTTACTGCTCGCAAGTGCAATTTGAACAGCCTCATTTGCAACTCTTTCTCCTTCTTCGGGGGTAGCTATAAACGAAGATGAAAAACCCCATCCACCATTTGCAATAACTCTCACTCCAAATCCTTTTGAACCAGTGTGTTTTATTGCATCGACTGCACCATTTTTCGTGGTAATGTCTTCTTCTTCCCTCTGAATAGACCGTATATCAACATAAGAGGCGCCGGCTCTCTTTGCTGCAAAAAGCGCGCTTTCAACTATTTCCTGCATAGTAATCTCCTCCTTTGCATAAAATTTAGTATAACATTAATTTTTTTTAAATAAAGATATAATTTTAATAAATATTCTCCTAAAATCAAAAAAATTTAGAGTTTGATTCCAGAAATCAATATCCAAATACATGTAGTAGAATTGAGAAAAACTTGCTTTCTTATTCAGTAACTGTTGACAAAAAGACGCGTTGCTAGTACAATAAAACACGATGAGAAAAAAAATAACAATTGTTTTGGTATTACTTCTGCTTGCTGCCGGTATCGCTTATTCTTTAATTAAATACACGCAAACAACGCAGAGCAGTATTATAAAAAAAGATGTACTGCAAACAGACACCCCCATTGCTGGATTAGCAAACTTGGGAGATACTATTGTTATTTGTACACATGGCGGAAAAATTATTGCACTGAATACACAGGGAGAGAGACAGTGGGAAACAACAATTGATTCTTCTATTTTTAATATAAGCGAAAACACTGAAGAAGAGATGCTAATTGTTGCCGGAGTAAATTTTTACATGTTTAACAAAAAAGGTGAACAAGTTTTAAAAAAGGAATTAGAAAATTATATAGGAATAAAGGGAAAGTTTCTTTCGAATGGAAATATAAAACTTGTGTACCAATCACTCAAAGACCTTTCATACATAGCTGTTACAATAGACAGAACAGGGAAAGTATTGTTCGAAGAAGAAATACCCGATCTTGGTGAGTCCTCACAAATAGATATTTCCGATAGCGGAAAAATTCTTTTTGCTGGAGAAAGGGGAGAGCTTTACCTCATTAACGAAGATATGATTGAAAACAGCGCTCTAATCGAAACTGAGAAAGGGAACTTTCACTCTATTTTTGGCTATTTTGTAGGAGACAGCATAGTAGCAGGCTTTAGGCTATTTGGAGAAGAAAATTTATCAGTTCCAGTGTTTTTCTACAGCGCGGATCTCCAATCTGTCACAAAAGTGTTGCTAAATAGTAACATCAATAATATTTCTCTGCACAATAACCTCGTCACATTTGCAACAGAAAATGAATTCATCACCTTTGATCAAAATGGCAAAGAACTTAACAAAATGCTGAAACTAGGTTTCTCTGCCTTTAATTTTTCATCAAATAATGAAACTCAGCTCTACTTCTATAAAAAAAATCTCACAGAAAAGGATAAAAAAAATATATACTATATCTCATTAATTAAGGATAACAAGGAAATTTTAAAATATCTGTTCCTCTCCGATTCTATCCCGTCAGTTTACCTTGACAGCAAAGAGGACCTGATTTTTATAATTGATGAAAACAAATTGATTTTCATCAATTAAGAGATGAAAATAGACATTTCTGCTGTCAGTTTTGAAGAGGCAAAAGATCTCGTCAAAAAATTAAGGCACACCATTCAACATCATAATTATCTGTATTATACGCGCAACGAACCTGAAATTTCAGACCATGAATATGACCAGATATTTCAAGATCTCATTGCCCTTGAAAAAAAATTCCCTTCCCTTGTAACACCTGACTCTCCATCGCAGCGTGTAGGAGCGTCTCCACTTAAAGAATTCAAAACAGTGCAACATAAAATACCCATGCTATCACTCGGTAATGCATTTAACAACGAAGATTTAATAAATTTTGACAAGCGTATAAAAAAGGAATTGAAGACAGAAATATTTCAATATGTGACTGAGCTTAAAATGGATGGACTCGCTGTATCAATTCGTTATGAAAATGGCGTACTAATTCAAGGCGCAACACGCGGAAACGGAGTAAGCGGAGAAGATGTCTCCTTAAATGTAAGGACAATAAAAAACATACCATTAAAATTATTTGGCAATACTATTCCTCCTGTCATAGAAGTTCGAGGGGAAGTAATTATGTACAAAAAAGATTTTGAAGAATTAAATAAAGAGAGAGAAAAAAATAGCGAACCTCCTTTTGCTAATCCAAGAAACGCTGCAGCAGGTTCATTAAGGCAGCTAGATTCACGCATTACAGCACAAAGAAAACTCCAGATGATTTCATATGGTATAGGAGAGGTAGAAGGCATAAGTTTCGGAACACATTTAGAAATTCTTGAATTCCTACAAAAACTTGGATTTAAAACAAGCCCGGAAGCTGCTCCTTGCAATGAAATAAATGAAGTCATAGAACGATGTGACTATTACAAGAATCATAAGAATGACTATCCATTTGAAGCCGACGGCATAGTAATAAAAGTAAATGAGATAGCGCTCCAAAAAAAATTAGGAGCAACATCACATGAGCCAAGATGGGCAATTGCATACAAATTTCCACCAGAAGAAGCAGAAACTACTGTAAAAAACATCATTATACAGGTTGGCAGAACAGGAATTCTCACTCCAGTTGCTGTTTTTGACCCGGTTGAACTTGAAGGTAGCATTGTATCTCGCGCTACGCTGCATAATGAAGACCAGGTCAAACGGTTGGATATAAGAATAAATGACAATATCGTTGTACGAAAAGCAGGCTCTGTAATACCTGAAGTAGTAAGAGTGCTAAGGGAGAAACGCCCGCAAAATACGCAACCCTTTACGATGCCAGATAAGTGTCCTATTTGTGATGGCCCTGCGGTAAGATTTGAAGGAGAATCAGCAACGAGATGCATTAATGTATCCTGCCCTGCACAAGTAAAAGAACGCATTGCACATTTTGCTTCGCGGAATGCAATGGATATAGACGCATTAGGAGACAAAATTATCGATCAGCTAGTAGACAAAAAAATAATATCAGATTATTCTGATCTCTATTACCTTAAAAAAGAAGACCTTCTGAAACTTGAAAGGATGGGAGAAATACTTGCAGAAAAAATATTAAGAAACATTCAACAAAGTAAAAACAAAAACCTCTCAAACCTTATTTATGCACTTGGCATATTCCAGATAGGAAAATACACTGCAAGTCTGCTTGCAAAAACATTTAAAAGTATTGATGCACTCAAAGCCGCAACAGAAGATGAAATTCTTGCAATAGGAGGTCTTGGCCCAATTACTGCACAAAGTATAAAAAAATTCTTCGCCTCAAATCAAAATATAGAAATTTTAAGAAAATTAAAGACAGTTGGCATAAAAATGGAAGAGGAAGAAATAAAAACACAGAATTTGCCATTAAAAGGAGAAAAAATCGTTTTCACTGGCACTCTTAAAAATTTTTCACGTGGAGAAGCGCAGGATATTGTGAAAAATTTAGGGGGAGAGGCACTTGAAACCATTACTAAAGCAACAACGATTGTTATTACCGGGGAAAACCCGGGCAGTAAATACAAAAAAGCTAAAGCATTAGGAATAAAAATAATAAGTGAAGATGAATTCAAAAAGCTTATCACGGGAGGGTAAATATGATTGATATAGATAAAATTGAACAACTTGCCGCACTAAAATTAAAAGAGAAAGAGAAAAAAACAATACTTAATGATCTAGAAGAAATCATTCACTACTTTGAAATATTAAAAGAAGTAAACACTGAAAATGTGGAACCGCAGATATACACAAAAAGAGCGCACCTTTTTTTAAGAAAAGACAAAACAGAAAATGGCCTTCGCAAAGAAGATCTTGAAAAGAACAAAACACTTGCACGTGAAAATTTTTATAAAGTTAAACATATCATAGGTGAATAACATGACAATTACCAGTCTGCCAATATCCAGCCTTATTAATAAACTCAAGAATAAAGAAATCACTGCAAGAGAAGTAATTGAAAATTATGCTAAAAATATTAATGAAAAAGAAAAAAATATTAAATCGTTTATCAATTTAGATATAGAAAAGGCACTGAAAAGAGCAGGAGAACTTGATAAAATGGACGAAAAAAAGGGACTTCTCTTCGGCGTGCCTGTTGCCGTAAAAGATAATATGAACGTAAAGAATTGCGAAACAACAGCAGGATCACAAATATTGAAAGGATATATATCTCCGTACAACGCAACGGTTGTTAAAAAATTAAAAGAAGAAAATGCTATTATTATAGGCAAAACAAATATGGATGAATTTGCAATGGGCTCTTCAAATGAAAATTCGTCTTTTTTCCCCACGCATAACCCGGTAAATTATGATTACGTCCCTGGCGGATCTTCCGGAGGGTCTGCGGCTTCGGTAAAAAGCGAAGAAGTATTGGCAGCGCTTGGGTCCGACACTGGAGGTTCAGTAAGAGAACCTGCCGCATTTTGCGGTGTCGTAGGATTAAAACCAACATATGGACTTGTTTCCAGGTACGGCCTTATTGCTTTTTCATCATCGCTTGATCAAATTGGCCCTCTTACAAGAAATGTAAAAGACTGCGCCATAATGTTAAACGCAATTGCAGGATTTGACCCGCATGACGAAACATCTGCCAACATCAAAAAAGAAGACTATACAAACCTTTTAGGAAAAGAAATAAAAGGTAAAAGAATTGGTATAATAAAAGAAGTAATGGAATTTAATATACAGGATGAAATAAAAGAAGAACTAAAAAAAACAATAAATACTCTCGTTAAACTTGGCGCTACTATAACAGAAATATCCATTGCGCATCTAAAATATGCGCTTCCCGCATACTACATTGTTGCTCCGTCGGAAGCCTCCTCTAACCTAAGCCGTTTTGATGGAGTACGATACGGATTAACTGTTCAAGGGAAGAATCTTACAAGCACATATGAATTGACACGCACAGAAGGATTTGGAGAAGAAGTAAAGAGGAGAATTCTTATCGGGACATTTGCATTATCTGCCGGATATTATGATGCATATTACTTAAAAGCTTCAAAAGTAAGAAAAATTCTGGCAAATGAATTTGAAAAAGCATTTGAAACAGTAGATACATTACTTCTTCCCACAACAGCTACTACAGCTTTCAAATTGGGAGAAAAGAAAAGCCCACTTGAAATGTATATGAGTGATATTTTTACAATACCTGTAAACCTTGCAGGACTACCTGCAATCTCCGTGCCCCACGGAAGTGACAAAAATGGACTCCCCATTGGAATGCAGCTCATAGGGAGCTGGTTCAAAGAAAAAGAGCTTTTGCAAATTGCATATGCTGTAGAAAATGGATAAATGGCATGGGAGGAGAAAAAATGAACGAATATAAACCAACAATAGGCCTTGAAATACACATACAGCTTGATACAAAAACAAAATTGTTCTGCGGGTGTTCTACGCAGTTTGGCGAAAAACCTAATACACATATCTGCCCTGTCTGTTTGGGCCTTCCGGGCGCACTTCCCGTTCTAAATGAAAAAGCCGTTGAATATGGCATAAAATTGGGACTTGCCCTAAATATGAAAATAAACAGAGAATCAACTTTTTACAGAAAAAACTATTTCTACCCGGATTTGCCAAAAGGATATCAGATCACCCAGTATACAATCCCAATTGCAAGTGAAGGCTTCCTTGAAATAAAAACAGAAAAAGGAAAAAAGAAAATTAGCATCCAGAGAGGACATATAGAAGAAGATTCCGGAAAATCGATCCATACGGGCGATATTACAGAATCCGCATATTCTTATATTGATTTTAACAGATCCGGCGTGCCTTTAATGGAAATTGTCACATATCCTGATATTGAAACAGCTGAAGAAGCATACCATTTTCTCGTGCTTCTCAGAAAAACAGTGCGATATTTGGGCGTTTCAAGTGGAGATATGGAAAAAGGAGCCCTGCGATGCGATGTTAACGTATCCCTCTCAAAAAGCAATACAATGGGCACAAAAGTGGAAATTAAAAATCTCAATTCGTTCCGCAGCATACGAAAAGCACTTGAATATGAAATTAAAAGACAGACAGAAATGCTTAAAAATGGAGAAAAAACTGTTCACGAAACAAGACATTTTGACGAAAGAGCGGGAATAACAAAACCAATGAGAACCAAAGAAGAACTAAACGATTACAGATACTTTCCCGAGCCAGATCTTCCACCGCTTCTCTTAAATAAAGCATTTATAGAAGATATAAAAAACAGTTTGCCTGAACTTCCTGCACAAAAAGAAGAGCGGTTCATCAATCAATATTCATTAAACGATGTTTATGCTTATGAAATCGCATCATCCAATGAACTCGCAAACTATTTTGAATCAATTGCAAAGGCAACAGGCAAGCCAAAAGAAGTTGCAAATTTTCTTATGGGGAGCATTATGAAATTTCTCAATGAAACAGAAAAAACAATAAGTGAAATTGGCTTCGATGAGAAAAAATTTATAGAATTTTTTTCACTTTTAGAAAAAGGCATAATTTCGAAAAATATAGCAAAAGAAATCATAGTCGAGTCGCTAAAAACAGGAAAATCTCCAAAAAAGATTGTAAAAGAAAAAGGATTAATCCAAATAACAGACGAAAATAAAATAGAAGAAATTGTGCAACAAGTCCTTAAGGAAAATTCAGAAGCCGTTTCACGCTACCTCGCTGGAAAAACCCAGGTACTTGGCTTCCTCGCGGGACAGGTAATGAAAAAAACAAAAGGAAAAGCAAATCCTCAAATTGCAAACAAGCTCCTCGCAGAAGCACTTAACAAGAGGAAATAATGAACTTTAACCGGCTAAAACGTTTCTCCATACTAATACTTATTTTATTTCTTGTTTTTCAAACAATTTGTATTTCGAAAGTCAACGGCGCACCTGAGCAAAAAATGAAAGGAATCTGCGTTCGGGGAGAAGACATCGAAAAACTCGGGGCAAAAGAGGTTGTTTCAACACTCAAAGAATACGACTATAATACACTTTTTCTCCTTGTTAAAAACCCGCAGGGTAAAGTATTTTATAAAAGCGAATTTCTCCCGGTAGAAAGCGATATTTTAGGGACACTCATCAATGAGGCGCACAACAATGGCCTCAAAGTTTTTACTTATTTCCCAGTTTTTATGGACAAAAATTTTGGCCTTCTCCACCAAAAAGAATTAATGCAGCATATAAGTGGTTCAAAAGACGATTACTATGTATCACTTCTAAGCAGCGTTTATCTGGACTACATAAAACATTTTTTAGACGAATTGTTGCAATACGACATCGACGGAGTATCCCTTGATTATATTAGATTTCCTAACGGAAGTTACGATTTTTCTAATGCTTTTATGCAATACGCACAAGAAAATGGTATAGATACAAACAAAGTAAAAAACATTGCATACAAAACTTTTGTAAATCCTGCTGATTGGAAAAGTCTGTTTGAAGCATACGAACAGGAAGACAAAGATGTAGTAAAGTGGATAAATTTAAGAAATAACCTCGTAAAAGACGAAGCTTCCATTATAAAAAAGTATATAAAATCAATACAACCAAACATTGATGTTGGCGCTTTCATGGTTGCAAGAGGATTTAGATATAAAACAACAGAGGAGGCAGAAAAGATTTCTGATTCACTGACTTACCAGGTTGTAAATTTTGGCCAGTTTTCAACTACTTTTTCGGGATTTGATTTTATCGCACCAATGGTGTATCTCTCGTCACTGCAAGAAAACTCAAGCTACACCCCGCTTGTAATCGAAAACCTCAAATCAAATCTTCCAAACACTCCTGTTTATACTGCCGTAAATCCTTTCAATATAAGTAACGAAGAAACTGAAAAAGAACTTTTCTATGCCTTTCAATACGGTGAAGGAGCTATACTGTTTAGGTTTCCCTTATTTTCAATGGGGAAATGGATATTCTCTTCAAAACCAGTGCCACAAGAGGAAACAGTTGCAAATATAAAAATAAATAGTGGCAAAGAAAGCTCTATTGAATTCATTATGAAACAACAAGACTTTGTCCCGGTGTTTGGCGACGCCATTTTTTTGGGTCCTTTTCTTGAATACATTTCTATTAAATTTGTTATAGATAGCACTACGCTTATCAAAAACGGCACTGAAATTCAAATGGATACTGCGCCGTTCATAAAAGATTCAAGAACATTCGTCCCTGTCAGATTTATTTCAGAAAATCTTGGTGCAAAAGTAAGCTGGGACGGAGATACAAGAGAAGTAAAAATAGAAAGCGAAAATAATGTAATTACTCTTATCATAGGAAACTCAACACTTATCAAAAACGGCACTGAAATTCAAATGGATACTGCGCCGTTCATAAAAGATTCAAGAACATTCGTCCCTGTCAGATTTATTTCAGAAAATCTTGGCGCAAAAGTAAGCTGGGACGGAGATACAAGAGAAGTAATGGTTGAAATATTTAAAGAATTTTAACCCTGACCGGCCGCTATCCTATTTATTAATTTTCTATTCCGTAAATGCAGTTTCCTCCACTACCTTTTGCCTTATACATAGCTTTATCAGACCTATCTAACAATGTTTTGGAGGTATCTCCGTCTCTGTACTGAGCTATACCTAACGACATAGTGACAGGAGTTCCGTCAGGCCTAATAAGCTTTTTTAGATTTGTCATAATTTTCTTTAAAACTTTCGCTGCTTGCTCGCTTGCTGTTTCAGGAAACAATAAAACAAATTCATCTCCTCCAAATCTAAATAGCACATCGCTTAACCGAATTGAGGAAGAAATAATTTTAGAAGACTCTATAAGCAGTCTATCCCCTTCAAGATGGCCAAATGCATCATTGCACTTTTTAAATTCATCAATGTCTGTCATAACAATACTCAATGGCCTTTTGTATCTTCCGGCTCTCTCTATCTCTTCTCTAAACCTTGTATCAAATTCTCTCCTGTTATAAGCAGAAGTTAGAGAGTCCTTGATGGATAACGATTTCATCTTCTCGAGAGAAATCATTTTTTGTACAATTCCACCTACCACATCTGAGAGAGCATTTGCAAAAACAATATCTTCTTCGGTAAAACCATCCTGGTGGTAGCTGTCTACATTTATAACGGCAGTGACCTCCCCGTCTACAATGATGGGCACACCAATCCAGGAAAGAGGAGAACCTTCAAGATGGGTCCATTTCTTATATTTTCTTGTATCTTTTATATAAAGTACTTTTTTATTATTTTTAACCTCTGTTAAATTACCTGAAAAATCAGGGTCTCCCATTTTTTCTTCAACCGTCTTTGCAACATGATTGGGTATGTTATGCAACGCTAAAAACCCCCATTCCTTCCGAGAGCCGGAAGCACCAATAATCGATGCTGATTGTACATAAAAATACTGAGGGATCGCATCGACTAATTTCCAATACAATCCTTCGGTTGTCCAGGTATTTTGAAGCTCTAACGTGAAAGTATGAAAATGTTTATACCTTTCAATTATCGCTTCCCGCTTTTGTCTACTTTCAAGTGTTGAACCAAAAAGCTTGTCGCTTTCCAGAATCTTAAATAAATTTCTTTCACAGCGGAGTATGAATTTCTTCTGTGATTTTGAAAACGGCTTCCTCGTTTTTAGTACCGTATAATAATAATTTGTCCCGTGTAGATTGTAATGTTTTATATTATATTTTACGCTGTCTCCACTACCGATAATGCCCTTGATTTCCTTCTCTTCTTTTTTTGAAACATTATTTTTATAAATTGGTTCCAGTTTGTCATTTTCAACGATGTAAATAATGGATTTTTTGATATCCAGGTACTTTTCTATAGCTTTTATCGCAATCCTAATTTTTTCATTAAAAGATGGATTTTTAGATACTTGCTGAATTGTGTTTGTAACTATATCCATTTGTTTTAATTCCTCTAATTTTTCGCTTCCAGATACTCGTTCTCTATCTATCTGTGCAATAACAAGCAAGAGCATAACGAAAAAAACCAAAACAGTTAAATAGAATAGAGCACCAACAAATGTGTTCATTCTTTTATAAAACCAACTTCCATAAGTAAAATGATCAATTTGTACAAAGAGTGAAATAAGTGCAATAGACGTTACCCCCATTAGTATTGCAAGGCCGTGCACTTCAAAAAATATATTTAGCTCTGCAATGGATTTTTGCGCTCTTTTCCCCACTTCTCTGCTCGTCCACTCTTCAAAAAGCTGTTTCTTTAACTTATGAAAAGTTTTAAGAAAATTAACATTTCTTTCCATGTTACATCTCTTCCACGATTTTTTCTTTCATTAAATAAATTGTAATACAGTTTAGAAAAATTTTACAATGTATATTTTGAAATATCGTTGGCAAGCAAAATAATTGTACAAAGTATCAGAACCACCACACATCACACACATCACACA
>DBOM01000059.1:19694-47193 GCA_002299965.1 Caldiserica bacterium UBA646 | reverse complement strand
ACACACATCACACACATCACACGTTAAATCTAAAATGCACAATCTCTTTATTCTTTACAATGTAATGCTCTCCTTCAATTCTGAGAATGCCTTTTTCTCTGGCCTCTTTCAGCGAAAATCCAACCCCTTCAAATTTTTCAAACGAAATAACTTCAGCCGCTATAAATCCTCTTTCAATGTCAGAATGCACTTTTCCTGCCGCACTCCTTGCATTCGTGCCTTTTGTAATTGTCCAGGCCCTTACTTCGTCTTCGCCGACAGTATAAAATGTTTCATAATTCAACAGTGCGTATGCCGCATCAATAAATTCAGGCAGAGCTTGCTTTTCTAACCCATATGAAGAAAGAAATTCCTTTTTTTCATCTTCAGAAAGTTCTGCTAATTCAAGCTCGAGTTTAACGGGTATTACAATAAATATAAAATGTTCTCCGGAAAACTTCTTAACAAGAAGCTCTCTTATTGCATCTCTTTTCTCAATTTTATCATCAGAAATATTGATTACATAAAGCATTGGTTTCAGTGTAAAAAATTCAAATGACTTTACAGCATGTTTTTCTTCTTCTGATAATTCTGCATCCCTTAAAGGTTTTTCATTGTTTAATATACTAAAACACTTCTCAAGAACTATTTTTTCCCTTTCCTTTTCAGAATCTCTTTTCTCTTTTCTTAAGCGCTCTAAGCGCCTTTCGACTACATCAAGATCCATTATAATAAGGTCTGCATCAAGCTCTTTTATGGAGGATTCTGTATCTCGCAAATCAGAAAAATCATCAACAACTTCAACAAGAGCATCAACCATTCTTATTGATGTGTATATCTCGGTTCTCCTCTTTTTGTTTTCAATGCCAACAGGTATTCCAGGAATATCCACAAAGTTAATCTCTGCCGGAGTTGTCTTTTTAGGGTGAAATACAGAAGAAAGTTTGTCAAGTTCGTAGTCAATGACTTTCACACTTCCTATATTGGGTTTTTCAAAAGATATGGTGACTTCTTTTCCTATTAGCGCTTTAAAAAGAGTCGTTTTGCCTGTTCTTGGTAATCCTATAATTCCTACTTTCATTTCAATTTATATGCTTTTTGTTAGAAAACAGTATTTTCGGCTCATAAAATAATAACCAGGCAATCCTCATTAAATAAAAATGGCAGCGTAACAGGGAGTTGAACCCTGGTCTGGGGATTGAGAGCCCCCCGAACTAACCGCTGTTCTATTACGCCACTTGGCTGGGAAGGATGGATTCGAACCATCATTAAGGGATCCAGAATCCCCCGTCCTGCCATTAGACGACTCCCCAGTATATTTTATTACTCAAAAATGAGAAGAATTTAATTAACTCTCCCCGCTTTCTTCCTGAATTTCCACTCCACTTCCTGTTAGAATGTCTCGCCCTTTTGCTTTTATTTCATCAGTCGTTTCTTTCACTTTTATTTCAAACTCTTCACCTTTTTCTTTAAGCAATTCTCGGGTTTCAACTCCAGCTCGCGGTGCAAACAAAATACCAAGGATAAACCCAGTTATTCCACCCCAAAACAATCCACTAAGAAATGAACTTGTCCTGTTTTCTTCCATAATTCGCAGTACCTCCTTTTTTATTAGATGAAATCTTTTTAGCCACTAAAAATCCTTGTTGCACAGCAACAAAGAACTTTCCTAAATTCATCATTTTACCAAGTATGTTGTTCTGTTTTGAATCAGTTTTTTTTATAAAACCTTGCATAACAAGCAATCCAATTGCAAATGGCGTTGCCCGGTTTATAAATTCACTTGTTTTCTCTGTATTTCTTAGTACATTTTTGAGGTGAAACGTAGCATCTTTTGTATTTTCTGTAGTTTCGTTAAGATTCTTGCCTAAACTATCTATCTGCTCTTCAACTTTCTTAATAAGGTTTTCCGTTTCATTGAGCATTTTTTCTGTCGATTTTTTCATTTTTAAAACAAAAATCAACATTATTACGACGCCCACAGTCGCCACTATCAGCAATCCCCACACTGCTATAATCAGAGATGTCATTTTTACCTCCATCAATTTACCCCGCAAGAGCCGTGGCTTAACAGATTTTGAAGTCCACTGGACAGGTGGAAGTTTCAAATGTACCTCCGGGAAACACCGAAGTGTTTCAACTTTCAGCACACATCCGCTTCCCTACGCTTAGTGTTGGCTTAAATCGCCAAGTTTAACACGCACTCCGCAGGGTTCCAAATATATTTTACCACTTTATAAACAAATTTCAACTACTTAGAATAATTACGCAAATAATAAAACAAATACTCCTGAGCATACCCTGCGTATTTGCCAAACATCCCTCTTCCTGTTTCGGTAATCTTTTTACTGCTTCCCTTCACATCGAATAACTCATACATACCCCTTTTAATCCACACATCCACGGGAAATGCTGAAAGCTCGTTCATAGAAAAAAGTAAAATACAGTGAGCCACTTTTTTCCCGACACCTTTAATATTAAGAAGTTTTTTTTCTTTCTCCTCAAAACTTTTCCTTAAGATACGCTCAAAAAAAGTTTCATCGTAATTTTGAACGAAATCTACAAACCATTTTTCCCGAAAGCCAAGATGCAATTTCCCCACACTTTGAGCATCCAAATTTTTTAAAGCTTCACTCCCGGGGGAAAAATAATACATCGTGCCATCTACTCGTATACCTTCACCAACTATTTCAGAAAGAAGGTTTAATCTACGTTTGATAACGGGGATAGAGTTCTGTATGGAGAAAAGAAACGAAATCGTTGTTTCATAGGGGTTTTGCCGCATAATTCTCAACCCTTCTCCATATTGAATAATCTGCGAAAATTTTGCTGTTTTCCTTATAAGCTCTCCATTAATGTCATTGATGTCGTCATTTATTCCTAAAAATTTTTTTACTTCCCCCTGAGAAACAGGCTTCCCGTATGAAGTGCAATATATTTCGTCTTTTTTCTGCAGAAGTTTCAAAAGAGACCGATTGAATGGAACAATAAACCCATTCTCCGTTTCAAATACTCTAAAGATCTGGCCACACAACAAAGTCTTCTGAAGCGAAAAGTCACCTGAAACAGAAATTTGTATGCTATTCTGCAAGTCGCTGTATCGCTTTTGCATAAATTTTGGCAAGCTTTACAAGATTATCAATACTTATATATTCATTTGCCTCATGCTCTACCGGTTTTACTCCGGGAAACACAGGTCCAAAAGCAACGCCTTTATCCATTATCCTCGAATAAGTCCCGCCCCCGATAGCCATTGCACACCCTTTTTCCCCTGTTTCTTCTTCATACGTGCTAATTAGTTTTTGCACAAGCGGCTCTTTCTCATCAACAAAAATAGGCAGCAAACTAAATATTTTCCCAACCAAAATACCATATTTTTCTGCTTCCATTTTAATATGATCAACGATTCTCTCCATTTTATCGGTAACGGGATAACGTATATCAATAAGCATTTTGCCGTGTTTTTTGTCAATATTCAGTACACCAAGGTTCAACGTGAGTTTGCCTGAAAGTTTATCTTCCTTTTCCACTCCAATTTTTTCGCCATAAAAAGTTCTTCCAATTTTATCAGAAACAAACTGTATAATAGATTTTACGTCCTCACTCATGCTTACCTGCGATAATGTTTCACAAAGTATCGCTGCTGCATTTTCTCCCTGCCAGGGCTTCGCTGCATGAGCAGACCTCCCCTTTGCGATAATCTTGTTCTCTGAAATGGAAATACTTTCTGGGACGTTTTGAATCTGTTTTATTATTTTCTGATCCAGCATCGCTTCTGCATAATCTGGAACCATATTAGCCCGCTCTCCTCCCTTAACAGTGATATCCATGTTATCATATGCAAACTTTTTTACCAGGGTAATCCTTAGTATTCCTTTTTCACAATTAATTACCGGGAAATTGCCATCCGGAGTAAAGCCAATAAGAGGTTCCTTTTCGATACTCTTGTAATAGTTGATCCCCTTCCAATCCGATTCCTCGTTAGTGCCAAAAATAATTCTCACCCTCTTTTTTAAGGGAATTCTCATTTCTTTTATTGCATACAGGCCAAATAAAGCTGCCATTATAGGCCCTTTGTCATCACTTGTGCCGCGCCCGTAGAGTTTGCCATCATAAATTTCTGCACCATACGGCGGATAGTCCCACCCATTCCCTTCCGGAACAACATCAAGATGTCCCAGAACACTTATTAATTCTTTTCCTTCACCGTACTCAACATAGCCAGCGTAATTATCCAGGTTTTTTACCTTAAATCCCATTTTCTCGCCAGTTGCAAGAGCAAACTGTAACGCTGCTTTCACTCCTTCGCCAAATGGAGCATTTTCCGCTGCTTCCTGTTCCACACTTCTAATTTTCAGTATCTCTCTTACAATTTCAATCAAACCATCTTTATTCTTTTCTATAAAATTTTCCACGCATCACCTCCACAATGTATTATTCTACTGTTAACAATTTTTTTATCAATAGTTTTCCATATCACTAATAAAAATACAAATTGAAAACAGCAAAAAATTATTTGAAATAAAAAAATAGCATTTTTTACTTGACTTGAAAATTTTAAAAAGTAGAATAGGCTATGAAAACATAGATAAAGGGGGGGGGAGAGTAAAATGAATATTAAAACATTCCTTGAAGAAATAAACAGCAATATCCAGAGAATGTGGGAACATACAGCCCTGGCATACTGGAACCTTGCAACAACAGGCAAAGAAGAATACGGAAAAGAAGTAGAAAAGGCAGAAATAGAAATGAGGATGTATCTTTCCGATAAAAACCGATTTGACATTGTAAAGAAAGCAAAATCCGACGAATCTCTTTCAGAAGTAGAGAAAAGAGAAATAAAACTTCTATACGACTCAATGCTTCCCAATCAATTACCCAAAGAAAAAATTCAGGAAGCCGTAAAAAAAGAGGTTGAAATCGAATCTCTTTTTGCAAACTTTCGTGCAAAAATTGATGGAAAAGAAGTATCTAACAATGAAATTGACAATATTCTCAAAAATAGCACTGACATAGAATTGCGAAAAAAAGCATGGTTAGCAGGAAAAGAAATTGGAAAAGAAATGGGTCCCCGCATCATAGAGCTTATCAAATTACGAAACGAAAATGCAAAGCTATTAGGCTTTTCGAACTATTACGATATGATGATGGACCTTCAAGAACTTTCAACAAAAGAAATTCATAATATGTTCCACAAGTTTAAAGAGGAAACGGATTTCCTCTTTGCAGATATAAAAGATGAAATTGATACAACACTTTCAAAGAAACTCAATTCAGAAAAATCAGAACTTATGCCATGGCACTACTCCGATTTGTGGTTCCAGGAAGCACCAGAAGTTGATGGGTTTGATTATGATTCTTTGTTAAAAGATAAAGATCTTGTCGAGCTTACTAAAAACACGTACAGTTCCATAGGGCTCGACATAACGGATATCCTTGAACGTTCGGATCTTTATGAAAGAAAAGGAAAGAACCAACATGCATTTACACTATCTGTTGACAAAGCAGGCGATGTAAGGGTGTTAGCCAACATACGGCCAAATATAAGTTCACAGGA
Source organism: Caldiserica bacterium UBA646 (assembly GCA_002299965.1). Classification (GTDB taxonomy): domain Bacteria; phylum Caldisericota; class Caldisericia; order Caldisericales; family Caldisericaceae; genus UBA646. Next base: position 41,657 of record DBOM01000059.1, on the reverse strand, counting down.
AACAATGCTCCACGAATACGGCCACGCTATCTATGACAAATACATTAACAGAGAATTGCCTTTTACTCTGCGGGGTCCTGCTCACATCTTTACAACAGAAGCTGTTGCAATGTTCTTTGGCAGAATGGCAAGGGACGCACAATGGTATCAAAAAATTGTAGAAATAAACGATAAAACATACGAAGAAATATCAAAAAAAATGAAACGCCTAATGAGAAACCAGCTTATGATCACAGCTCGATGGGTTATGACGTTTGTATTCTTTGAAAAAGAACTTTATCAAAATCCAGACAGAAAAGACCTGAATGAGCTCTGGTACAATACTATTAATGATCTTCAGCATCTAAATATTCCAAACGAGAGAAAAGGATACCCCGATTGGTCGGCAAAAATACACTTTGGAATAGCGCCTGTCTACTACCATAATTACCTGTTGGGAGAGATGATGGCTTCGCAGATGCGCCACCACATTACAAAAAACATTTCAGAAAATATTCTCAGTGAAAACGTGGGAAAATTCTTTGACGAAAAAATATTTAAGCCAGGCTCACTATATCGCTGGAACGAGCTTCTCACGCGTGTATCAGGTGAAACACTAAACCCGATACACCTTGCAAATCAATTAAAAGAAAAAATTTAATTTAATTCTAAATGGTTACAATTTAAAAGGCCTCCCGAGAAGGGAGGCCTTTTATACAAAACTCTATGTACTTACTCTTATTCTCCTAAAATAGTAATCCTTCCCTCGATTTCCGGTGAAATTGGCGTATGGCTCTCTATGTAGCGACTAAGTGCATCTGTTAGATACACATATGTAAAGTCTTTATCAGCATCTGGTATATTTTTTAGCGTTAGGTACCCATCTCCTCCTCCTGCCATGAAGTCATTCACTGCAACTACATAAATCTTATCCATATCAAGTGGCTCGCCACCAACAAGCACCTCGATAACTCTTTCTCCCGGAACAACTATGCTTGTGTTATCGCTGCTTAACTGCTGAGGCGTTTTACTTATGTCCATTGTTATTTCAAGCCCAGCTATTTGCAAGAATGAACCTGAACCGATTGTTGCCGGATCCCTTGGGTCATTTGCCGAACGCAGGGCTGCTGCTCCTCTTTCAAGCACCTCTTTAAGCTGTTCTCCAGTAAGCTTTACAACAACAATAGAATTTCCGAATGGATGCATCTCTGTAATCGTTGCTGTTGTAATCTCTCCCTTAGGGTAAATCTTGTCTCCTCTGATGCCTCCACCATTAGTTACTGCAATTTCAGTGCCTACTGCTTCACACATTGCATCTGTAAAAAGATTTCCCATTTCAGCTTCTTTTTTCCTTACTGTTATTTTTCTTGCATCAAGATCAATGAGAGATTCCCCAACTTTTTCTGGGGGTGGCATCTGGTTTATAAAATAAGCAACCATTTTTTCCATAAATGGGTCTGTTGGAACATTTTCATCCAAAAGGTGTAAATTCCATTTATAATGGTCAATGCCTCTTCTGCCAACATAAAGATTCAATTCTCCAAGATAAGCTGCTTTCGCTCCATCTTGCACAATAATTGTTGTTCCTCCATTTGGCGTTGTTACTTCAACGGGAGTTTCGATAAGCGTATGCGAATGCCCACCAACAATCACGTCAATACCATCAACTTTTGATGCGATATCCTTATCGACATCTAAACCAACATGGGTAACAGCAATAATAATATCAGCCCCCTTGGCTTTTAATTTTTCTACCTCACTCCTTGCAATACCTTCAAGATCTCCATCTACCGTTACTTTCCCTATAGTTGAAATTATAGGAAGAGTTGGTGTCATGAGACCAAAAATTCCTATTTTAATATTGCCTACCATCTTTATTATGTCTGGCTGAATTTTCCCCTCCAGTGCTGGTTCTTGAGAAACATCCATATTTGCAACAATTACAGGTACTGTTGCATAATCCAGTGCATTCCCAAGCACTTCGGGTCCAAGGTCAAATTCGTGGTTTCCTAGACACCATGCAGTTGCAATTTGATCCCACAAAAATGTAGTGGGAACACCTCCAAATGCTCTGAATACCGGTCCAATAAAATCGTCTCCTGATGTAAGGAACAATGTACTTGCATTCCCGTTTCTTTTCTTCAAATACTTAACAAGTCCTGCAACACGCGCAGCGCCTCCCACCTCAATTGTCTGCTTCTCTCCATCAACAGTCACTGACATTGTGTACGGTGTAATTTGACTCTGAAAATCAGATGTTGTAAGGATTGTAACTTTTTGTAAACGAGGAATAAAACCACTGAACATTGTAATTGAGAACACCATTACAACAACAATAAGTGAAATCAACACATTCTTTGCAATTTTGTTTCCTTTCATTTCTTTCACCCTCCTTTTGTGATTTTCTGGTACTTAATATTACACCTATATAAAAAATTTTCAAACATGTCAACTTCTTAAAAAATTTTACAAAATATACCGCACTTAATAAAATCAAGCAAATTGCACTACAACAAATAATTTATTTGAAGAATATTAAAAGAAGTGGCAATAGGAACAAAAAAAGAATTGTTACTATTACTTGAACAAGAGAAATATACACAATAAAAAAGGGAGGAAAATTTTCCTCCCTTTTTTTGATGTTTAATGCTCCATCCTAAAATTTGAAATTTTGCGCCCAATCATAAACAAATGGAATTTTCCAGAATTTCCCCTGAAGTGCATAGATCAGTCCCATTAAACTCACAATAAGAAGAACAATGCCTACTACAATCCATAAAATCTGGCCAAGGACAGGAATAAAATTAATAACCCATAAGATCATTTCTATTATAAACAACACAAGGCCCTGTTTTGCGTGCTCCATAGCAAATTTACTATCCTTTTTGACAAGCAGTGGAATAAGGACAAGTATACCAAGATAACTCAGTGCTGCAAATACCTTATTTTCTTCAACATCATTTGCATCAAATTTATCCATCTTTTTCATCTCTTTCACCCTCCTTTTTTCATATTTTAATGAAATACTTTCTATATATAGTTTAATAGAAAAAAGCTTTTTAAAAAATAAAATTTCCTAATTCATCCAGATACGATGCCTTACAGATTCTGTCAGAGGGCATTATGTGCAGTTGACAACAATGTGCACCTTACTATACTATTAAAAGTTAATTGCTAGGAGGGATATATGGATCTAAAAATTAAAATTATAAAAGTTGACAAGCCCGAAGACCTTAACACAATCATTGGCCAAACGCATTTTATAAAATCAGTAGAAGATTTATATGAAGCACTTATCACGTCCGCGCCAACAATTAAATTCGGCATAGGTTTTGTAGAAGCGTCCGGTGATGCACTGGTCAGGTGGGCAGGAAATGATAAAGACCTCATAGAGCTTGCGAAAAAAAACGCATATAAAATAGGCGCAGGTCATGTCTTTATCATTTTTTTAAAAGATGCGTACCCAATTAATGTGTTAAATGCGATAAAAAACATACAGGAAGTCTGTTGCATATACGTTGCAAGTTCTAATCCACTGGAAGTGGTCATAGGAGAAACAGAGCAGGGAAGAGCAATTTTAGGCGTTGTTGATGGTATCAGTCCTAAAGGTATTGAGACAGAAGAAGATATTAAAAAAAGAAAAGAACTCCTACGAAAATTTGGCTATAAAATGTAAAAATTAAGCATTAATTTAAATTCAAACTATTTTTTAAACTAATGTTGTGAGAGGTGATAGATGAGTAAATCAAGAGATGGAAGAAAAAAAGAGAGAAAAAAGGCAAAAACTAACAAAAAAGCTTTAAATAAAAAGAATATTCGCACCATTATTATTGTTTCCGCAATAATTGTGGCAGCAATAATTATTACAGTTTTGGTTTTAAAAACAAATAGTTTTTCACAATACACAAAGATTATTTCAAAAGATGAAGCACGAGAAGAAATACTCGGGTATATCCCTGGTGTATCCAATCCGCGTGCGCTTTCAAATGCGCTTCGCATCGCAGACAGCTTTGCAGTAGAAGACCTCGAAAAAGACGGGGAAATAGTAGCAAAAGAGGCCATTATAGTTATTGATAATCCTGACAGCGAAAAATCTTCAAAAATTTCACAAAAAGCATCGATGTTGCTCGTTATAGACGATGAGCTTAATATACTTGGGTTAAAACCGTTCAAACCAACATATTTCACATTAGGCATAGATTTTGATAATTTTTTTGATGCGTTTAAAGGAAAAAGCGCTGATCAATTCATTCTTAAAGTCGATGGCATCTATACAAACGACAGCAACACAGCACTGCTTATAAAAAATAAAGTGAAAGAGGCAATGAGTCTTTTTTATATAGAAAAATATGGAATAACTGAATACGACAAAATTTCAAAAGATGAATTCACATTTGCAGAAAAAGGAATAAAAGTTGAGCCGATAGAAACAAACGATATTAATGGAGAAACAGTTGACCTAAGCAAACTAAAAGATTACAAGCTTATCCTTATAGGCGGAAACCCACATTGCGGAGGATGTGTTACTTCCGTTAAAAGAATTTCAAATGAAATTGAAAAATACGACATTTCAAATACAAAATTTCTTGTATTCTCCTTTAGCGATACCCTTGAGGATGCGCACAAAATAGGAGACCAGCTCCCTGAAGGAACTATCATAATACAAGACACTGATAGATCTCTTGCAAAACAACTAAAAATAGATGCTTCCCCTTACATTGCCCTTGTTGATAAAGATCTTACCCTTTTTTACAGAGGGCCGTGCGAACCAACAAGAGAAACATTAGCAAATATAAAAGATTTTTTAGGAGGAGAATAGAGTGAAAAAAATTATTGTAGTTTTAATAAGTGTACTTTTTTTAATGCCCATCTTCACAATGAATGCCCGCGCTGATTCTTTGGTTACCGTAGCAGTAAACCCCTCGCTCAGAGATTCCATTGCAGCGTATAGCATAAGTTTTGTCACAACCGCAGACCTTATAGGCGGAAAAGATGACATTATTATTAAATTCCCGGAAGGAACAACACTTCCCTGCAGTTGCCCCAACAACTGGCACCTTGACTGTTTCCTTATAAACAACTATAAACCAGCTCGTGTTGGGAAAATGAGTGATATTCCCTATACAATGTATCTTGAAATTCCCGGCGGAATAACAATTAAAGAAGGGGAAACAGTAAATGTTGAAATTAAGAGCCAGGCAAACATATGGAACCCTAAAACACCAGGATTATATAGTTTAACCCTCTGGACAACAAAACAGGGTAAAATGCAATCAGATGAATATGAAATCACATCAACGCAGATACAAAATCTTGAAATCGCAGTAACACCGAATGCGAGCAGCCTCATTGGGGCATACAACATCACCTTCACCACAGGAGAAAAAGGAAATTTATATAATGGCCAGAACATATACATCCAATTCCCGGAAGGAACTCTCTTTCCAAGCGTCCCCCATCAAAATAACATCGCAGTAAACGGACAAGAGATTAGAGATGTATCCATCCAGGAAAACATAATGACTATCACTCTTGCATACTCTATCAATAAAAATAGGGATACCACTATAAAGATAGATGGAGGATTTGGCTTAAAAAATCCGCCGGAAAAAGGCATCTACACATTAAATGTATGGACAGACAGCGAACCGAAACCTGTAGAAACAGAATTTGAAATAAAGTCGCAGTATATTGTTTTTACCCAGATTACAGCAAATCCTCTCTCTCCGGATGGATACAACAATTATTACAAAACAAAACCCGAAGTAACTCTCATCGGGGAAACAAACACTTCAGAAACAATTACAACATTCTACAAACTGAATGAAGGAACTTATTCAGAATATATAGACCCCTTCCAGATTCCAGAGGGAATTCATACACTATATTATTACAGTAAAACAGATACATATATTGAGGAAGAAAAATCTGAAGAATTTAAGGTAGATACAACAGCTCCTGTAATTAATATAGAATTCCCCGGAGATGACCCCTACTACACTGGAGACGAATCAATACTCATATACGGAACATTGAGTGAAGATGCACAGCTCTCCATAATGCAAGTATTTGTAAATGTAAAAGATGATTTGACCTTTGCAAAAGAGGTTATGTTAGACCTTGGAGAAAACACAATCAACATTTCTGCAACTGATATTGCGGGGAATAAAACATACCAGACAATTACAATAATTCTCGATACAACAGTGCCAATGTTAAGTGTCACGTCGCCTGGGGAATGGAACACAATTAAAACAAAAGAAATCACTGTCACTGGCAATGTTTCGCCATATAATACCGAAGTCTACATCAACAATAAAAAAGTAAGCGTATCAAATAATGGCGAATTTACCTACTCTTTTGTACCAGAAATCAAAGGCAGCCTTATACCCGTAAAAGTAAAAGCCATCTATCCTTTATCAAAAAAGAGTGCAGAAAAAACAATAACTGTGATTTATGACCCCGTTCTTTTTGAGGTTGTTTTCACAGTAGACAGCCATACGGCACTTGTGAATAATGAGCAAAAGAAAATGGACGTTGCTCCATTTATTGATAAAAGTTCAAATAGAACCCTTGTCCCTGTCAGGTTTGTCACTGAATTTTTAGGAGGGGAAGTAAGCTGGGACGGAGAAAAAAGGGAAGTAACAATACAGATAAGCGGCAAAGAGATCAAGTTACAGATAGGAAGCAGTACAGCTTATGTAAATGGTACAGCCGTCGAACTCGACCAACCTGCCATTATTAAAGAAAATAGGACATTTGTGCCGCTGCGTTTCGTCGCAGAAACATTTGGCCTTATCATAGATTGGGACCCAAATACAAGATCTATTAAGATCAATACTCCGTGACATATAGAAAACATTTTGCTTTTATATTTATTTTAGTATTCATATTGCTCCTCTCTTTTCCGTTTGTAGCAAATGGAAGAGAGAGGATTCCTATTATATATTTTTCCGCTCCGGGATGCGAAGAGTGCGAAATCACACGACATTACCTTGAGGCGTTAAAAGAGATCTACCCTGAAATAGAAGTTGAAGAATTTTCTTTATCTGATGATAAAAACAAGGAACTGCTCGCCCACTTTAATAAAGAATACAATGTCCCTGAAAATAAAAGAAATATTGCCCCTTCCGTTTTCATTGGAGAAAAATTTCTCACCAGAGAAGAAATCACAAAAAAATTAGAAGGAATAATCAAGAGCTACAACACAGAAGAAACTGAATTTATTGAAAATGTCCTTCAGACAAATAGTGGTGGCAACAATTATCTCATAGAACTCTTTCAAAAATTTGGTGTGTTTGCCATATTGGGAGCAGGTTTTATCGATGGATATAATCCCTGTGCTTTCACTGTACTTGTCTTTTTTATCTCTTTTCTCCTTCTCAGAGGCAAAACAAAGAAAAATATTCTATCCGTCGGGCTATCTTTTATATTTGGGTTTGGCCTCTCATACTTCTTGCTTGGCGTAGGACTTTTCAGAATCATATCAGAGTGGCAATACTTTAATGAAATTGCAAAATGGGTATACCTTGCAACAGCCATAATAACACTCGTTCTTGCAATTATCACCATCGGCGACTACATAAAAGCAAAAAAGGGCCATCTAAAAGATATGACTCTCCAACTTTCTCACACGGAAAAAAAGACAATTCATTCCCTTTTGCGTAACCCTAAAGTGCAGGGCATTGCTATCTTTTCATTTCTTGTTGCGTTTCCTGTTTCGATTGTATCGTTTTCCTGCACAGGCCAGACGTACTTACCAACTATTGTTTACATATACAGCATCCCCTCATTTAAGGCAAAAGCAACCCTTTACCTCCTCCTGTACAATCTTATGTTTATTCTTCCCCTTGTCGTCATCGTGTATATCGTGTACAGAGGAACAACATCAGAAAAAATAACCGAGTGGTTCACAAATCGCATTGCAACAATAAAGCTCTGGACAGGTATCGTATTTATCGTGCTGTTTCTGTACTTACTCAATAGAACGCTGTTGCTTTTTAATGTAATTAGATAAATCTATCCAAGGATATTTTTCAAATACATTCCTGTATAAGATTTAGGGTTGTTTGCTATCTCTTCTGGCGTGCCCTCTGCAACAACATACCCGCCTTTTTCCCCGCCTTCCGGTCCTAAATCGATAATATAATCAGCTGATTTCACTATATCTAAATTATGTTCAATAATAATGACCGTGTCGCCTTTATCAACAAGGCGGTTCAGTACATCAATAAGTTTATGAATATCGGCAAAATGCAAACCAGTGGTAGGCTCGTCAAGAAAATAAATTGTTTTGCCTGTGCCCTTCTTCTGAAGTTCCGAAGCAAGCTTCACGCGCTGGGCTTCTCCACCGGAAAGCGTCAGTGCGGATTGCCCCAACTTTATATAGCCAAGGCCTACATCATCGAGAAATGCTAATTTGCGTTTTATTTGAGGAATATTTTCAAAAAATTCCAGCGCCGTGCTTACAGTCATATCCAGAACATCTGCAATAGATTTCCCCTTGTAGTGAATTTCAAGCGTTTCTTTGTTATACCTCTTGCCTTTGCACACCTCGCACGGCACATATACATCAGGCAAAAACTGCATTTCAACTTTTATATATCCATTCCCCTGACACGCTTCGCACCGCCCGCCTTTTACATTAAAGCTGAACCTCCCGGGCTTATACCCCCTTGCCCTTGATTCTGGAAGTGACGAAAAAAGCATTCTTACTGGCGTAAAAACACCTGTATATGTAGCAGGATTAGAACGAGGCGTACGTCCAATAGGCGACTGGTCTACGATAACCACCTTATCCACAAACTCTGCACCTTTTAGTTCCTTGTATTTGCCGGGTTGCTCGTGAGAACGATACAAATTTTTCCTTAGTGCCCTCCACAATACATCCTGTATCAGAGTGCTTTTTCCAGAACCAGACACGCCAGTAATGCAAGTAAATGTATGAAGTGGAAAACGCACCGTAATATCTTTTAAGTTATGTTCACTTGCTCCGACAAGTGTAAGGTATTGGCCATTGCCTTCTCTTCTCTTTTTTGGAACAGGTATCTTTAATTCTCCCATTAAATATCTGCCTGTAAGGGACCTCTTCTCGTTTAATATATTTGTTAAAGGGCCTGTTGCAACAATATATCCACCCTTTTCCCCGGCTCCCGGCCCCATATCTATGACATAGTCAGCAGCACGAATTGTTTTCTCGTCATGTTCGACAACAAGCACGCTATTGCCAAGATCACGTAGCTCTCTCAGGGTATTAAGCAGTTTCTCATTGTCTTTGGAATGGAGGCCAATGGAAGGTTCATCTAAAACATACAGCACACCAACAAGTTTAGACCCTACCTGTGTTGCAAGGCGTATCCTCTGTGCTTCGCCTCCGGCAAGCGTAGCAGAAGCCCTATCTAATGTAAGATAGCCAAGACCTACATCCAATAAAAACTTTGATCGGTCTTTTATTTCTTTTAGTATTTGATGCGATATTAATTCCTCCTGTTTTGTTAATTTACTTGCCATTTCTCTAAAAAACTGATACGATTTTTCGATAGGAAGAGATGTAATGTCTGCAATATTCATTCCCTGTATAGTAACAGCAAGTACTTCTTTTTTTAACCTCTTTCCGTTGCATACCGGACATTCAATTCTTTGCATAAATTTTGCATACTCCTCGCGCATCCCCTCCGATGAAGTTTCATTGTATCTTCTTATAAGCAGCGGAATAACGCCTTCAAATTTTACATTAAAATCATAATTTCTACCTTCTTTATTTATAAAATGTACCGGCACTTTACGATCCGGGCCATACAGAATTACATCAAGTTCTTCTTCCTTAAGTTCCTTGAGGGGTTTAAAAATATCGATACCATTTGCTCGTGCCGTATCCAGAATAACCTGATACGAAAATGTATCCATCCCTCTAAAACCGGGTATTAATATTGCTCGTTCTGCAAGAGATTTATTCCAATCTTTTACAATAAGCCCAGGATCAGGTTCAATCTTAAAACCTAATCCCCCACATTCAGGACAGGCACCGTAGGGACTATTAAAAGAAAAAAACCGTGGCTCAATCGCTTCCATGCTAAAACCACATTTAGGGCAGGCAAGTTTTTCTGAAAAAAGATATTCTTCTCCCTCACGCACAGTAATTTTTACAACTCCCTCTCCCTCTAAAAGTGCAAGCTCTACCGAATCAGCAATTCTTGATTGTTCCTCCTTTGTAACTTTTACCCTGTCCACCACAATGTCTATATTATGTTTTTTGTTCTTGTCCATTAAAATATTTTCATCCAATGAGTATGCAATATTGTCCACCATTACCCTTGCATATCCTTTCCTGAGAAGCTTTTCAAAAAGGGCTTTGTACTCCCCCTTTCTTCCCCTTACAACAGGCGCGAGGATCTCTACCCTCTCGCCTTCCGCCTTTCCAAAAATCTGCTCCATAATTTCATCGCTACTCTGCTTTTTTATAGGCGTACCGTCATTAGGACAATGCGGAATGCCAATCCTTGCAAAAAGAAGCCTTAGATAATCATATATTTCTGTCATTGTTCCCACTGTTGAACGAGGATTTTTGCTTCCGCTCTTCTGGTCAATAGCAATAGCAGGCGAAAGCCCCCTAATATAATCTACATCAGGTTTTTGCATAACACCAACGAATTGCCGCGCATAAGCAGAAAGCGATTCGACATACCGCCTCTGCCCTTCAGCGTAAAGCGTATCAAAAGCAAGGGACGACTTTCCAGAACCAGACACACCTGTAATAACCACCAATTTATTTCGTGGTATGCGTAATGATATATTTTTTAGGTTATGTGTACGTGCGCCTTTTATGTATATTTCGTCGTTCATTCAGTCTCTTCAATTTTATTAATTTCTACTTCATCACGCATAGCTTTACCGGATTCTGCTTTTGCAATATAAGTTGTAATAACAAAAAATGCAGCAAATACAAACAGATTAAGAAAATAAAGTACAGAGAAAATTATAAGATACCAATACCACTGAGCCACGTTGCCACTTGCTGCCATCAATTTCCCGAGCAAAAAATAGACAATAAATGCAGCAGAAACAGAAAGAACTAAAGTGGTGAAAAATTTCTTAAACGAATAAATAAAACCATGATAAACACCTTTCCAAAAACTATTCACAGATAAAAAACACGGAACGTACGCAAAGAAAAAATACACCACTACTGCTTCAAGAAAATAGACAAAAGACGCCAGATATTGCCCGTTCGCATTTTGCATTAAGCGAATAATGATAGGATTTGATACAAATAAACCTAAAATGATAAGCGCATAATTCATAAATATCAATCCATAAAAAGATTTTTCGTTTTCCGAAATCTTTACAACCTGTGCAGCTGTTATAAAAAGACCTACAAATGAAAGATTTGTAAATACCCTTACATAGCCAAGAAAATTCTTAAAAGTCTGAGTTGCCCCAATAGTAAGCCAGTTTGATGCCCCATTAAGTGCAGTAAATAAAATAAGGATGAATAATGTTAAATAAAGATTTCTCCTTGTTTCTTTCCTCTCGATAAAAAACAATACTGTAAGAGTTAAGACAATAAAAATAAAATCAAAAAACATTATCAAAGCATCAACTGTGCTGCTGGAAGGCATTTTAGCATAAAGAATGCTCCACAATCTGCTTGAAAATGAGCTGTATAGAACACGCAACACGACAGCAACTGCAACTTCCAGTATAAAGCGCCAATCAAAAATGTACCTTACAAGTGCCTTACTTTTTTGTGGCAAAATCTTCTCCATTTCTTCCATTATAAAATCCCTTTCATTATTTATTTAATGCAACTAAATTATATCCGAATAAAGTTTTTTTCAAACGCTTGACTTTATATATAATTTTATATAGTATATAATTATATACATTGCGAAAGAGATGGAGAAAGAGATGGAGAAAAAAATAATTAAATTGATGAAAGAGATTAAAATGGAGCATTGTAAATATTTTCGTCTAAAAGGATTGATGAGAAATCCTGATTTTAATATGTTTGTCGTTTCATTTTTTACCGTGACAGGATTTCTCCCGTTTTATGTATTGTACCTTTTAAGCAAGAAAGATTGTTATGGCCAAGAGATTATAAAGGCATTAGCCGATGCGGTAAATAATACCTGGATTCCTAACCCTGGAATTATTTACCCGCTGTTGCGCGATTTTAAGAAAGGGGGGTTTATAATTGGTAAATGGGATACAAAAGGAAAGCATCCCAAATATATTTATCATTTGACAGATAAAGGGATGGAGGAATACAAAAAAATGCATGAGATTATGAAAATTAAAGTTGCTGAGAGCAAGAAAATGATAGAAGAAATTGAGAAGGAGGTATTTAGCAATGGATAAAGCAATAGTTATTGAAGGATTAAAAAAAACATATTCCAACGGAACAGAAGCAGTAAAAGGAGTAAGCCTCGCTGTAGACTACGGAGAGATATTTGGATTTTTAGGCCCAAACGGAGCAGGAAAATCAACTACAATAAAGACCGCTATTGGTTTATTAAAACCCACCAGCGGCAAAGTATATCTTGACGGTTTTGACATAGAAAAATACCCATACGAAGCAAGGGTATCCAAAGGATATTCCTCCCAAGAAACATCCGTTGATGATACACTTACGGCATATGAAAACATCTATTTACAGGGAAAGTTTTTTCATCTTTCAACAAAAGAAATAGAAAAAAGAGCAAAAGAAGCCTTGCAAATGTTCGGTCTATGGGATAGAAAAACGACCTTGTGGAATCGTTTTCCGGGGGAATGAGAAAAAGATTAGATATTGCATCGGCACTAATTCACGAGCCAAAAATTCTTTTCCTGGACGAACCGACATTGGGATTAGATATTCAAACAAGACATGCAATATGGGATTACATCATTAATCTTCAAAAAAATCTTGGAATAACTATTTTTCTCACAACACATTACCTTGAAGAAGCAGACAAACTCTGTGATAGGATAGCAATTATCGACCAGGGAGAGATAAAGGCAATGGATAAGCCTGGTATACTAAAGTCAAACATAGGAGGAGATGTTATAACATTAACATTTGAGACAAAAAAAGAAAAAACAAACTCTTTTATTAATTTAATAGGAAAAATGGACAATATAAAATCTGCTAATGTGCTAAAAAACAATGTATGCAGAATTGTTGTAGAAAAAAACGGCGATCAAATTATACCTATTATTTTTTCTCTCGCACAACAAGAAGATATTTCCATTGGCTCTGTGCGTTTGAAGAGACCCACCCTGGATGATGTATATCTCAGCTATACGGGAAAAACAATAAGAGAAGCAGAATCGACGAAAGAAGAAACAAGAAAAGAACGCAGGATGATGAGGAGAACAAGATAATGAAAAGATTAATAATAGATTCTTACTACATAGCATGGAGAGAATTAAAAAAATATTTCAGGCAAAAGACAAGATTAATTATGACCATTGTTCAACCATTTATCTGGCTTGTATTAATGGGTAATATGATGTCCGGATTAACAAGCAATCCATATGCTGCACAAATGCTTGGCACGGGTAACTACCTCACTTTTATGACCCCTGGGATTATCCTTATGACTGTACTTTTTTCCAGCATATTCTCTGGTATGTCTATCATCTGGGATAGGCGTATTGGGTATTTAGATAAATTACTTGCAGCACCTATAAGAAGAGGAGCAATCCCATTTGGTAAAATGTTCTCTGCAATGATACAGGGAGGGATACAGGTAGTTATTATCATTATCATTGCAACATTCTTAGGAGTAAAGTTTAAAACAGGACTAGCTGGCATTCTTGTTATTCTTTTTATTGCAATGTGCTTTGCATTGATTCTGGGAGGTATTTCTCTTGCTGTAGCTGTAAAAATTAAAACACCAGAAACGCTTATGGCAATAGTCAACTTCGTTATGATGCCGCTTCTATTCACCAGTAATGCACTATTTCCTTTAGGTGTAATGCCTGCTTGGCTCAGGGCAATTGCAAAAGTAAATCCCATTACCTATGCGGTAGAACCAATGCGAACGCTTGCTGTTACCGGTTGGAGTGCCTCAATCTTTACCGGCATCGGTATTATACTTGTCATTGATGTTTTTGTCCTGCTCTGGACACAATGGGTATTTAAGCGCGCAGTATCAGAGTAATTTTTAATCGAGTTTCAAAAAACTATTTTGTCGCTTCTCGTAAAAGACGGGCAATTTTATATATATGGTCAGATATTCTTTCCAGGTCTGATAACAAATCAACATATATGATGCCTGCATCAGGAAAACAAACTCCCTGCAAAAGTCTGGCTACATGAGCGTTCCTTAATTGTACTTCCATATCATCAATAGATTGTTCGATACTTTCGATCTTTTTGAATAGTTTCTCGTCCATCTTTCCGAAACTTTCTTCAACAAGTTCATATTCATTTTTTACGATATCCATCATAATATGCAAATCTTTTCCCCCTTTTTCCGAAAAAAGAATATTGTTATTAATTTTCTCTACCATAAGTTGTGACAAGCCATTGACAATATCTCCGATTCTCTCTACTTGACTTGCAATGTTTATCATTAAATTAATCTTTTTTGAATGTTCTTTTGATAATGTCTTTTGCATTAGAAGAGGCGCAAAAGCTTGTATTTCTCTATTGATGTTATTAATAGCATGCTCTCTCATCTTAATTTCAGTGTTAAGCTTCGGTTTGTTTCTGTCCACCATAAGATAAAATGTCTCTAAATTCTTTTTTACTATACCCGTCATTCGCACCGTCTCATTAAAGAGAGCATCAACCGCAAAAGAGGGCATTTTAAGAAGTCTTTTATCTAAATACTTCACTCCACCTTCTATAATCACTTCTTCGCCTGGCACAAGTTTTTTGATAAGCTTAGAAAGCTGATTGACAAATGGGATAAACGAAAGGGCACATGCAATATTAAAAAATGTGTGAGCATTAGCAATTTGTCTCACAAGGTCTCCCGATGTCCTTGAAACCAAATTTACATATGGCTTAAATATAATCAGGAAAATAACCGCTCCAACAACATTAAATACGACATGCGAAACAGCAACTCTCCTCGCCTGAACATTTGCCCCTATACTGGCAATTACCGCCGTAATTGTTGTCCCAATATTTGCCCCTATTACTAATGCAAAAGCAGCGTTCAATGTGATAAGTTTTTGAGCTCCCAATGCCTGTACAATACCAATCGTAACTGAAGAGCTCTGTCCAACAGCAGTAAAACCAGCGGCAACCAAAACACCGAGAATCGGTTTTTCACTGAGGCGAATAAAAAGATTAACAAAATACGGAGATTCTTTCATAAACGCCACGGAAGCTTCCATAAATTGCATGCCGATAAATATCAAGCCAAAGCCCATCATGGCCGTACCAATTGCCTTGACATACTCTTTTTTAAAGGAAAAATTAATTAAAAATCCTATTGCAAAAATAAGCAGGCCGTACTTTGTGAGATGGAAAGCAATAATTTGGGCAGTTACTGTAGTTCCAATATTTGCACCAAAAATGATTCCCAGCGTATTCTCAAACCTCAATATCCCGGAGTTTGCAAGGCTTATTACAGTAATCGTAGTGGCAGAACTTGATTGAACAATGGATGTAAAAACTGCACCAAGGCCCAAAGCATGAATTGGCTTTGCTGTGATTTTATCAAGCATTTTTTTAAAACCAGTAAAAGCAAAACCCTCCATGCTTTTGCTAGTTAGGGTAATGCCATAAATAAACAGAGTTATACCGCCAATAAATAAGAAGATATTTTGAATGTTCATAATTCTATTTTTACAAACAATTTAGAAACATTGTCTATGCAGCCCTTACCGAAATAAAAAACAATAGCTAAGTTTTTTGCCATTTAGTTTCCTCTCAAAGTCTTCACTTGTTTTATAAGATCTTCCCTTATGCAAAACTACTATAATATAATAAATATACGCAAAATTTCAATGCTTTTTAGAAAAGCTTCCTTTTTTACGAACATCGACTAAATATTCAAATTATCTTTTCTATTCACTTTTTTTCAGTAACGATAAGCAATGCTCCTTTTTTAACCTCTACCTGAACTATACTGGAAACAGCTATATTACTCAATGTCAGTGTTTTTCCTTTAAGAAGCGTTCCCCCGTTTAGCTGATATTTAAGGCCAGAAGTTTTCACCCCCTGCACAATACTTGTCATAGGATAAAGGGATACTGTGCTGCCCTTCTTCGTTTTTATTTTTCTTTTGCCGCTTGTAATGTATATCTCTTCTCTTTCTTCAAGAATGCATGCATCTTTACCTTTTTTAAGAAGCGGATAAAGAAGAGAAACATTAAAAAGCATGTGATCAATTCTTCCATAGAGCATTCCCGAAAGGATAAATATATTAAAATGCTTTTCCAGCGCAACATTTATTGCAAGTTCTGTATCTGAGTAATCCTTATCTTCTGGAAATTGTAAAATGGTTACCCCTTTTTTCTTTAAAAGATTTAACTCGTCGCGCTCTATTGAATCAAAATCGCCTACCGCAAGATCTGGTGTTATACCATATTTAATAAGTTTGCCTGCTCCTCCATCCACTCCAATAATAAAATCAACTTTTTTTGAAAGTTTTTGGTAGAACAATTTTGAATTGTTATTTCCGTTTGCTACAATAAGCACTGTTTTCATTTTTTCCCCTCCGAGAACAAACTGCATTAATATTAGCAATATCCTATTTAAAAATCAAACTAAAGAAAGAAAATATGCTAACCGAATCAATCATTTTTATTATACCGCAAACAAAAATGAAATCCAACATTTAGCATCAACCGCAATAAAATAAAAGATTTGATTACAACTACACCTTAATGTCTATATTTTTCCATTTTCCTTTTATTAAAACTTTTATTTCCCTTTGCAGAAATTAGCTAAACAAAAAAATTACTTCTTTTTAGAAAACCCTTTCAACATGTTATGCAATCTACTCTTTATGCACTGTGTGACAAATTTGTTCCGAGACGCTCCTTTGATAAATAAACAAAACTTGCTAAACTTTAAAAAAAGGAGGTAATATAATGTACGGACAAAATTTTACGGAAATGCCAAATTGGGGATTAGCGATAGGTTGGTTAATAGGAATTTACGGGGCTTTAATTGCTTTTGGCCTTATAATCGCAATTATCACCGCAATCATCGCTTCCAGAAAAGGAAGAAATGGATTTGGCTGGTTTTTCATGGGGCTATTTTTAAACTTTCTGGGTCTTGGTTTAATTCTCATTGCGCTGCCCAAAAAATACTATGTAGATGAAGAAGACGAATTTTAAAATACCTTTTTATTTATAATCTTGACAAAAATACCACAAAAAGTATTCTCTCATAGAAAACATTTATGAAAGGAGTTGTTATGAGGAACATTAGTGAAAAAGAATTTCAGTACTGGGAAAAAACCGGGGATGTAATAGACCAGCTCATAGATATCCTGCTTAATTACAGACAAAGCGGCCATCCAGGTGGATCGCGTTCCAAAAGACACATTTTAGTGTCCCTTATGCTCTCGGGAATAATGAAATGGGATATAAGAAATCCTGAAAAACGCTTTTCAGACAGGTTTATTCTTTCCGCAGGACACACAATACCGTTAGTATATACAACGCTTGCGGCATTGAACGGCGCTATGGATAAAAAATATAAAGAAACTGGAGACGAAAAATTTAAACTCAGAAGAGACATCACACTTCTCCCGGAAGATTTATTACAGTTCAGGAGAAGAGGGGGGTTATCAGGACACGCTGAATTCGGCGGTAAAACACTCTTCTTAAAATTCAACACAGGACCATCCGGACACGGTCCCACTGGAGCAGTAGGAGAAGCTATTGCTCTAAAGCGGGCAGGCGCAGGTAATATAAAAGTCATTGCCCTTGAAGGAGACGCTGGACTCACCCCGGGCGGAACGCACGAAGCATTGAATTCAGCATGGGCATTAGGGCTGGACAATCTTTTCTTCCTTATCGATTGGAATAACTTTGGTATCGATGACCATCCATTAAAAGAAACCGTCTATGGCGGTCCTAAAGAATGGTTTAGCTCACACGGCTGGCGTACAATAGGCACAGAAGAAGGCTCAGATTATAAGGAAGTAACACAGATTATGCTTGATCTATTTGATGATGAAAAAATAGAAAAACACATACCAAATATAGGCTGGTTCAAAACAAGAAAAGGTAGAGGGTACTTAAAATATGACAACAAATCCCATGGTTCTCCGCATGAGATGAATTCAGAAATATTCTGGGAAACAAAAAGGCCTTTCCAGGAAAAATACGGTGTCAAATTTGTCGGCTATGGAGAAGGAGCACCAAAAACAAAAGAAGAAATTCACCAGCAGTTCAAAGAAAATATTGATGTAGCAATGAGCGTTATACTCAATGATAAAGAACTTGTAGATTATCTTTCAAACCGCCTCGTTACAATAGGTGAATCAATCCCGGAAACAATCCCCACCCTACAGTTGTTAGACGGAAGAGAAAATAATCCGGTATACGATCCAGTGCTCACTGACTACAAAAATTATCCTGAGGAACTCTACGCAAAACCCGGCACAAAAGACGCAAATAGAAGCGCATTCAGTAAATGGGGCGCCTGGATTAACGCATACTGCGCAAAGAAAT
This sequence comes from Caldiserica bacterium UBA646, assembly GCA_002299965.1. Classification (GTDB taxonomy): domain Bacteria; phylum Caldisericota; class Caldisericia; order Caldisericales; family Caldisericaceae; genus UBA646. Next base: position 23,051 of record DBOM01000059.1, on the reverse strand, counting down.
ACAACAGGCCACTGTTTATAGCAATGTCGGCGGACCTTGCAGACTCTACAAAAATTTCAGGGTTTGCAAAATCATTTGGAGATTTTCCGGGATACGGCTGGTACGACAGAAACAAAAACCCTAACGGCACGCTCCTTCCACAGGAAATTACAGAATTTGTTAATGCAGGTATCTCGGCAGGAATAGAAACAACAAACTTGGCAAAAGACCCCTACAAAGATTTTTCAGGTTTTTACTCGACCAGTTCAACTTACGGTTCATTTGCATATCTCAAATACGGAATGATGAGAGTATTTTCGCAGCTAGCGCAGGACTGCCCCCTAAAAACAGGAAAAACAATCTGGGTCGAAGGACATTCAGGTCCTGAAACAGCAGATGATTCAAGGACACACTTCGGTATATATGCGCCGGGCGTAAGGGATATGTTCCCCGAGGGACAGGTTATAGACCTTATACCATGGGAACATAATGAAGTGCCCGTACTTTTGGGAAAAGCATTGCAACTTGACGTACCAATCATCGCTCTTGTTCTGACACGGCCGAGCATTACAATACCGGACAGAGAAGCAAGGGGGTTAGGATCATATTTTGAAGCAGCTCACGGCGCATACATTCTTAAAGATTTTGAAGAAGGCAAAGAAAAAATGGGCACAGTCATTGTACAGGGCACAAGCTCAACGCTCAGCGTCGTAAATATAATAGATGAATTAAAGAACGCAAACCTTAACGTGCGTATCGTTGCCGCACCAAGCTACGAATTGTTCAGAAGAGAATCAGACGAATACAAAAACAAAGTATTGCCATGGAAACAGTTTAATGACGCAATGGTTATCACAAATGAGTCAATCAAATTGATGTACCACTGGATTGCAAACCCCGTTGTAAAAGAGTACTCTCTCTCATGCGACTGGGACAACAGATGGAGAACAGGCGGTACCCTTGATGAAGTAATCGAAGAAGCACACCTTGATGAAAAACATGTCTTTGCCGGCATAGAACGTTTTGTAAAAGACAGAGAAAAAAGAATCGCTAAACTAAAAGAAATCATATAATAATAAAAAGGGGGCTTTCGCCCCCTTTTTTTCAACAACATCTCATTCATCAATTATCAAAAAACTCGGGATCGCCTGTTCCACGGCAAGGTACATGAGAGACAGGGAAACAACCTGTCCTTTTTTAGCACTCAACAACCTTAAAAAAATTATTTTAAAATTCTCAGAATAAATTTGGAGATATTTATTAAAGGGATAAAATAAAAAAGAAGGGGTAAAAAGTAACATTTAGAATATCATTTTTTGGCATTGCAATATAATGTTATAAATAAATGGCATCTAATCATATAATTTATATAAGGGGAAGAAAGAAAGTTAAAAACTATAAACCCCAAAAAGGATAAAGCAAAATAGATGAAAGGTAAAGAAAAAACGAAAGAGCAACTGCAAAATGAATTAGCAAAATTGCACAAGAAGATTGCTGAGTTAGAAAATGTAAAAGCCAATCATAAACAGACAAAGGAAAAATCAGCAAAATCTGAGGAAATCTATCGTTTAATTGCTGAAAATACAAGCGATGTAATTAGTTTGCAAGATTTTAATTTACAGTCAAGATTCAGATATATCAGCCCTTCAATTAAAGATAACACAGGCTATGAGCCCGAAGAATTAATCGGCAAATCTCCTTTTGATTTTGTCCATCCTGACGATAAAAAGGAATTATTACCAATATTAAAAAAATATATTGTTGCCAAGTTAAAAAAGCTTTTTACCGGGAAAGAATCTGAGATTATCGAAAGAATAGAATTTCGTTTTAAAGAAAAGGGTGGGAATTGGCGCTATGTTCAAAGCACCGGAAATATTATAGGCAATCAGTTGCTTTTTATCTCAAGAGACATCACTGAAATAAAGAAAACTGAAGAAACCCTACGACAAAGCCAGCAGGAATTTGCAAGTATATTTAAAAGCAGTCCCGAGGCTTTGGTCTATTTAGATGAAAACGGTAATATCATAAATATAAACCCGCGCTTTACTGAGCTTTTTGGCTATACTTTGGAAGAGGTAAAAGGCAGAAACATCAACGGTGGGATGATTCACCCCCCTGACAGGATAGAAGAAGGAAAGAAATTAAGCAAAGATCTCTCTGAAGGACAATCTTTAAATTATGAAACAGTAAGGAAGAAAAAAGACGGCACTTTATTTCCGGTACATATCTCTTCTGCTTCTGTAATAATAAATAAAAAAAAGAATGGTTTTCTCTCAGTATATCAGGACATCACCGAACGTAAACAGAGTGAGAAAATACAAGAGGCCTTATACGCTATTTCTAAAGCTGCCAACTCCCCCATGTCCTTAAACAAACTCTATAAGTTCATACATCAAAAACTGGGTACCCTCATCGATACCACCAACTTCTATATCGCCCTGGCAGATTACCAAAAAGATGAAATCCGCTTCCCTTACTTCGTAGACGAAAAAGATGATGATTTCCCTATCTTAAACTTTAGTGAGACCAATTCTTTTACCGTTAAGATAATCGAATCTGGGAAACCTTTATTGCTTAACTCCAAAAGAATAAAAAACATGATGGGAAAAGGAGAATTAATCCCAGTAGGTACCATCACCGATAAGTCTATCTGGCTGGGAGTCCCTCTAAAGATAGCAAATAAAACAATCGGGGTTATATCTGTCCAGAGCTACACCAACCCCGATCTTTATTCCGAAAAAGACATCAAACTTTTGGAATTCGTTTCCGCTCAGGTAGCCACAGCCATCGAACGTAAACAAACTGAAGAAGCACTGCTGCAAAGTCGGCAGGAATTTATAGGTTTATTTAAAAACAGCCCTGAGGCCCTGGCCTACATAGATGAAAACGGTAACATTATAAATATAAACCCGCGCTTTACCGAGCTTTTTGGCTATACTTTAGAAGAGGTTAAAGGCAGGAACATTAACGACGGGATGATTCATCCCCCTGACAGGATAGAAGAAGGAAAAAATTTAGATAAGACAGCATTATCTAAAGGTTATTTTAATTATGAAACTATCAGAAAAAAGAAAGACGGTACTTTATTCCCAGCATCTGTATCTGGCTCTGATATAATAATTGACGGGCAGATAAAGGGGATAATTGGTACTTATATTGATATCACTGAACGAAAAAAGATGGAAGAAGAACTGCAAAAGTTAGCCCACTATGACATCCTTACCAACTGTTGCACCAGAGGATACGGCCTTGCTCTGTTAGAACAGCAGATTAAGATCGCCAATCGGAAGAAAACCCCTATCCTTTTGCTCTACCTTGATATAGATAACTTTAAAGATATCAATGACACTTACGGTCACGCAGAAGGGGATATGGTCT
>DBOM01000059.1:1574-19391 GCA_002299965.1 Caldiserica bacterium UBA646 | reverse complement strand
CACGCAGAAGGGGATATGGTCTTAAAAGAAGTAGCTCGATTCTTTAAATCTATTCTAAGGGAGGTCGACATTGTCTGCCGTATTGGAGGAGATGAATTTATGTTAATCTTTCCCGATAGTTCGTTGGATTATAGGCTTCTAATCGAAGAAAGAATAAATAAAAAATTAAAGGAATTCAACGAAAATTTAAATAAACCCTATAAGATAAGCTTTAGTACCGGTCTTTCTGTTTATGACCCAGTTAATCCTGCCTCTATAGAAAATTTAATTAAAACGGCTGATGAAAAGATGTATAAAGAGAAGAAAGAAAAAAATACGGGAAGATTATAATTAACAAATTAAGTCATATAAACAAACTCTCGTAAAAAAACAGTTTCGCCTAACGTTCCGTTGTTATCAAAAGTTGCACAAATCATTTTATAAATCTACCATCATCTTTTGATGTTAAAAGTTTATCTATATTTTTCTCAAGCCATCCCCTTTTCTCTGTTTCTCTTATATCAAATTCTGGAACATAAGGTTTTATATCCAAAAGAGGAGTTCCTTCTATAATATCTACATCTTGAATATGAAGTATATTCTCTTTCACCCCGACAAGACGTACTATTGAGATACCAATAGAATTTGGTCTACTTGGAGCTCGCGTTGCAAAAACTCCATGTACCTCATTATCCATATATGGTTTCACTTTCAAGGGTGAACCTTTGGATAAATGGAAATGGTATATCAAAATAATATGCGAAAAACCTTCAATATCTTTTAGGCCTTCAGCGTATTCCGTAAATACCTCAACCGTCCCATCAATACTCTTAGCAGCTACAGATTGTATGGGTGTTCCCTTAGGTTCTTTAAATGAAGAATGAATGACTCCAATTGGCTTATACTTTATTTCATTCATAATTTCCACTTCCTTATGCATACGATTTTTACTAACATTTTGCGGGTGAAAGAAGTTGCCAAAACCAATTTAAGTAAAGCCTTTTATCCGTTATTCTATGTCCTTAAGGGTAAAGCTACAAAGCAGCCATAGAGTTCTAAGCCCCGTCTATGGTTTTTATTTTGGCTTTGCATACCAATATTTTTCCCTTTTAAGAAATTCTTCAGTTCCTTCCTTCCGGATTTTTCTTATATTTTTTATATGGGCATCGCCATGACCCAGCTTTAAAAAATCCAGTTTTCCGCACGTTTCAAATTCCTCGCATTCCCAGCAACCATCAATACCCTTTTTCTGGCAGCATTTTCTAATCTTACAGAAAGGCGGGCCTCCGCCATCTTTGCAGACCTTTCTGCAGCGAAGCTTTACCATCGCTCCTAACACTTCGTAGCATTGCTGATAGTTATTGAATGTCTTAAAGAATGAGATTTCTGATAAAGCTTCTGCTGTCTTGTCAAATCTTACCCCTCTCAATTCTTTTCTGAGATCTCTTGCCAAATCAGCAATCTTTCCTTTATAAATAGGACAACCTCCGCAGTAAAGACCACAATATGCAATTAAGTTTTTATTTTCTTCATTACTATTCTCCATCTCTTCACCTCCATATTAAATTAATTTCTGCACCTTTATGTTTTCCTTTTAAAGGCAGGGTCAGAATTTCATCCAACTCGTTTATATCCGAATGTTTCATTATCTCTTAAAATTTTTTTTAATAAGACAAAAAACTCCTATCATGGACAAAAGAATTACCACTATCAAAAAACTGATGATTAAATCAAAATAATTTCCAACAATAAAATGATATATTTCTAAGCAAATAAATAGTACAATAACTATTAACCAAAGATATTGCGGGAGCTTGCCGTTCATTTTCCTCCCTTTCCTCTGACTCTTTCTAAACACATCTGTGCTTTTTATGGCAGCAATTTTGCGTGTTTTCGAAGTGAATTACAGAGTTTTAAATCTTACAGCATATATTTTTCGCGGGAAATCGCCTTTTGCATACTCGATCTTCTTTTTCCCTTTTACAATGTCTTCATCTGCATATGCCTCTACCACTTCGCCTATAAACAGATTTTTATCTCCTACTTCTACTTCTTGCTTAAGCTTGCATTCCATATGCGCTACACATTCATCAATAATGGGTACTCTTAATTGGCGTGCCGGTTGTGGCGTCAAACCAGTTTCTTTAAATTTATCCACGTGATGCCCTGAGTGAAAGCCGCAATAATATATCTCTGCCTTTAAATCTTCCGAAGGAACATTTACAATAAATTCTTTAGTGCTTTTAATTAATTTATATGAATAAGTCCCTCTTCCTATGGCGCAAACTATAAGTGGAGGCTCCTTTGACACGGGCATACAAAAGCTAACCGCTATGATGTTTGATTCCCCGCTTATGTCCCCGCATGTTATTAAAAAATGTCTCATCGGCCACATAAATTCTAAATATTCAACCTTAATTTTCATTCCATTTCTCCTTTTTACTCTCGCAAAACACCTTATTATTTTATACTCTGCAATTTTTTATAGTCAAGGAAAAATATCCAACTAATTCTTAAAATCCCAAAACAAATTTGCAAATGTTAATCAAGAGAGATAGAATACAAAGAGAGGGGAAGATAAAAATGATGAGCAGTGATTCTCATTTTTTTAAGAACAAAAAGGGAAGCAACAGCTTTAGCCCGACCTAAAAATCTTATACTTCAAGGCCTGACCCTCTCAACACCTCAATTTTAATCTTTAAAAGGGAGGTTTAAAAAATGAGAAAAAAAATAAGCAAAAGAATGACGCGAGACCGGGCAAGTTTTAAACGATTAAGAAGTTTAATATCCAGCAAATATAATCTGGCTTACCGTAGCCATTTAAGCATTATGAGAAAGAAATGGATAAAAATTATGAAAAAAAATAAAAGGAAAAATAAGTAGCAGGTTTGAAATAATAATTTTTTTTATAAACATTAATCCAATTGCAATAAAAGGTCTTTTGTAAATTAGTAAATAGAAAAAATTTTTCTTAAACCCCGAAAACAAATTTGAAGATATTTATTAAAAAGATAAAATAAAAAAGAAGAGGTGAAAAATAACATTTGGAATATCCTTTTTTGATACTGCAATATAATGTTATAAATAAATTGCATTTAATCACATAATTTATATAGAGATAGAAAAATAAGGGCTATACGCCATAAAAGGATAAAGTAAAATAGGTGAAAATTCAGAGAAAAATTTTGTTAGCTGCTACGCTACCGGTATTAATTATCGGGATAATAGGCATCATAGCTATCCGGGATGTCTCCATAAACATTATAAAAACAGAGGTCAGAAATCATCTGATTACTGCTACCCAATCCAGAAAAGCACATATCGAAACCTTTCTTGACGAATATAAAGAGCTAACTTTAACTGTATCTACTGGTATTCCCTTTCAGAATATGGTAGATGAAAACATCGATTATACCGTAAGAGCAGAGCAGTGTTACCTCAGAATCAAAAGCATAATAAAAGCACATAAAGAAATCTCCCGGATTAGGGTATTAGATAAAGAGGGGAGAGTAGTTACCTCCAGCCATCAGGATATCGGATTTGACCACAGTAAAGATGACATCTTCTTAAAAGGCGCAGAGGAAATCTTTATCAGTGATTTGCATATTTCTAAATTTACCGGCAAGCCGGTGCTCAGTATATCCGCTCCTATCTTGCTCGAAGATCAATTTTCCGGGGTGCTGGTAATAAATTATGATGCCGAAGAAGAATTGTTTAAAGCAATTACTGCTACCACCGGTTTGGGCGAGACAGGAGAGACCTACCTGGTAAATAAAGACGGATATATGATTACCCCTTCTCGTTTTGTAGAGGATGCCGTACTTACCAGAAGGTTGAACTCTTTCACGCGGAACCGATTGTTGATATCTTTTATCGGGAGATAAAGGATTATCGGGGCATCGAAGTTCTGAGGGTACATACCCATATACCCGAAATGGGCTGGTGCCTGATAGCTGATATAGACCGGGATGAAGCATTTGCCCCTGTTAACAGGATGACTTATTTAATATTTTTAATTCTGCTTATCATTCTATTCACTATAACAGCTATCTTTCAACTCCTTTCTAAAAAGATAAGCAACCCTATTATAAAATTGCACCACGGTACAGAAGAGATAATGAAAGGGAATCTTGATTTTAAGGTAGGGACTTCTGCCCCAGATGAAATAGGGCAATTATCCCGAGATTTTGATAAGATGACTGCCAGCCTGAAAAAATCCATGGGAGAGATTAAAACTCACAGCAAAAATCTGGAAAAGATAGTAGAGAAAAGGACCAAAAAACTTTCTGAAGTGAATCAAGCATTAGAAAAAGATATAATTAAACGAAAAAAATTAGAAGAAAAATTAAAAAAATTAGCTCATTTTGATACTCTTACCGGTTGTCTTACCAGAGGATATGGCCTTGCTCTGTTGGAACAGCAGATTAAGATCGCCAATCGGAAGAAAACCCCTATCCTTTTGCTCTACCTTGATGTAGATAACTTTAAAGATATCAATGACACTTATGGCCACGCAGAAGGGGATATGGTCTTAAAAGAAGTAGCAACTCTCTTTAAATCTACCTTGAGAGAAGTCGATATCGTCTGCCGTATCGGAGGAGATGAATTTTTACTCATCTTCCCAGACAGTTCTTTGAAAGATACATCTCTAATTAAAGAAAGAATAAATAAAAGATTAAAGAAGCTAAACGAAAATTTAAATAAACCCTATAAGATAAGCTTCAGTATCGGTTTTTCTGTTTATGACCCAGCTAATCCTGTCTCTATAGAAAAATTAATTAAAATAGCAGATGCGGGGATGTATAAAGAGAAGAAAGAAAAAAATACGGGAAAATTATAAGTTAGCTCAAAAGGAAAATTATAATTATTAAATCATAGGGGGAAGCAAAAAATTTGCTTCCCCCTATCTCTTTTTTCAAGTTTTATATTAAAAATTTATTTTAAAAAAATCGGGAGATATTTTTGCAAGCAAAAAGGAAATAATAATTTTATCCCGACTTAAAAACCTTATATTTCAAGACCTGATCCTTTTAAGTTAAAATCTTTTCTGCCCCTGCTATCCACTCTTTATCGGCAAGTAATGCTCGCCCTATGCCTACGGTATCCGCTTTACCGCTTTTAATAACATAATTTGCGAATTCTGGCGTTCTAATCCCGCCGGTTACATTTACCGGCACATTAATAACTTCTTTAAGAGCGCTGCTATATGGAACATAATATCCTTCAATCTCCTTTAACTCTTTTGGCCTGCTTCCCGAATAACCACCGGATATATCGATCATATCAACGCCTTTTACTGAAATCTCTCTTGCTACTTTTAACCCATCTTCGGGCTTAAGCCCGTCAGGATAAAAAGTAAATTGCGGTGGATTATCAGATACTGGAAATCTGACTATAATAGGCGTCTCGCCAATTTTATGCCTTACATCTTCTATTATTTCAATTAAAATTCTCATTCTATTTGCCAGGCTGCCACCATACTCATCGCTTCTTTTATTTATAAACGGCGAAAGAAATTGATTTATCAAAAATCCATGCGCCGCATGAATTTCTACCATATCATAACCTGCATCAATAGCTCTTTTTGCAGCCTTCCCAAAAGATTCTACTATACCAATTATATCTCTTTTGGAAAGGTCTTTCTCCTTTATAGAATTTAGCGGCTCCCTTACATCGCCCTCATCATCTACAACAAAATCTCCCTCCTCTTTATTTGCAAGCATGGTCTTAAGTTCGGGGATATCAAAAAGATTTGCCCCTGCATGATTAATTTCAACTGCAACTCTTGCCCCATTTTTATGAACAGCGTCAACCAATTTTTTATGCCCTTCAACGAACTTATCATCGGACAAAAGCAATTGATTTGGCATAACCTTTGATTCAGGAGATACAAAAACATTTTCAGTAATTACCAAACCCATCCCCAACCCTGACATTTTAGAATAGTAATCAATTACAATATCATTTACAAATCCGCTCTTTTCCGGGTTCCTCACGGCAAGCGGGGGCATTAATATCCTATTCTTTAAATCAATATTTTTTATTCTAATCTCAGAAAAAAGATTTGCCATCTACGCCTCCTTTAATTCAAATTTATTTAATTATAACATTTTGCCTTATTTTAATCGTTAATTCTTATTTAGTTCTTAAATTGAACGATTTTTGAACACTTAACAGAAATTTTAGCTAATTTTAGAATTTTAGCTAATTTTTAGCCGCCAAACCCCTCGGATTGTTTTGAGTAAATTGTAAAATGCTGTTCCGGTAAAAAATCAAGTTCTTTTTCCAGCAGATATCCAGCTTCTTCCATTTCCTGTTTAATAACTTCTTTTGGAACGTCGTGTCCAAACATCCCACGAAAAGTGAAGGACTTTCCTTTTTTATACTCTATTATAATAATCCTGCCATTAGGTTTTAAAAACCGTTTTAAACTCTTAAAATACTCTGCTCGATTTGATATGTGATGTGTTACATTGCGCATAAATATGAAATCCAAACTTTTTTCAGGTAGATTCAGTCTTTCTTCTGCAAGAACCGGAACAAGATTAGTTAGTCTTTTTTCTTTAGCACTGTTTTTGATGGACTCCAAAAATTTTGGGTTTGTATCAATAGCGTAAACCTTGCCTTTCTCTCCCACTATTTCAGCAAATCGTAGAGAAAAATAGCCACCACCTGCTCCAATATCGGCAATAGTCTGTTCTTGTTTCAGTCCTATGGCCTCTATAATTTGATCAGGCTTATTTCTTGGACCAGATGCTTTTTTGTTAAACATTTTTGCTTTTAAGTCTTCCATTAATCCACCTCCAATACCATGATTTTCTTAAGCCGATTGCGGATATACATCTCTTCTGCACTCTTCACTGAAACTAACAATTACTAAACAATATTAACGCTAAGTTTAATTATTAAGATTAATATACAGATCCTTCAGTCAAACTTGATTGCACTATTTCTTTATTCAAAGCATATTTGTCCACAACAGATCTAACTGCATCAGTAAACCACGCTGCGCTTGCAGGAGAAAGATATATTTTTTCGATCAGGGTATCTAAGTTAACGGGAATATTTAACCCAATATCAAATGTTTCTTGTGCGAGGTTAATCTTGTCATCTTTATTAATGGGCAATTTCTGAATAATAGCTCTTAATTCATGTTCATGTTCAAAGCTTTTTCTTTTATATAAAAAAGGGTAAAAGACGTTCCCTTCTGGCATCCATTCAGTTTCATAGTCAATGTACTGCACTTCTCCTATATATATGTCCATTTCCGAATAACTGTTAAAACTTTCAGTTAATCTCCTAAAAGTGGACTGAATGGCAACTCCCTCATCACTCTTAAGATATAATTTCCACATCGCAGCAGATTCGTATTCATTTATGTTCCAACAATTTATACATGTAAATTTTGTACTATTTTTAGAGACATATTTAATTCGCTCTTGCATCTCATAAAAAGCAACTTGAGTCATACCTTTATAAACAGTCGGTCGAAGTTGTATATTAGCTTTTGAATACGAACCTTCAAATGGATCAGAAAACTTATCCGCTCTGGCAAAGAATAATGCTTTTCTGTCAAGAAGTGATACAAGCTTTGTAAAATCTAAATATCGCCATATTTTTATATTCTTATTATCAGGTTCTTTAAAAACTTTGTGCTCTTTGTACATAACAGCCTCCTGCCTATTTTCATAGAACTTCCTTACCATTTTATACTCCGCAATTTTTTATAGTCAAGAAAATCTATAAAAAGTTATTATGTTTCAAAAATAATTTGGAGATAATTTGTAAGAGAGTAGAATGAAAAGAAGAAAAGGGAAGGTAAAGTGAAAAATTTATATATTTTTAAAAGAGCTAAGGAAAACGTAAGATAAATAAGATGAAAACAAAAGCTTTGTTAATTATATTTATCTTCGTTCTGGTTATCTTTAGCTTTTTCACTTATTTTTATCTTTTGAGGGGAACAATTTCAATTTCTTCAAACCCATCAAATGCAAATGTTTATATAAACGAGAGGTTTGTAGGAACAACTCCGTATGAAACAAAAGTCTTTAAAGGAAAGTACGAAATAAGAATTTCAAAGGATGGTTTTGAAGAATACTCGGCTACTGTGGATATAAAGGGGAATAAAAGAGAGACTGTTTCTTCCGATTTAGAAAAACTGAAGTATCTCCTTTTAGTTAGGCAAAACAAATTCTATAAGATGAGTTCTGATGGAAAAGTAGTAAAACAACTTGGAGAAAGTGTAGATGTCAACCCTATATTTATTTCTTTTTCTCCTGACGGGAAGAAGATTCTCTTTGAGATTCCCTCTTCCAACTATAAAAACTCTATCTGGATAATGGACGCAGATGGAAGTAATAGAAAAAATCTTACAGGTGACATGTGGGTTTCTGGGAGAGACTTTCCTCTCTTCTTCCCTAACGGGAAGAAGATTCTCTTTGTCTCTTCAGGTTCAAAAAAAGACTATCTCTCCTTTTGGGCTATTGATATGGACAGCATGAACAGAAAAAAAGTTATTGAAGTGAAATCAGAGCATGAAGAAATTAGATACGTCATCTCCCCTAGTGGTAGCAAAATTCTCTTCTATGGTTATGATATCCTTCAAAACCTTGGACCTACATCTTTATGGGTTGTGGATTCTTCAGGTCAAAACTTAATGAACCTTACTCCAGAAATGAACGGAAAAGTTATATTTGCTTCCTTCTTTCCAGATGGAAGTAAAATACTCCTTGATTTTTTCAGCGCCTCTAAACTACAGTTAACTGGTCTATGGGCAATTGATTTAGATGGAAAGAATATGAAGAAGATTACAAAATATAGAGAAAATCCTGATAGTGAAATTCTTTCCCCTAAATTCTCAAAAGACGGAAAGAGAATTCTTTTTGTTTCAAGCAACTGTTTGTGGTCAGTTAATATAAATGGAACAGATGAAAAAATTATTAAAGCAGCTGTTTTTGACTTCTATCTCTTTCCTAAAGGAGAGAAGATTCTTCTTTTTGAACCACAATCCAGTCTATGGGTAATAAATACAGATGGTACAGGAGAGAAACAAATCACAGGAGACTTTTTAGGAGAATCTGATAATACTTTCCTTGAATATTATTATGCCTTTGGTCCACCGTTTTCCTTCTCCCCAGATGAAAGAAAGGTACTTTTAACAAAAGCTTATATGGAAGAAACGTACATTGTGGACTTGTATACTGGCAAAATAACTAAGTTAAATAATTTTAGCCTGTCATGTTGGTTTCCTGAAGAACCCTTAACTAATTAATTTTTTTGAAAGGGGCCGGGATTTTCGAAAATCCCGGCTTAAGTTTACGCAAATAGGTCGTCGTGTTGCCTCACTCTAAACTTTTCGTATTGATTGGTTGAATAAGTTACGGTACTTACGATACAACGAAGTATCTGGTTGTCAATAATCCTTGGGGCTATAGTGATAGTGTTAACTGGGATGCTAACTGGGGTTGGGTAACAATCCATTGGCTGTGGCCCCAGTAAGGATAGAAAGAACAAAGAGGGACAACTTCAACGGTTGCCCCTCAGTCGTCTTTTTATAAGAAATATGATAAAATTATATTTGGGGGTTAAAGATGTTAAGAGTACCAAAACGGGTTTTCTGGCTGGCATTGTTAGCAGTGGGTATAGTGTTAACAATGGGTGTAGTGTTAGCGTTGTCACTGAGATCGGTATGTTTAAAGCCCATCTTTCCCGAGGTGCTTGGCAATGATTCTGGAGGTATCCTCGTAAGCTGGATATACAAGAACACGATATATGCAGAGATGTTGAACGGGGAAGGAAAGTCTTTATGGTCAACAGCTGTATCACGCAAACCCGCTATTCCAACTTTTTTTAAGATGGTACCAGACAGTTCAGGGGGAGCCGTTATTGTCTGGATGGATAATCGAGCACAGGACAAGAAAGGCGAGGACCTTTATGCCCAAAGAGTGAGTGCCAATGGCACAATTCTGTGGAAGGAAAGCGGCATTCCAGTATGTGTTTCCCCCGGATATCAAGTACTCGAAGATGTTATAAGTGATAGCATTGGCGGTACCATTATTGTCTGGGACAAAATGCAAAACGACCACCATGAAATCTATGCCCAGCGACTGGATACCACAGGTAAAGTTTTATGGCAAGAGAACGGCATACGACTAGTTGCTACTGGAGCCTATATAGATAAAATAAGAGTAGCAGGTGATGGTTTAGATGGGAACATAATAGCTTGGGTGGATGGACGTAGTAGTAATTATGATATTTATGCTCAGCATATAGACTTCAACGGTAGGGCTTTGTGGCAAGAAAATGGAATTCCTATAAGTACTGCTTCTGGTTATCAAACAGATCCACGAATCGTAAGCGATGGAATGGGTGAAGCTATTGTTGTTTGGTACAATAGCAATGCTAGCCCTCCTAACATTTCTGCACAAAGGATAACCCCTGAAGGTAAGTGTCTCTGGCAAGAAAATGGAGTAATGATAGGGTCTGCTGATGGCTCGCCTATGATAATAGGCACTGCTCAGAAAGAAGTCATTATGACCTGGGTGGATATGCCAGGTTCGACTGCCTCCTTTCCTGGCCAATGGGCGCTATATGTTCAGAAGTTTAATTATGAATGTGAAACACAATGGAGAAAAGAACCGTTAGCTCTCAGCTCTAAAATAGAGGAAAGATTAGATTTTCAAATTGCTTATGATGAGGAAGGCAATACATTTGTTATTTGGGAAGCATCGACTAATCCTGCAAAAGCTGATAAGATTTATGCCCAAAAGCTCAGTCCAGATGGAAGTCACCTGTGGCCAGAGAGTGGTATATTGTATCTCCATATAAACTTCCCTTCTATCCATCTCCTTGTATCATACCCGACAGTTCAGGTAGCATTATTATAGTATCTCTCCTTAGAAACTTTTGGAATACAAAATATTTGATCTATGCCCAAAGAATTGATTCAAATGGGAATCTTTTATGGGGGGATGGAGTTAAGCTAAATCCTTAATGTTTTCTCATTTAGTGGCATATTAATTATCTCACCACCTTGTTCCTAACAAGCTCTCTTTAAATCACATGTTCTTAAATTGTACTCTCTGTCAATTTACACAAACAGAGCTAAATCCATATTAAAAATCTCAAAAACTTCATTTAAAATCATTGGTAAATTGCCGTCTTTGCAATTCCAAAATTTTTTTGTCAGGAATATCTTTTACCTAAAATAATAGATCTTCGCATGAAGCAACATTCTTTTACTCCTATCTTAATATAGTATTTCTGTCAAGTACCTTCTTTTTGGTAGATGACCTCTGCTTTTTTGCTATTTTTTAATCTGCACTCTTTGTGAGCAGATTAAAAACTCTCCCGCTATAAGATAGTAGAGTTTGCAATACAATATAATTTCACTCAATTTTTTGACGATTTAACCTTTGTTTCCTGGCTTCATTTAATCTCCACCATCAATTATTCATTGCTTTTATCACTCTGTATGCAATCAGTATCACCTCTTCCCTTGTGATGTATTCTTTAGGCCTTAAGTTTCCGTAGCTATCGCCTTTAATGATACCGAGCTCTTTAAGCGTCTTCGCTTCGTTGATGTAAGGATAGTCTTCTCCGATGTCAAAGAACGGTTCGCCGTTACGAAGAGCATCAAGCAGTTCTAGATAGGGAAAGTTTTTACCGGGACAGAGAGTAGAGTTTGAGTGATGAGTAATATCTGAAACAATGTCTTTGTGCCTCAAAATATTTTTTGCTATTTGTGACACTCGACTATTCAATAAACCAACTTAATAGGGTTTATAGAAATCCTCAAGGCCCAGCTGATATACTAGAGCTAAAGGAACTAGTCGGTTTTTATATTGTTTTAATTCCGTCTATAATATTGTTATCCATTATCTGAAAAAAATTGAACAATCCATCGCCTAACAGCGGATAAAAGGCCACGCTGTGCTTTGCCAAAATCCCGACAAGTTGTGGCTTCTTTTATCCGCAAATCGTTAAGCGAAATTGCCAGCCAGCCAAACAGCACAGACAGCTCACTCATAACGAACCTATTCCTTTCGCAGACTGTAAGAAGCGGCTGGCAAGAGTGAAGGTTCCCGCCCATCCTTTTATTAATGGCTTGGAGTGCGATTGTTTTCTCACAACGGCAGGCTGACAGACTGCGACTTCCCTGCCTTGAAGGCGCTAAATTAGAGGGCCTGCCGAGCAAAATTTATCAGCTTCCGTTTAAATTTGCGACACAAAACTCCAATTTTAGTTAGATTGTATGAAATCAACGTTATTGCACTAACTGAATAGTGTCTAATATTCATTTTGTACCACTGCTTCATTAGACTACTTTTCGAAAGGTTTAAAGTATTTTGATATTTTTCCAAGCAAAAATTCTATAGCTGTGTCAAAAACTTTGTATTTTTCAATTATTACACCTTTAGGCGAAGTTATTACCATTCTTTCATTAACATTAGAATCATTAAACAAACAAGGTCCTATTAACGCTCTAAGTCTACTTGAATAATTTTCCCAAGGCGTATTGTCGTTTATTTGCTTAAATTCCTCTAGCCTAGAGTCATTTGGTAGCAAATTAATTTTCCCTTCATTCAATAATTTTGTAAATTTATCACGAGCTTCTTTCCATTTATCACCTAGGAAGTAAAACTTATTACCGGGAATCACTGCATTTAGAGCATCAGCAACCTGTTGTGAGTTAACAGTTTCTTCGTCTATTTTATCCAATTGGGTTTGAAGTCTGAAAATCATTATCATCACATCTATTGGAATTTGCTTATTTACTTTTACATTTATAGTTTCTTTGATTTCTATTCCGTCTTTCTTTTTTTGCAAAATTACCATATAGGGTTCATAAATATTATTTTCTTCGCCTTCAAACGATATCCCCGATACATTTTCACCGTCCTTCGCTGTTTCTATTCCCTGCATAGCATTCAGAAAAGCTCTAATTAATGAGTGAGGCTTGTAGTTTGGGTTTTTCTTGAATTGCCTTGAAATATAGTCTAAGTAAATCTTCATTGCATCATTGAAATAGTTAAACTCCATCTTATTCCTCTTTGTAAGACTTAATTAATAGGTTTATAAAATCAGTCTTTTTATCGTCGATTTTTTGTTTTAATTCCTTGCGCTGGTCAAGAAGATTTGTGATAGATCTAAATGCAAATGGTAGTGAAATATAATTGCCTATATATGGAATGAATCCTACAATAGAACCTATGGTCGCAATTGGTATTTCTTTTTTTGTTATAACTGTTACTTCTCTTTTTAAAGAGACTATTTCCTTCTCTTGTTCTTTAAACGCTTCCTTCAAATTTTTCTCAAGTTGCTCTGATGTTTTTAATAAATCATCATCTTTTTTAGTCTTAAGATCTGTGATTCCTTTCCTCAAAATACTCCTCATATACTCTAATTTATTTTCTTCTCGAAAAACTTTTAAGGCAGGCAATGGAACTTTGGTGATCCAATTGAATTTTTCCTTTTGAAGAGCATTGGTAATGGATGCATCCATATCGAGTCCTCCCATCTCGTAACTAAAAAAGAAGTATGGTAAATCATAGTCGTAAATTGGTTCTCCAGAAACTTTCTCACAGAAAAACTTGTGTTCTTGTACTCTTATAAATTGAGATAACAAGTATTCTCCAAAATCCCGTCCGACAGATTCATTTCCAAGTTGAAAATACTTTTTTGTGTTACTAAAATTTGTTAAAAAGTTTTCAAAAGTACTGCCTTTTTTAAAAGTATTTGGTAGTACATTAAATTGTTTAATCCGCTCAAATATTTCTGAAGCTGTTTTAAATTGTTTTAGAAATATTAAAGAGTCCTCTCTGTTTGTAAATTTCTGCATAAAAATACTATTTGTGTAATTAGTAAATTTTTCATAAGCATTCAGTAATAATTGATTTTTGTCTTTGTCGTTAATTATTTGGAAATTGATAGGAAGTATTATAAGCGGTTTTATTCCTGTGTTGACCAATATCAAGTCTTTGAGTCTCCACACATTAAATACATGCCTTATAAGTTTATTAAGATAAAACTTTCTATCTAAAGTAATTTGACTCTGTAATATTGTTAAATTAAGTATTGGGTCAGGTATTACAACAGTATCAATGTATAGTAAACTTTTTTTAACAAAATTTTCTAGCGATATTGGAGTAATATCGCCAGAAAAAACACACTTTAAGGAGTCTTGTTTCTTTATAGAATCTAAAATTGGCTTAGTGTTTTCAGACCAAAATTTCATAATTTCTTCACCTAGGTCGGCAATTGCATCTATCATAAGATCAGCAACCAATGAATAATTTGCCATGTTAATCCCTAAATCAATATGACTATATTCACTATCTCCCAAGTAATGTTTTATGCTTCCAAAGTATGAATCAATAATATCAAAATAATTCTCATATATTTTGTTAAGTTTCTTCATAGCTTTATCCTGCCAGTAGGGAGAACTTTTGTTTCTTTTTCATTTTAAAATCTCAGAAATCGTATAATTTGTTTATATCCGTAACGCCATGAGTATACGTCTCTTCGACACTTTTCATCCTTTGCCCCCCTATTTATTTCCATAAAACACCTTACTATTTTATACTCCGCAATTTTTTATAGTCAAGTAAATTTATAAAAAGTTTATCCTGTACCCTCCCAAAATAAATTTGGAGATAGTACAGCAGATCTAAAGAAGTTTAAAAATTTATATTTCAAGACCTGGTCCTGTCAATGTCATTCCTTCGCAGACTGTAAACAGCGGCTGACAAGGGAGAAGGGTTCCCACCCAAAAGATAAAATAATTCTTAAGTTAATTCTCCTGAAAAATTTTTTGTAGTCTCTGCTTATAATAAAAAAGGTATAACGGTTTCAGCATAAAAGAAGTTTGGCGAAGCAAAAATTTGGGTGAGTGCCCTCTGGCACGAACCTTTTATGCTGTGTTATACGCCTGTGCCGTGCCATATTATTTAATCTTGAATTTCCTTTGATAATTTGAAAGTGAAGATAGAAATAATTAAAAAGACAGCAACTAACAAATCAACAACTCTCCATAAATCTCTGCCCAAGTGCAGGGGGATTAAAGGATTAAAAACAAGTGCAATAAAACCAAAAACCCAAGTCAAAACTTGTCTTTCACTTCTATATGCTAACCAAGATAGATAAACCGTTGTTCCAAAAACGACCAACCGAAGTAATGTAAAGAATCCATAAGGCCCGCCTCCAATTATGGCTAAAAAGAGAAAGGCAATAGAGATAACTATCGCTATATTTTTGTTCCGAGTATGAGTCGTTTTTTGTGATAACATATTATCAATATCGATGGAATACCTTTTCTTTGGCCCACGAAAAAATAGAAATGAGAATAGCAATAGTGGGGATGATTAAAATAAGAATCAACCCAATTTTCCAATCCCCACTAGCAGGTCTAGGCATGTTGTGGGTTACATCTGCGCCAAAAGCAGCTAGGGTATATGACAACATTGGGGCACCAATACCATATAAAAGAACTTGTCCAAATTTTTTCCATCCTCTTGACCCAGATTGTTTATACTGCATTGTTTCATAAAAGCGAATAAATCCACCAAACATTATATAAGCAGCTCCAAAAACCACCATTGGAATAATAAAGAAATAAATCCACCACGCAATATTAAACCAAAGCGACGGATGAATAGCAAAATAGAAATCGGCAAGAAAAGTGAGAATGCCCGCATAGATAATAATTATAACTGATGTAAGAAAAGGATAAAAAATAAATGGCAAAATCCAAAAGTAATGTAGCCATCGAACCCCAAAAATTGTTAACTTGTCGTTTCCCAAATCCAAATCTTTGTCTGAGGAGTAAATTTTTTCCCCAAGAAATCCACCAAATATACTGGCGAGGAATATGAATAAGAATTGAATAAATGTATAAAGTTGAAGTGAAATATTTCCAACTAATTCATCTGTCCCTTCAAGAATTGCGAATATTAAAATACCTGCAAATATGAGTATATAAATGGAGTTTGCTAACAAACCAGCTAAAATACCTTTTCTTCTGGCTATAAATCCAGCTATAGCTGCGGCAAAGAAGACTATCGCAATGCGGACAACCAAACTGAATATAATTGAGGATTCGTAATTTAGTTGGGCTGTTTCAATACCTGTTTTTTGAACCATTGCCAATATGTTGGGAATAGTAAATCTAAAAGCACTATCAATATAACCACCCAATATAAACCCGAAGAAGGCAGCTCCGATAATTCTTTTCTTAGAAGTTTTTGGTTCGGTGTTTATAATATTATCCATATGTACCCCTTATTTTTAGGCACGGCACAGGCGTATAACTCGGTTATATCTGCACCTTACTGCAGATATCATTTTAATTTGTCGGTATATACGAATATTTCGGATACACATTTCTTCTGTACTTTCTATCCTTCGCCCCTCTCTATTTATTTTCATAAATCACCTTACTATTTTATACCCTACAATTTTTTATAGTCAAGTAAATTTATAAAAACTTAGCATGTCCCAAAATAATTTGGAAATATTTTGTAGAATGATAAAATACAAAAGAAGGGAGGAAATGAAATGATAGAAAATCTAAAAAGTTTTTTGCTTCCAGTCTTACTTATAGCAATAGGGTGGTTACTTGGCCTTATTACAACGAAATTTACTTTTAAGCAAACCAGAGAACTTGAGAAAAGGAAGATTCTGCGAGAAAAAATTGAAGAACTTGCTAAATTAGTATATAAAATAAAAGATGAATACAGAGACATCTCAATGAAAATAATAGTAAATGCAGTAACTAATGGAGAAATAAAATACGTATAAGCGGAAATGTATTGCCCTTTCCGCTTATACGTATTTTAACAGATTTTTATTTCCCGGAATTAAAAACGGAATACAATGAGTTGGTAAATAAGAAGAAAGAGTTTGGTGAACAGGTTGTAACATTTTTTAAAGAAGAAGACAAAACAAATCGTAAAAGAACAGCAGCAGTACTGCTCTCTGAATCGAGTAAAATTAACGAAATATGTGAAAAAATTATTTCTTCATCAGGAAAAATTGCTCAAAAACTTTTGTAAAAACGAATAATTAAAAAGGTTTTTCACTTACTGCTATTTATTTAAATTCTATCAATTATTATAAATCACTTATTCAAAAATTTCATTATCCTATACGCAATAAGCGCAACCTCTTCTCTTGTTATGTTTTCCTTTGGGTTGAAGTATCCTTTGCCATCTCCTTTGATGATCCCTTTTTCTTTTAAGTATTTTATTTCTTTTATGTATTTGTAATCTTCTCCGATGTCAAAAGCTTGTCCTGAATTTATTTCAGGAAATGGTTCACCATTTCTCAAAGCGTCAAGCAGTTCAATATAGGGGAAGTTTTTACCGGGACAGAGAGTTGAGTTTGAATGATGTGTAATATCAGAAACAACATCTTTATGCCTCAGGATATTTTTAAGGGGGATATTGTATTGTTCCATTAAGCTTTTAATAAGTTCTACTCCCGCATTGAACTGCTCAATAGGCATTTTAATGTGTTCGAAGTTCCCTAGGAAGCATATACCGATGCTTATAAGGTTTGCTTCGTAACTGGTGCAGTGCCAGGAAGAGTTTTCAACTAACTGTCCATTGAATACTTTACCCGTATGACCTATAAGAAAATGGTAGTCGCAACGGTAAGACGGATATTTATCTTCCCAGAGTTTCTTTGCTTTTTCGCAGATCACTCTTCCGATTTGTTTTCCGTCAGTATCTGTATCATTCAGCTGATAATCAGTGGCCGAGTGGTGTAGTATGATGTATCGTATGCCTCTCACTTTCCCTGTGCCCTAAGCAGCGCGTCAATGTATTTGGAAAGGTTGTC
>DBOM01000059.1:748-1198 GCA_002299965.1 Caldiserica bacterium UBA646 | reverse complement strand
ACAACGGGAAAGCCGACATCAGCGACTGCTCTTAGAATATCCGTGTAGCTCATGCCATATCCTTATCGTATAAAAGGCATATCTTGTTCTTCTCTCTTGCTAAAGATATCCTTGAATATCTGATCGTAAACAACCTGGGAGATAGAAAAGCAGATAGCGATAGATTTAAGCACAGTGCCTGGGTCAAACTGTCCGGAAAGAAAAGAAGAGACAAATCCGATTACTGCAGATACAAGTATTGCAAAGATGCTTTTAGTTCTTCTTGAAAAGTTTGCTCCCATAATCCACCGCACAAGAAGAGGAGCAATCACTCCTATAAGTCCTGATAACCATTCCGGTTGAATATTCATTTAATCACCTCCATTTAAGTAAAAAGGTGCAGGTATTTTGCAACCTGCACCAAAAAAATAAACAGTTCTACGGAATGAGGTCAGTGTAAGTTCTGTCTAC
>DBOM01000059.1:0-445 GCA_002299965.1 Caldiserica bacterium UBA646 | reverse complement strand
AAGTTCTGTCTACAATTCCGCCATCTTTAATGCTTACAAGTGCTCCGTTCGTTGTCAGTATGATATTCCTGTCGATAATCATCTGCATTGTGGTCTGCACATCTAATGAGGTAAGAGTAGTTTTTGGGTTGTTAAACTCCATTCTGTACGTCTTGCCGTTCTCTGTTGTAAATACCATCTGGATTGTCTTTTTAATTGTGTTTTCTAATGCCATTATCCATCACCCCCTTATCCCTCGTAATCCTTAGCAGACGAGCGCCTGAGTCCTACAGTAGCGTCAATAACAAGACCGGAAATAGCAACTGCGCAATCATAAACATCCTGGTCAAGCGCGCTGGCTCTTATTCCCCTTACACTCTCTCTTCTTGTTCCGCCAACTCCATCATCAAATGTGAACTGCAAACTACCTTCTTGTTCTACTACAATCATCAAATCACCTCCATTT
>DBOM01000081.1 GCA_002299965.1 Caldiserica bacterium UBA646 | reverse complement strand
TCCGGAATCTTATCTTTGTTTCGGAATCTTATAAAATCAACAAGTAAAGAGACCCTGAAATAAATTCAGGGTGACAAAAATAAATTCAATAAATTCAGGGTGACAAAAAAGAAAAATCATTTTGTTTTTTATTTGTCATTCCGGGCTTGGTCCGGAATCTCTCGTCTTTTGCTTTTTCTTTGTCATTGCGAACCTGTCCTGCGTAAGCAGGTGAAGCAATCTCACTTTGAACCGACGCGGCAATCCCAACGATAAGAGAAGATTACAGAAAAAAGCGCAATGATAAGAAATGTTAAAGCACAAAAACTGCCATTTCAAGACCTGACCTTCTATCAATCTTTTATAGGTTAACTACAAATGATCATTCGGTTTTATTTAAGCATGATTAAAATTTTATTTTAACGATTCTCTAATATCCATTGGTATCAAATCTACAAGAAAATAAGCAATTACTTTTTTATAAGTGTTTTTACCGTAGGAATTGAAGATTGGATGATCAAGATTTATTTCCTTTGAACCTTTGCTTATACAATGTTCCCTTTTAATATTTTTTTGTACATAGAATAAGGAAAGGCAACAATTAATTCTTCATTTTTTATACCGGCATATAAACGTGAATCCTTACAACCACAAGAAACCGTGGGATAATCAGTTTCCCAGGCAACAACTGTTTGCAAGCAAATTGATAAAAAAGGTCTTAACTTTGTTTTTAATATTTCTCCCGTATGCACAAAGTATAACCTTGATATTTCCATTACATCTTTTGGCAAAGCAAAGCTGACCACTACATCTGCTTCTTCCCCATTTAAGATAATGGACTTTATATTTTTTGTATTTGAGGCTTGAATATTCTTTAGAACCCCATCAATAAGACTTATATTAACCTTGTTATTGGATGAAAATTTCTGTTCAAAATCATAAAAATCCCTTTGCCAACCAAAAGCAATTCGTGCCCCTTCACAATTTATATTTCTTCTGTTAATAATAATCTCTCTGTTATCAACCATTGCTTGATGAACAAATTCGCAAAACCTACCCTTTTTGGACAATTTTGTTTTTCTTTGCTTATCTAAGAATTTTACTTTTACCCAATTCATCCTTTCACCTCTCTGTATCCGGTCGATATGTTTCTTTGCTTGGAAGTAGAAAATTTCATCAATATCAACCTGCCAATGTAGTGTTCCCTAAATTGATTGGCTAACAAATTTTTCGTTTTCTATTTTAGTAACATCAAGGATTGTGTCAAGTGTTGTGGTCTCTCTTTGTCCTTTCATTCTTTTTTTGTCATTGCGCGGAGGCTTTAGCCTACAAAGCAATCCGACATATTTATCGTCTTTGCGAGGGAGCCGTTAGGCGACTGCGGCAATCTCACTTTGAACCCCACGGCAATCCGGCAGCCTTATCGTCGTTGCGAAGGTTGCGTAAGCAACCTGTGGCAATCCCCGTTTTTTTTGTTTTATACTCTTCCAGGCCTCTGAAAACAGGCAAGAACGCCTGATAAACACTACATTTGTGGCATATCAACGGAGGCCCCCCGAGAAGCCCAAAAATCTCCCCTTTTTTAATCTCAAAACTTATGCCATCTACTACATTTTTTTTCATCGTACATCTTTGTAAGTCTCTCTACCTTAACTATGTCCATATCCCCCTCCTGTGCTTTTAATTTTATCCTCATTTCAAGGCAATTTCATATAACATCCCACGTATTTGCGAAGTGTCGAAGGGATTTAGCAAAGCGAACCGCAAACACGCTATTATATGAAGTTGCACGCTTTTCATTTTTTAATCCTCTTTTTTATAGTAACCCAGGGGAGATATCTAGCATGATATGGAGTTTCTGGTGGATTATACATAAATTCTTCTTCAGCAAGAAACATATTACAATAACCAAATATATTGTGCCAGACATCAACAAAAACTTCTTCAAAAGAAATTTTATTTAAGATCGGGCTTGTTTCACTTAAAGCATCTTTTATTTTTGAGTAATTGTGCTTAAGGAGATCACAAACTATTTTTGCAGTTCGCTTATTTATTTCATTAATGATCTTTTCATCTTGTGGAAGAAAAACTGGTATTTCGAGTTTGTATTTCTTACCCTCCCAAGAAATATAATTTAATTTATTCAAAAAGTTAAGAAGAGTACCTTGATTTTCTATATTCTTTAACTCTCTATTCGTCAATAGTAATTCGAGGAGCTTTCCACAGTCACTAAGAAGATTTTTGCCGTAATGAGATAAAATATTAGCGAATGCTTCTCTTAAATCCTGTTTTCCTTTTATATGTTCTGAGACCGCAGTTGATGTCTGCCAAAGTATGTCGGGTAAGGAAGATCTTGGTCCGGCATGATCGCCAAATGAGGTAAAGGTATACTCCCCAACGTCCATGTTATGACTTCCGCAGTATAATCTGGGAATATCTATACCAGAAGACTCTCCACCCTGAAGGATGTAGTCTCTATTACCAGGTTGTTCTTTATGCTGTCTTAAAAAATTATTTTTTTCCAGTTCGTCCAAACAGTACCAGTCAAGGGCAAAGCATCCAATCAAGGCGAAGATAATCTTATCTTTTCTAACATACTTAGCACATTGTATCTTATTTGCCAGATTAAAGAATTGTTTTTTATCTTCCAGTAACGTATAAGCCAACTGCTTTCCATATTTTTCTCCAATATCGAAAACAATTTTTTGATCTTCTTCCGAAAATATCGAGAAATTTACCCAATATTTCCTATCTTCCCTTCTAACAGCATTAATTTTCAAAAGAGAATTTATAATCTTCTTAACACTTGAATTATCTTTTGTAATGAGCTGCCTAATTTGTGAAACTGTGAGAGGTTCCCTGTTTAAGATATATAATATTTCTGGAGCGATTCCTTCTCGTGTAATCTTAAAAGGGTTATAATCATCCAAAGGGCCTGCATCTCCACATATCCATGTATTCACTTTTTCCCCCATGACTCCTCCATATGTGTAATTTCATATAACTTGTTTATATCCGCACTTTGGATATTAACCTTTCCCAATGCTATACTCCTGTTCAAATTTTTTATTTTTTGCCCCCTTTAATGAAAATGTTAACTCAACTATGTAATAATACTTAAAACCTTTTTGTCAAATTTCTTTTTACTTTTGAATATCTATTTTTGTGTTTTATGCCTTCCAGCCTCTTAAAAGTGGCAAGAACGCCTGATAAACACTGCATTTGTGGAATATCGACGGAGACCCCCCTAAAAGGCTCTACATCGCACGATTT
>DBOM01000080.1:32153-34601 GCA_002299965.1 Caldiserica bacterium UBA646 | reverse complement strand
CTTTTATTCATCAGCTTATGACTCTCATATTGCACCACCCTCTTAAAATAACAATATTAATTGCTATATCGTTAAATATCAGCTCTCATATTCTCTTAAAAAATTCTTCTCTTATATATAAGACTCAAGTTTTTCAAAAAATGTTACACTTTTTTGAAAATTCTTTTCTCCTATATATTAGACACCTAACTCACAAAAAAGTTCCATATTTTTGGGAGAATTTTTAAAATTTTACATTTTAAGAGATATTATTTTTGAAGGGCAGATGAAAATAGAAATTTGTAATAGCAGTGTAGGAAGTATATAATAAACCGTATGGATTTGGGGAAATATTAATATCGGAGGTGGGAGGTTTTTGTGCCGAAGAAAATTAATAAAAATGTTGCAATTTTAGGTTTTGTGAGCTTCCTGAACGATGCTTCGTCAGAGATGATTGTGAGAGTACTGCCCCTGTTTCTTGAATCCATTGGTGCAGGCGGCGCTTTTATTGGAGTAATAGAAGGGATAGCGGGAAGTACGGCATCTTTACTCAAAATATTCTTTGGTTATTTCTCCGACAAATTTAAAAATAGAAAATTCTTTGCATTTCTTGGTTATGCTGAGTCTACGTTAGCGAAATGTTTCCTCCCGTTTGTCCATACTCCTATAGGGGTACTATGGGTAAGGTCTTTTGAAAGAGTTGGCAAAGGAATAAGGACTGCCCCAAGAGATGCTTTAATTTCTTCCTATACAACAAAAGCGAACAGAGGATTATATTTTGGTTTTCATAGAGCACTGGATACATTTGGCGCTGTAGCGGGTCCCTTACTTGGTATGTGGGTTCTTCACAAATTTGGAGCAACTCAATATTCAACTCTTTTTAAGTTTGCGCTTATTCCTGCGATACTTGCTGTAATTTTGGTGCTTTTTGTAAAAGAAAAGAAATTTAGAGAGGAGATTAAGAAGGAAAGGCAAAAATCTAAATTCAAGTTAGGCAGGAAGTTTTATTACTACATTTTTGTCGTCACCCTGTTTACTATTGGCAATAGTTCAGATGCCTTTATCACAATGTATGCTGGTACATTAGGAATGCTTTCTATTACAATTCTTTTGTTGTGGGCTATTCACAATATTACTTATGGGTTACTTTCTGTTCCTTTTGGCGTACTTTCTGACAAGATTGGAAGGAAGCCTACTATAATTATTGGGTACGCAATCTACGGGATATCTTATTTAGGTTTTGCTCTGACCAAAAGTGCAAGCTTTCTTTATTTTTTATTTCCGCTATACGGGGTGTACTATGCATTTGCCGAAGGTGCGCAAAAGGCGTTTGTTTCTGACCTTGTCGAAAGAGAAGATGCACGGGGCACTGCGTATGGTATTTATAATTTTGGGGTAGGTATCATGGCGTTTCCTGCTTCTCTTATCGCAGGTATTCTCTATCAGTACGTTTCTCCACGTATGCCGTTCTATTTTGGCGGTCTTATGGCAACTGTATCGACAATTTTAATGTTATTTGTTTAGGAGGTTAAAATGGCAAAAGTAACTGTAAAATTTTATGCAACTATACGGGAAAAAGTAAAAACTGATCATATAGAGCTTGAGGCCGATACTTTTAGAAAGGCAATTGAAATTCTAATCAAAATGTATCCTTTACTCAGAGGAGAATTAGTGGATGATGATTTTAAATTAAAAGATAGGTATATCTACCTTGTAAACGGAAGAAACATTGTATTTTTAAATGGATTAGATTCGAAACTAAAGGATGGCGATAAACTTGCTATCTTCCCTCCTGTTGCAGGCGGGTAGTTAACCTTTATTCCGTTCTCATTTAGTTTAAAACAATTTAATAATCTTGTTATAAATATATCTGTGCGAATAATGTTATAGTAATTTTATTTCTACTCTCCTTTTGATAAATCAATTGCAATGTCACCTAACGCGCCTTGATAAATAAAAGTAAATTTTGTTTCTGCTATAGGCACAACAAAGCCTATCCTACCTTCTGTTGTTTCTTCAGGTTTTACATCTTCGGTATAGAAACTTAATGTTTTTATACCTTGATCGTCCTGATACATTACTCCTTCTGAATCTTTAAGGATAAAATCGCTCTTTTTGTAGATCTTCACCATATTGCCTTCGTTTTTTACTTTTACCATTACGGCAATTACTTTTTTACCGGGGTTAACTCCTGTATTTGAATCATAATCAGGGTCGATATCTATATTTGTTACCATAAGGGACGTATCGTTCTCCAATTTTGTCCATTCATTCGTTATACCGTTTACTGTTTTTCTTTCAGAAGGCGTAGTTGGTGCAGATGCTTTACCGCAGCCGGCAATAACTATAGTGAAGAGAATTACAATAATTAAAGTAAAAATGATTCTTTTCATTTCTTGTTGTCCCCTTTTTATACTTCTCGTAAATTTATTTCCTTATCCCTGATTTCTTTTATATTTTGTATCTTTC
>DBOM01000080.1:0-31807 GCA_002299965.1 Caldiserica bacterium UBA646 | reverse complement strand
CTTTCTTACTGATGGATACAGCTCTGAATAGGATATGCTTCCGTATAGGAGTGAGTTCTTAAGTGTGCTAACTTCAATTTCATTTTTCATTATATAAAGGTAAACTCCCGGACTCTCAACTTCACCCATAAGTATAAATCCCCTAAGTTTTCCTTTTTCTAAGACAATTTTTCTGTATTCACCATTTACATTTTTTTTGTGCACATCAAATTTATCTTCTTTGCTGATTCCACCGGTGAATATGGTTTTTTCAAAGATGGTTAGGATATTTCTTGATACGTCGCCTAGATAGGTGAGTTTCATTCCAGCCATGTTTGCTCCTGCAATTTTCCCCTGTTCAACTGCTACAGGCCAGAGTGCATGCATTCGATTATCGCCATAAACAATATCTTTTACTTCTACAACGTCTCCTGCAGCGTATATATCTTTTATATTTGTTTCAAGAAGTTTGTTAACAAAGATTCCCCGGTTTGTTTTTATCCCAGTGCTTTCAATAAGATTTACATTTGGCTTTACGCCTTTTCCAAAAATAATGCAAGCTCCTTTCAGCACTTTTCCTGATTCAAGTTTTGCGAAGGTTATCCCATCTTTTTCTTCTATTTCTTTAATACTTTCACCTTTAAGCACTTCAATTCCAGATTTTGAAAGTCCTTCTTCCACAATTTTTGATGCTTCTTCATCAATAATTTGAGAAAGAACTCTATTGGAATGTACAACATAAGTGATTGAAATACCAATTTGTAGCAGTGCATTACCAATTTCCATATTTACAAGCCCTGCACCTGAGAGTATCACTCTTTTTCTACCTGTTTGTTTGATTTTATTTTTTATTTTCTCTATATCTTTAAGATTTCTCACGGAAAGAACTGACGGAAGCGTACTGCCTGGTATTTCTGGAACATATGCATGTGCACCAGTTGCGATGAGTAGTTTGTCGTAAGTGAATTTTTCGTTGGAATTTGTTGTAATGGATTTGTTTTCCGTATCTATTTTTATTACCTTTTTATTTAACAGAAGTTCTATTTTATCAGGGATATTAAGGTAGGAATCATCCGTCGTAGCTTCTCCTGAAAGAAGGTAGGGAAGAGTCATTTTGCCATATGGTTTTACGTTTTCTTCTGAAATAACTATTACTTCATCTTTTGGGTTGATTTCTTTTATCTTTTTTGCCGCAGAGAGTCCTGCAATGCTACTTCCTATAATTATATGTTTCATTTTAATTGAGAAAGTCCTAATTCTTCCAACTTTTCTTTTGTGGGGACGCTCTTTTCGTTCCAGCCTCGCACCTTGTAGTAATCATCAAGCATTTTATCAAGTTTTTCAATTTCTCCTTTTGATGGTCCTGTTTTTATTGGTTCCTTTGTGATTCTTGGTGGGAGTGCATCATCTTTTCGTGTAAAGCCTGCTTTAAGGTTGAAGAGTTTTTCAAGATTCCAGATCCTTTCACCAATCTTCATAAATTCTTTTTCATCGCACTCATTTCCTGTTGCAGTGGAGTAAAGTGCTGCAATATGTTTTCCAACAAGTCCGAATGTTGTAAATAGACAAATGCCCGTTGAGTCGAGAGCAGCTGTTAAATCCTGGAATGTCTTTGCAAGTTCTGCCTTCCCTTCATATTTTAGCCTGTCAGCAGTACCTAGAACTTCTGCAGCAATTGTATAACCTCTTACATGGCAAGCGCCTCTGTTACTTGTTGCATATTCCAGGCCTATCCCTTTAATTGCTCGCGGGTCATATGCAGGAAATTCTTGTTTCTTTGCACTCATTGAAAGCTCGGGATGACCGTAATGTTCTGCAAGCCTATAAGAACCTTGTGCTAACAGCTTACCGAATTTTCCTTTTTGTTCTCCCATACGTTTTATTGATTCTACAAGTGCATCGCTTGAGCCAAAGTTAAGCGTGAATGGTGCATCTTCCTTGGGCATAAACCCACTTTCATATAAATCCATTGCACAGGCAACGGTAGAACCTGCTGATATTGTATCCATCCCATATCGATCACAGAGGTAATTTGCCATAATAACTGCATTTAGATCAGATATACCACACATAGCACCAAGTGCCCATACTGATTCATATTCAGGGCCTCCACCATGTTCGCCTTTATATTTTCCTTCTTTTATCTCTGTTACTCTTCCACATCCAATTGGACATTCTGCACAGCCTTCATTTCTTACAAGGTTTTTGTCTCTTAAAGTTTCTCCGCTGATTTTTTCTGCCTCAGGGAAATATGCATCATGTGCGTTTCTTGTTGGAAAACCTCCAACGCTATTGATTACATTTACAAGCATTGCAGTTCCGTATAATGCTGCTCCACCACCTGAGAATGCATCTTTGCTGAGTATATCTCTTGTTTCGTAAACTGCTTCCATAAATTTTTCCGGGTCAGCAACATTTACGCTAAGATTTCCTCTTACTGCAATCCCTTTTAAATTTTTACTACCAACTACTGCACCTACCCCTGTTCTTCCTGCTGCTCTATGACCATTGAACATAACATTTGCAATTAATGCGATTTTTTCTCCGGCAGGGCCTATTGCCATTGTCTCTGCCTCCGGGTGAGTTTCCTCTCTCATTAGCTTATCAGTTTCATCTACAGGTTTTCCCCATAAATGCTTTGCACATTTTATCTCTACTTTTCCTTTGTTTATCCATAGATAAACCGGTTCTTTTGCTTTTCCTTCCAGTATTATCATATCGTAGCCTGTTTGTTTAAGTGCAGGGCCAAAATGACCACCTGAGTTTGAACAGGCAATTGCACCGTTCAATGCCCCTTTTGTAATAACCATAACTCTTCCCGATGAAGGGGCTAATGTTCCGTCCAAAGGGCCTGTTGCAATAATTACTTTATTCTCTTTTGAAAGAGGGTCTATATTGGGATCTACCTCTTTTAGCATAATTCGTGTTCCGTATCCTCTTCCCCCAATATACTTTTTTGCCCATTCTTCATTGATAGCTTCTACTTTTACGTCCCCATTGGTAAGGTTTACTCTGAGGATTTTGCCTTGATAACTTCCATTGATCATGGGTTCACCCCCTTTGCCATCTCTTTTGCAATCTCTTTATACTTGACGGCAACTCCTTTCTGCTTTGCTGCTACAGCGTCTTCTACTTCTTCAAATGTAAGTGCTTGTTGAGCGCATACTTTTACACATTCTGGATCTCCTTCACAATTATCGCACTTGATAATCTCTTTGCCTGTATGCTCTAACTTTATTGAGCCCCATGGGCAGGCAACAACACATTGTTTACATCCGATGCATTTGTCTTTGTTAAATTCAACAACGTCAGTTTCTGCGTTTTTAATAAGTGCTCCAGTTGGGCATACTTCTGCACAGTAGGCTTCTTCACACTGCATGCAGACAGACGGGACAAAACTTAGGTCTTCAAGAAAAGTACTGATTTTGATTCGGGAATCTAACGGATTAAAGACACCTTCATGTTTGAATGAACATGCATACTCGCATGCTCGGCACCCTGTACATTTCAAAGGGTCCAGCATGAGTATTTTCATTGAACCACCCCCTCTTAAATTTCTCCTTTCCAAGGATGGGAGGCATAAGCGTTTTCACTTGTACCCTATCGGTTTCGCTCCATGGCAATTGCTTTAGGATACGAAACTCGGAGAGGATTTAACTTATAAAAATAGTATAAAACTTTTATAAAGAATGTCAAAAATATGAATTGCCTCGTAAAAAATCTGTATGCAATTAAACACATTTTATTAAAAATCTATAAGAAAGAATTTCAGTTGGAAATTTATACTAAGCTCTGCTTGAAAATTCAGTTAATCGTAAGAGAGTCGGGTTTTCTTATCTGTAAGGGTCGGTTTAATTAGTTCTTTCCATTTTTTTGAATCCCATGTGCCCAAATTTTTATGTATTTTGTAATATTTCTCAGGTATAGGATGAGTGCCAACGATAACTTTCAGGCCATATTCTTCCTTAATGAACTTACGAAAATAATCTATATGTTGGCATGGAGGATAACCTACTATAAATCCCGTCGCAAGATGGATGACTTCTGCTCCATTTTTTTTCATCTCTTCCGGTGCGTACTCGATATTTCCACCAGGGCAGCCGCCACATGTGGTAAAGCCAACAACTTCTATCTTCTTTTCTTTGTAAACACTGAATGCTCCTTCTTTGTTTTGGAGTGCTCTGAAACACTTACCACCCGCACAGTCGTGGTAGCGATTACAAATGATGATACTAATTTTGACGGTTTCTTTCATCTCTTCCTCCCTTTCAACTATAGAGTAACACGTTTTTTCTCAGGAGAAAATTTTACGAATTAATTTCCCCAAAAGAGCAGTAACAGCGAAGGCATGCATGATTTTTATGAGATAAATTGCCTATTATAAAGCCAATTAATATATAGCCTGTGACCATAAGGAGTTTTATTTTGTGAAAAATACTTCCTGAATAGATAGCCAAAAAAAGCAATAGCCCTATGGATAGAAATGTGTTCATATTTTATTGTAATAATTTTTTTTATAATTTCCAAAATATTTTACAGCATACAGCATATTGACAGAAAGAAACTTTATGGTATTTTTGATTTGTAAACAAGAGCAGTAAAAATTAATTATTAAGGAGGGGGAAATGACGAAAGTAAAGATTGTAACAGATTCAACCTGTTATCTACCGGATGAAATTATTAAGAAGTACGATATAAAAATTGCGCCTTTGTATGTGAGATTTGGTGACGATATGTTTAGAGAACGTGCGGATATAAAAGACGAGGATTTTTATAAGCGTATCAGGGAAGGAGAGCTGCCATATACTACCCAACCAGCTGCTACTGATTTTATTAAGGTTTATAAACCGCTTATTGAAGAAGGATACTCAATTATTTCTCCTCTTATTTCTTCTGAGCTAAGTGGCGCTGTGAATGCTGCAAATGCAGCAAAAAAAGCATTGGAGAATCCAGATATCCATATTTTTGATGCCAAGTTTACGACGTTAGGTTTGGGATATCAAATAGTGGAAATTGCGGAAAGATTGTATGACCAGGGGATGACTAAGGATGAAGTAATCCAGGAGATGCCATCAATACGGGACAGAATGTACAACTTTTTTGTTGTCGGGGACCTGCATTTTCTTGCACGGCTAGGACGAATTAAGAAAACAGAAGCAGTTGTAGGGTCAATGATAAAAATAAAACCGCTTCTTTATATGCGAGATGGGGCTATAGATACTCTGGAGAAACCTCGCACAATGAAAAAGGCAAAAGCAAGGATGATTGAAATTGCACAACAGATTATAGCAGAAAAGGGATTGAAACATATGGCAATCATTTGGGGCGACAATAAGGAAGAAGCAGAAGTATACAGGGATGTATGCGCAAAAGAATTTAACAAAGAGGTTTCTATGACTCGTTTAGGGCCTGTTATTGCATCGCATACCGGACCGGATATTTTATCTCTTCAGTTTAGCACTGAAAGGTGATATAAATAAGGCGAATACCGAATATATTACAGGCAAGAATTGTTATTGCTTTTTAACTCGAGGAGCTTTAAAAATAGGGAACGATAATATAAATTCTGTTCCTTTGCCTAATTCGCTTTTTACCTCTATTTTGCCATTATGTGCATAGATTAGTTCTTTTATAATTGTAAGTCCAATTCCCAAGCCGCCGGTTGTTCTTGAACGTGATTTTTCTCCTCTGTAGAATCTGTCGAATATGTATGGCAGTTCTTGTTCTGGTATACCTTTTCCTGTGTCTTTAATTGAAATTATGGCGTTTGTCCCTTCTCGAAAACTTTTAATGTAAATACCACCTCTATCCGTGTATTTTATTGCATTGTCTAAAAGGTTTAGAAGGATTTCTTTTATTCTTTTTCTGTCGGCGTTAATATAAAAAGGTTTGCTGCTTTTGTTTATCTTGATGAATAGATTTTTTTTGTTTGCTTCTATTCTAATCATTTCCGATGTTTCTATTATGAAGTCATTTAAATTTATTTTTTCAAGGTTTAATTTATATTTTTTGCTGTCTAATGCAGAAAGAATGGAAAGTTCATTTAACATACTCTCCATCCGCTCTACTTCATCTTTAATAATTTTAAGTGATTTTTCTTTTTCTTTTTTTGTAAAATCTTTATTGTCCAGCGTTTCTAAGTAGCCGTTAATGACAGTTAAGGGCGTTCTCAGGTCATGGGATACATTTTGCACAAGTGTTTTTCGCATTTTTTCAATTTCAGATAGATGTTCTGCCATATGGTCTAATGCTCTTGCAAGCAGTCCTATTTCATCCTTTGTTTTTGCATTTATGCGCGCAGAATAGTCTCCTTTTTCTATCTTTTTTGAGAATTTTACCATTTTCTTAATTGGGTTTACTGTAAGCTGAGAAACAAAGAGTGCGAGGGCTGATCCTATTAAAATAGAAATTGCACCTACCCAGAGG
Source organism: Caldiserica bacterium UBA646 (assembly GCA_002299965.1). Lineage (GTDB taxonomy): Bacteria > Caldisericota > Caldisericia > Caldisericales > Caldisericaceae > UBA646. Next base: position 25,402 of record DBOM01000080.1, on the reverse strand, counting down.
AGAACAAATTTCATGGCGTTAAGAAATCTCTCTCCATGGGGGGTCATAAACATTTTGAATCCTGATGGCGTTTCGTGAATGATAATCTGATTGAAACTCCTAGCAATGTATAGTCGGGTAAAAAATGCTGAAAAAAAGATTACTACAATTACTAAAAAAATGTAGGTTAATATGAGTTTTACTTTGAAGCTCATCTATTTTTCTCCCTTGAATTTGTATCCTGCGCCGTATACAGATTCTATGTACTCTGGATGTTTAGGATTGTCGCTTAATTTTTTGCGTATATTTTTAATGTAAGCATCTATTGTGCGATCGAACACCACTTCATCGTATTCCGTATAAGTTTTGTCCATAATCTGTTCTCTTGAGAATACTATACCAGGTTTTTCTGCGAGTATTGTCAATATTTTGAATTCCTTTGTAGTTAATGTAATTTCCGTGCCTTTTTTTATTACTTTCATCTTTTTTGGGTGTATCTCAAGGTCTTTTATCTTTATTATTCGTTCGTCCGCGTAGCTTCTTCGTAGTAAGCTCTTTACTCTTGCTACAACTTCTCTGGGGCTAAATGGTTTCACTACGTAATCATCCGCTCCTAATTCTAATCCGCTTACTCTATCATCTTCTTCTGCTTTAGCGGTGAGCATAAGAATCGGTATGTTTGAATGCCTGCGGATTTTTTTGGCAACTGCTAGTCCATTCACATATGGAAGCATAAGATCTAAAATAATGAGGTGTGGTTTTTCTTTCTCAAAGAGATCTAATGCTTCCTGCCCGTTTTTTGCCTGCACGGTATCAAATCCTGCTTTTTGCAGATAGATACTTAAAAGGTCCCTTATGTTCTTTTCGTCATCTACTATTAATATTTTTTTCATCATCTTATTATAATATTTTGATTGCTATTATAAAATTATTTGTTTACCTTACGTTTCCTGAACAATATCTTGTAGAAACTGAGATGGTCAATTAGATGTACTAGAACTCCTGCAACTAATAGTAACGAAAATTCTGTGTGTAAAACGGTTGATAGGGTGGTTCTCTCAAAGACAAGAAGAACACCTGTTACTCCAGAAACCAAGAACGTAATAAGCAAGAATACATCTATACTCATCATCACAAAGAGTTTTGTCAATTTCTTTTTATACTTGAGGATTTCAAGTACTGCGAAACCAATAAGAGCGAAAACAAAGCTCCAGATATACAGAGGTCTTTTTTCTTCTCTGATTTCTTCTAAATTTTTTCCGTTTCCACTCCCATGTCCACCACTTTTATAGGCGACTGTGCTAAATTCTTCACTATTGTCAGCTTGATCTACGGAATATATTCCGCTTACTAATTCATTTGTTGAATTTCCATATGCAATATTTGTTGTATCGCTACCCAGAGCGCTATTCAAATTAAAATTGGTTGTAATTCCAAACATCACTACTGCAACAACTATCAGAATAGCGATACTAATTTTCTTTTTCATTTATTAACCTCCTATTTGTTAATTGATCTTATTATAATAAACAAATGTGAAGAAATTATGAAATTGACATATTTTTCGTATATGAAATGTTGAGGTTTGACAGTGCAGGATTATGAAGTAAAATTAATAGTGAGGTAAAGCTTATGCGTAAAACTCATATAAAACAAATGGTTTTTTGTTTTATATTGGAGAAGAGGCAATGAATAGCGGTCTATATATTGCTTTTATCCTTGTTTCTTATTTAATTGGTGCTGTTAACTTTGCTATAATATTTACTTCTTTGAAGCTTAACATTGATATAAGAAAGCTGGGTGATCACAATCCGGGTGCAACAAATGTTTATCTCAATGTCGATAAAAGGCTTGGTGTTTTAGTTGGCATTTTAGATGGCTTAAAGGGTTTTATCCCTCTTGTTTTTGCAAGAAGGATTGGTGCTTCAAGTGCCATTCTTCTTATTATTGGTGCAGCTGTTATTTTGGGCCATGATTATCCGGTTTTTTATCATTTCAATGGAGGTAGTGGAATTTCTACCACAGCAGGCGCTGCACTATTTTTTGCACCGAAAGAATTTCTTATGATATTGCTTTTTGCTGCTGTAATTATCTATTTTCTTCGTTTTCTAAAAAATAAGAGCGGTGGCAGTTTTTCTCTCCTGGAGATAGGGGAAGCCATTGTCTACATATGCTTCCTTTTATTCATATTCGCTCCAAATACATCTAGTGTAATTAAAATGTTTTACTTTTTAGCGGTTTTAATTGTCGTAATAAGAAGATTTGATAGGGTGGAACAGTTATTTGGTCGAAACAATAGAGATTATAATCAAGAACAATCTGTTGGATGAAAGTCTTTTTTGAGCTTTTATCGACTGTTGTTTGTTTTTCCAATTTTTTCTTTCGTTGACGAAATACTACTTTTTTGCTATTATCTATAGAGATACTAAATGATTGTGAGGAGGATTATGTGATTCCAGCAAATGATTTGAGAACAGGAGTAACATTTGAGATGGACGGAGGAATTTATGTGGTTATTTCTTTCCAGCATATAAAACCAGGGAAAGGTTCTCCTTTTGTTCGAGTAAAGATTAAGAATTTGGATACGGGCAACATTGCAGAGAAGACATTTAGACCAGAAGAAAAATTTAAAAAAGCTTTTCTTGAAAGGAAAAAAATGCAATATCTCTATAGGGAAGGGGAGAATTATGTATTTATGGACCTTGAAACATATGAGCAGGTATCGATTTCCCCGGATAACGTGGGTGATGCTGCAAACTTTCTTAAAGACAATTTGGAGTTAACGATAGTATTTTATAAAGATAGACCGGTGTCCGTTGATCTTCCTACATTTGTTGAGCTTAAAGTAACTCACGCTGAACCTAGCGTGAGAGGAGATACGGCTACTACCGCAATGCGGCAAGTTGTTCTAGAGTCGGGGTATAAATTAAATGTTCCCTTATTTGTTAATGAGGGGGACTTAATAAAGGTGGATACTCGAACAGGTGAGTATCTCGAAAGGGTGAACAAATGAGCAAAATTATTATTACAGAGGAAGCGATTGAAACTATTATTCTTAATGCTACGCTGAGTGTGGATGGCGTATTAGATTCCTGGAAAGGTATGGAGGAATATATCCCCTATTTCAATAGGGACAAGAAGCATCCTCATGGTATTGACTTTGTTATAGAAAACGGGGAGATAAAGGTAAACATATTTATTACTGTAGCATACGGAGCAGATTTACGAAAAGTGGGAAAGGAGATTCAAGATAAGGTAAAAGCACAGATTGAAAATATGACTCCGTATAAATTATCTACGATAGTCGTTTTTATTGAAGATATTAAGTATGAAGAGCAGGAGTAAAGCGCGTGAGATAGCCTTTAAAGTACTTTTTGCCGTTGACAGAGGGGGGAGTAGTATTCCAGATGTGCTTTCCTTGTTTCAATATGAACCACCCGTTGTGTTAGAGTATTCTCTTCGCTTAGTGAACGGCGTGCTTAAATACATGGATGCGATTGATAAAATTATAGAAAATAATTTAAAAGATTGGGAGCTTGATAGGATATCTGTGCCTGATAAAGAAATTTTAAGGCTTGCACTTTTCGAGATAGATTATGTTGATGGAATCGATGACGGAGTGGTTGTATATGAAGCTGTTGAGATTGCAAAAAAGTACGGCACGGATAAATCTTCTAATTTTGTCAATGGTATACTCCGTGAGATATTAAGAGGCAGAAAGAATGAGTCCAAAGAGACTTGAGGCGCGGGTGTCTGGTTTTGTGCAAGGAGTTGGTTTTCGATATTTTATCAAAAGAAATGCAAATATGCTAAATCTTGTTGGATACGCTGAGAATCTGCATGATGGTTCTGTTCAAGTAGTGGCTGAGGGAGAAGAAAATAACCTTGTTAAATTTCTTGATGTATTAAGAAAAGGTAATTCATTTTCTCTTGTAAAGAATGTGGATTATAATTTTTCTGAGCCTTTGGGAGAATTTTCGGTGTTTGAAATATATTAGGAGGATGTTATGAATTTAGAAAAGTATCTTAAAGAAAAAAGAGAACTTGTTGATTCAGCGATTACTGCTATGGTTGGACCGCTGAAAGGCAGCTCTGTTTTATATGCAGCAGTGTCTTATAGCTTAACACCAGGCGGAAAAAGATTGAGGCCTATTCTTATGCTTTCCACTTATAATGCTATCAAGGGTAAAGAAGAGCCTATTATTCCTTTTGCATGTGCTATTGAAATGGTGCATACATATTCATTGATTCACGATGACCTTCCTATTGTAGATAATAGCGACTTGCGTAGAGGTAGAGCAACTGCTCACAAAGTGTATGGTAGTGATATGGCGCTTCTTGCTGGGGATGCACTTCTGTCGTTTGCTTTTGAGATTATTTCTAACCGATTACACCTGGAAAAATTTAGAGAAAGCGCTCTTTTGGCAGTTATACATGAATTTGGAGTTGCAACGGGTATACGAGGATTAGTAGGTGGTCAGGTGATGGATATAGTGTCAAGTAATATGGGCAGCATTGATAAAGAGACAATACTTTATATTGAGGAGAAGAAAACAGCTTCTCTTATTTCACTTGCATTAAGGACAGCAGGTATTCTTGGCGAGGTAGGTGAGGAAGAGCTTAAGGCTCTTACCGATTTCAGCTTAGAATTTGGAGTGAGTTATCAAATCATAGACGATGTCTTGGATGCAATCTCTTCGCCTGAGGTGCTTGGAAAGGATACAGGACAGGATAAGAAAAACAGAAGAGCAACGTTTGTTGCGTTATATGGTGTGGAGGAAGCTAAAAAAATGGCAAATGAATGTGTGCAAAAGGGCATTGGTTTTCTTGCGCCCTTTGGAGAGAAATATAAAATTTTAACAGATATCGCTGAATATACTCTTCAGAGAATTAAATAGTGAGTAAAATTCTTGATTCTATAAATTTACCAGATGATATTCAAAGGCTTTCTTACAAGGAACTGGATATACTTTCTGGCGAGATAAGAGAGCTTATTTTAAAGGTGGTTTCCCGTACAGGGGGGCATCTTTCCTCTAATCTCGGCACGGTAGAACTTACACTTGCTCTTTATAAGGTATTTGATTTTTCAAAAGATAAATTGATTTTCGATGTAAGTCATCAGTCATACACGCATAAAATCATTACAGGGAGAAAAGATCAATTTTCTACGTTAAGGCAGTATAACGGGATAAGCGGCTATACAAATCCGGAAGAAAGTTTATTTGATACGTTTATAGCTGGACATTCCTCTACATCTCTACCGCTTGCGCTTGGTTTTGTCATAGCGAGAGAATTTAAAAAAGAAGACTATGAAATCGTCTCTCTTATTGGCGATGGTGCTCTCACATCAGGCGAAGCGTATGAGGGATTGAATAATCTTGGAAGAAGAGGGAAAAAGGTAATCGTTGTGTTAAATGATAATGAAATGTCTATATCTAAAAATGTTGGGGCGCTTTCGGAATATTTGTCTCGGATGCGTTCCTCATCTTTTTATCAATCTCTTAAGATGAAGTTGCCTAGAACCTCATTGGGAAGAAAAGTTAAACTATCTATAAAAGATCTATTTTTACCTACTGTTTTTTTTGAAGAACTAGGTTTTACTTATCTTGGTCCTGTTGATGGGCATGATGTGCAAAAACTTGTTGAAACATTTGAAGGAACAAAGAATATTCCATACCCTATTGTTGTACATGTAGTTACAAAAAAAGGTAAAGGATACAGTTATGCCGAAGATAATCCGACAAAGTTTCATAGCGCTCCTCCGTTTGAGATAAAAACGGGAATTCGCAAGAATATAACTTCTCAAAAGACATTTTCAGAATTATTTGGAAAAGCACTTGTCAAAGAGAGTAAAAAGGATAAAAGGATATTTGCTATTACTGCCGCTATGTCGGATGGGACTAAAACAAATTTAACAAAAGATTTATTTCCTGAGAGATTTATAGATGTAGGTATTGCAGAGCAGTGTGCGGTGACTGCTGCTGCCGGGATGGCAAAAGAAGGATTGAAACCTGTTGTTGCCATTTATTCGACGTTTTTGCAGCGTGCTTATGATCAATTAGTGCATGACGTTGGAATTTTGAATTTACCTGTTGTATTTGCCCTGGATAGAGCAGGAATTGTATCTTCTGACGGACCTACTCACCAGGGTGTTTTTGATCTTTCTTATATGCGCATCATTCCGAATTTTGTTGTAATGGCACCGCGTGATGGAGAAGAGTTAAAGGCAATGTTGCATTTTTCTTTGCAATTAAATTGCCCTTCTTCTATCAGATATCCTAAAGATTATGCCCCCAAGGCATTATTGCCGGTGAAACCTATTAAATTGGGCAAAGGAGAGCTTATTTACAAAGGAGAGGACCTTCTTATTGTGTCTATCGGCACAATGTTTTATGAGGCACTTCGTGCACGAGAGGCATTAGAAAAAATGGGTATTTCTACGGGACTTATTAATGCTCGTTTTGCGAAACCGGTGGATGAGAAACTTATTTTGTCGGAAGCTAAAAAATCAAGAAAGGTAATTACCATTGAGGATAACTCTGTAAAAGGTGGTTTTGGTTCTGCAATAAGCGAACTTCTTTCTAAAGAAGGGATAGAAGTGCGTATAGTGGGAATAGAAGATTTCTTTCCCGAGCAAGGTGAACGAAGGTTTCTTATGAACAAATATGGTTTGAGTGCAGAACATATCATTAAGGTTGGAGAAAAATTTGCCAAAGAAAAGAATCGATGAGGTGTTGGTTGAAAAAGGTTTCTTTAAAAGTAGATCAGAGGCAAGGCGATTTATTATTGAAGGAAAAATTTTGTTGAATGGTCAACTTGTGCAAAAAGCAGGTACCTTTGTAAAGGATGAAGATCAAATTACTCTTAAAGAAGAAAAAAAATATGTGAGCAGAGGTGGGCTAAAATTAGAGTTTGCAATTGATCAATTTGGCATTGATCCAAAAGGTTTGACTGCCGGAGATATTGGAGCTTCAACTGGGGGATTTACTGATTGCTTGCTTAAGCGTGGCGTGAAGCGAGTGTATGCTATAGATGTTGGTTATGGACAATTTGATTATTCTTTGCGTAATGATAAGCGTGTAATTCTTTTAGAAAGAATTAATGCAAGATATTTGACACAAAAGGAAATTCCTGAACAATTAGATTTGGTTGTTATGGATGTATCATTTATTTCCATTGTAAAGATTCTTCCTGCTCTTATTCCTTTGATGAAGGAGGAATCAAGCATCATTTCACTGATCAAACCTCAGTTTGAAGGAAAGAGGGAATATCTGAAAAAAGGCATTGTCAAGGATAAGGAGATACACAAGGAAATATTATTTAATCTTATTGACGATATTTCACGGATAGGGCTTTGTGTTACAAATGCTACATACTCTCCTGTAAAAGGGGGAAAGGGAAATATTGAATTTTTTTTTCTAATAAAAAAACAAGGAAAGCTTGTGAATTTTCACCATATTTATAAAATAATAGATGAAGTATGGGAAAGGACGGCGAGATGAAAATAGGAATTTTTTACCTTGATGGAGTAGAAATTAAGGAAACAGCTGAAGAACTTGCTAATTTTTTTAGAAAAAGAAACATAAAAGTATTTCTCAACGAAGAGTTGAAGAGTGCTAAGCCCGACAAAGACACTGTTATTATAAGCCTTGGTGGAGATGGTACTTTTTTGAAGGCTTCACATTTGGGTGTAGAAATGGGTGTGCCTGTACTCGGCATAAATTTGGGGAATCTTGGTTTTCTTACGGATGTTGAGGCAAGAGATGTTTTTAATGCTGCTGAAGAATTATTAAAAGGTGATTTTTTCATTGAGAAAAGAGCCATTCTTAAGGGATTAAGGCTTGGTGAGGGAGGAAAAGAAGACACATTTTTTGCTGTTAATGATTTTGTTTTAGTGCGGTCTATTCGAGAAAGAATGATGTTCGCCGAAATTTTTGTTAATGGGATGCGAGCTGGAAAGTTTAGAAGTGATGGAATTGTCATTGCAACGCCTACAGGTTCTACTGCTTACGCCCTTTCTCTTGGGGCTCCTATCATTACCCCATCTGCTTCAGTGTATGAACTTGTGTTTATTGCTCCACATAAGCTTTCAGCAAGGCCTGTTATTTTTTCTGGAGAGGACCATCTTTCTTTGAGAATTCTTTCAAAAGAACCCATTTCTTTTCAGAGGGATGGCGAAGAAGTTCTCAAACTAAAGATGTTTGACAGAGTAACCTTTGAAAAAGCTGATCGAGAGCTGTGTGTTGTGCACTTGAAAAAGAAAAACTTTTTTGATGTATTGAACAAGAAATTTGGATGGGGGGAATAGATGCTTGTTGGTATTCTACTGACAGATTTTGCAATAGCTAAAAAAGTTGAGCTGTCTTTTGACAGCAATCTTGTTATTATTTCCGGGGAAACAGGCACAGGTAAAACGATTTTAATGAGAGCACTTACAGCAGCTTGTGGTGGGGATGCAACAAGCAATTTTATCCGGACAGGAAGCAATAAAGCGCAGGTTGAAGTAAGCTTTATGCTTGGCGACGCGTCCAAAGGGATTGATGTTCTAAAGAAACTTTCTCTCTTCGAAGGAGAATCTATAGTGATACTTTCCAGGGTGATTGATAAAAACAGGACAAAGGGCATCATTAACGGTCATCCTGTGCCAATAAAGAGCTTGATGGAATTGGGATCCAGCCTTATTGATATGCACGGACAGCATGAGGTTCAATCTTTACTGAATAGCTCTACACATATTTTGTCTCTTGATCGGTTTGGTGGAGAAACTCTCATCTCTTTGAAAGAAAAGGTAATTTCAGAAATTGCTGCCTACAGGAGAATTTTAAAGGATCTTAACGATCTGGTTGAGCAGGATAAAAAATATCGGGAAGAGCGAGATTTTATTAATTTTGAGGTCGAAGAACTTGAAAAGGCAGGACTACAAGAAGAAGAGGAAGAAGAGTTAATTAAAGAAGAAAAAATATTATCTAATGCGCAGGAACTTGCAAATCTTATTGGCGAGTCAAGAAGTTCTATATCGGGTGAAGAAAATCGTAGCATTTTAGATCTTGTTGAATTGGTTTCCGCAAATCTTAAACGTGCTTCTGTCATTGATCCAGATCTTTCCTCTCTCAGTGAACAGATGGAGAGTATAAGTGTTCAACTTAAGGAGCTTGATAGAGATCTTGCACGATATGACGGGGCTATTGTTTTTGATACAGATCGCCTGTCTTTTATTGAAGAGAGACTTTCTTTGCTATCTGCATTAAAGCTGAAGTATAAGAAAACGGCTCCCGAATTAATTAACTACTTGAGTGAGCTAGAAGAGCGGTTGCAATCTTTTACTTCACTTGAAGAGAAAATTAAGGAGTTGAGTGAACAAAAAGAAGAATTTCTTTCCAAAATAAAAATAGATGTCTCAGAGCTTTCTTTAATGCGAAAGGAGACTGCAGGCAGATTTCAAAAAGAAGTACTAAATGAATTAAAAGATCTTGCCATGGAAAACGCCGATTTCAAAGTATCATTTAAGGATATTGTAGATGAAAGTGAAATAGAAATAGATGGCAAAATGGTAAAACTTTTTCCTGACGGCATTGATCTTGTTGAATTTCTCATTGCTCCAAATCCAGGCGAAGGGTTTAAACCTCTTGCGTCCATTGCTTCTGGTGGAGAGCTTTCCAGAGTGACACTTGCAATAAAGAAGGTGCTTGCTGAAGTAGATGAAATTCCTGTGCTTATATTTGATGAAGTAGATGCGGGGATAGGAGGAAAGACGGGTGAAAAAGTAGCGGAGAAGTTGCGTGAGATATCTAAGTATAGGCAGGTAATCTGTATAACACATCTTCCACAAATTGGATCTCTTCCTGGAGAACATTTTGTGGTGGAAAAAACAGTTGAAGATGGTGAAACATTCCTTAAGGCAAGAAAGCTGGAGGAATGCGAAAGAGTTAACGAGATTGCCCGGATGATTTCGGGTACAAATGTTACTACAACTACAATAAGCCAAGCTAAAGAGCTGATAGGTAGGTGGCAATGAAAATTTTGGTAATCAATCCAGGTTCTACATCAACTAAAACTGCTGTTTTTAATGGCAGAGAACCTATTTTTATAGAATCTATTCATCATCCCTCAGACGTTCTTTCACAGTTTAATTCACTTAAAGAACAAAAGGATTTTCGTAAAGAAAAGGTTGTGGAGGTTTTAAAAAAGCATAATATTTCTTTAGATCAATTGGAGGTTGTCATCGGAAGGGGTGGCATTTTAAAGCCAATTGAGGCAGGTACGTATCGTGTAAATGATAAATTAATGAACGATTTGATTCAGTCGAAGGTGGAGCATGCTTCTAATCTTGGTGGCATTATTGCAGGTGAGATAGCGGCAGATCTCGGTATTCCAGCGTATATAGCGGATCCTGTTTCTGTTGATGAATTTGAAGAGATTGCAAGAATATCTGGATTAAAGGAGATAAACAGGATTTCATTATTACATACATTAAACATTAGAGCTAATGCATTTCGATATGCAGAAGAAAACAGTAAGCGATTCGAAGATTTGAATATTATAGTTGCACACCTGGGAGGGGGAATATCCATTGCACCTATAGAAAATGGAAAAATTATTGATGTAAATAATGCGAACGAAGGAGGGCCATTTTCACCTGAACGGGTTGGAAGTTTGCCATCAATTGATGTTGTAAAGATGTCATATTCTGGCAAGTATGAGAAAAATGAACTTGTTCGCCTCTTCACAAAAAAAGGTGGACTTGTTTCTTACCTTGGTGTAAATAATATGCCTGAAGTAATGGAAAAAATTAGAACAGGGGATAAGTACGCAAAGCTTATAGTCGATGCAATGTGTTATCAAATTGCTAAAGAAATTGGCGCTATGGTAACCGTTTTAAAAGGAAATGTCGAGGCAATAATCTTTACTGGCGGGCTTTCACACAATAAAGAGCTAATTGCCGAGATAAGCAAGAGAGTAAACTGGATTGCTCCAATTGTTGTCTATCCTGGAGAGGAAGAGATGAGTGCTCTTGCAATGGCTGCATTTAGAGTTTTGAAAGGTGAAGAAAAAGAACGAGAGTACATCTAAGGAGGCATTGATGATAAACAGTTTTGAGGAATTGTTTTCGCATCTTAAAGGAAAAGGTAGAGAAAACATTGTTGTAGCAGGAGGAGAGGATATTGAGGCAGTAAAAGCGGTAAAAGAAAGCTATGATTATGGTTTTGGCAGAGGGATATTTGTAGGTGATAGAGATAAGATAGAGGATGTGTTGTCTCAGTTTTCTGATAGAGATTTTGTCGAAGATATTATTCATGCAGTTACCGATGAGGAAAAAAGTTCTTTTGCCGTGCAGAGAGTGAAGAAGGGAGGCGTTCTTCTAAAAGGACAGGTAAAGACTTCCAAGCTTCTAAAAGAAGTTTTAGACAAGGAAAACGGGTTAAGAACTGGCAGCCTTGTAAGCGATGTGTTTGTATTCGAGGATCAGCGGGAAGAAGGGCAGAAGCTTGTGCTTATGAGTGATGGTGGCGTAAATATTGGACCAGATATTAATACGCTTGTTTCTATTGTTAAAAATGCTGTTATGGTTGCTCATAAATTGGGAAATGAGAACCCGCTTGTAGCTATGCTTACTGCGGTAGAAGTAGTGAATCTCGATATGGAGGAAACAGTTGCCGCAGCCCTTATTTCTCAAATGAATAAACGGGGGCAGATAAAAGGTTGCACGATTGATGGACCATTGGCCCTTGATAATGCAATTTCGCAATACGCTGCAAAGAAAAAGGGAATTAAATCTGCTGTAGCAGGTATGGCAGATATTTTAATAGTGCCAAATATCGCTGCAGGAAATATTTTTGGAAAAGCTCTTACATATTATGCAAATTTTAAAAATGGTCATATAATAGTGGGAACAAAAGCACCTGTGATGATACCCTCGCGTGCTGATACAAGTGATGTTAAATTTAATTCAATAGCACTTGCAATCGCGAGCAAAAACGAATAATGGGAGGCTATTAATGGAGCAAATTAAACGATTAGACGAGATTGTAGAAGCTGTAAAAAGTAGAAAAAAAAGAGTTTTATCAGTTGCTTATGGACAGGATGTTCATACCCTTCAAGCTGTTGAAAGGGGAGTAAGGGAAGGACTGTTTAATGCAATAAATTTTGCAAGCAAAAAAGAGGTTAAGAGAGTCGCCAGCGAAAACGGTATTGATGTTTCTCTTTTTGAGATTGTCGATGTACCGGACGAGAAAGAAGCAATCAGGCAAGCTGTCAGGGCCGTAAAAGAAAAAAGAGCAGATGTACTGATGAAAGGATTTTGTCAAACTGCAAACTATATGAGAGGTATTTTGGATAAAGAGGAAGGACTTCTCCCTCCGGGAAATATTCTTTCTCATACTACTGTTATAGAAATTTCTACTTATCCTAAATTGCTTGTTGTTTCAGATGTTGCTGTAATACCATTTCCCGATCTTAAAATGAAAGTACAGATGATCAATTATAATGCAAATATTGTTCGTAAATTTGGGATAGCTGTACCAAAAGTTGCTGTAATTGCGGCGGTGGAGACTGTAAATTTGAAGATGCAGGCAACTATAGATGGGGCATTACTTTCTAAAATGAACGAAAGAGGGCAAATTAGCGGCTGTGTAGTTGATGGACCGCTCGCACTGGATCTTGCAGTTTCTAAAGAATCGGCATTAATTAAAAAAGTGAAATCTGAAGTTGCAGGAGATGCTGATATTTTGATTTTCCCTAATATTGAAACCGGAAATGTATTTTATAAGTCCGCTACAAAATTAGGAAATGCTAAGATTGCAGCTGTTGTGACTGGCGCAACTGCTCCAGCTGTTCTTACTTCCCGCGGAGATAGCGAAGAATCTAAATTTTATTCTTTAGCATTAGCTGCGTTTATTTCAGAAAAATAAATATTTGACAAAATATGATATAATAAAAAATGGTTTAAATGTTGAAAAAAAGATATAAGGGGTGTAAAAATGGGTGAAAATGGTAAAAAAGGGTTTTATGACGAAGTAAATCCTGAAGATGCAGAGTCAATTCTTGCAAAAGCAGGTGAAGAGAAATTACCGCGTAGGGAAATTGAAGAAACTGTTTCCAAAGAAGCAGAGCCAGGTTCTGCCGAAGCAAATGAAGAGGAATTACGGCATGAATCGATTGAAGAAATTATTCCGCCCGAAGTAGAAAAAAGGGAGGAAAAAATAGATTCTATGAATACAATTTCTAAAGATTATGTCCCTACAGTTTTTAAGAGAGGAGATACTATTTCTGCCACTGTTGTTAAGATTGAACCAACTGGTGTGATGGTAAACGCAGGCGGTAAAGTTGATTATTTCATTCCGATGAAAGGACTTTCTGCTGAACCGATTGCTTCGCCTGAGGAAGTTGTAAAAGTTGGCGATAAAATTAATGTTTATGTAATAAAGACGCGTGATGCTAAAGGTGGCGTTATTCTTTCGAAGAAAAGGGCAGATTATGTAGGTGAATGGGATGAATTAAGCAATGCTTTTGCTGAAAATAAAAGTATTAAAATAAAAGTAGTTAAAGCGATTAAAGGTGGATTGTTAGTAAATGTAGCTGGTATTGTGGGATTTCTTCCTCAGTCACATGTAGGATTGAAGAGAGGTGAAAGCCTTGAAACATTTGTTGGCAAAGAGATGGAAGCTAAAATACTCGAGATAAATCCCACTATTAGACGTATAATCGTGTCATGCAAGGAAGTACTCAGGAAAGAGAGAGAAACAGAGAAAAAAGAGGCACTCGTAAATCTTAAAAAGGGAGAAGTTATAAGAGGCACAGTGAGAACCATAAAAGATTTTGGCATTTTCGTTGATATAGGTCATGGAATTGATGGGTTTGTCCGACTGAATGAATTAACCTGGGGAAGAAGAAAACCACCCAAGGAAGTTGTTCGGTTAGGTGAAGAGGTTGACGTGAAAATTTTGAGTATAAACCTTGATACAGGTAAAGTAGCTTTAAGTTTAAGACAAACAAAACCTTATCCATGGGATGTTGTCGAAGAAAAATTTCCCGAAGGCAGTATTGCTGAAGGCACTGTAATACGCATTCACCCATTTGGTGCAGTCGTAGAGCTTGCGGAAGGTATTACAGGGCTTATTCATATTTCTCAGTTGGATAAAACGCGTGTTAACAAGGTTGAGGATATTGTGAAGCTTGGAGAGCGGGTAAAAGTAAAAGTGCTTAGCATCGATAGGGAAAAGAGAAAAATGCGATTGAGCAGAAAAGCAGCGCTTGAAGACGATGGCGATGGAGAAGAAGAAAATGCAATTCAGTGAAACAAAGTTAGATATTAACAAAGTTAAGCAATTTCTTCCTCATAGGGATCCTTTTCTTTTTGTTGATGAAATTACTGAAGTTGTACCCGGAGAGAGTGTTACCGGAAAAAGAAAACTGCGCGAAGACGAATTTTTTTTTAAGGGGCATTTCCCAGGTCTTCCTATTTTGCCTGGCGTGCTGATGGTAGAGGCAATTGCTCAAACATCGGCTTTTATGATAGTTACACTGCCTGGCAATGAGAAGTTATTCGGGGTATTTGCGAGGATAGAAAATTTTAAATTTAAGGGAACAGTATCTCCTGGTGACACTGTGATAATGAAAGCAAAGCTTCTTGTTTTTCGACATGGTATCGCAAAAAGCGAAGGGAAGGCTTTCGTAAACGGAAAACTTGTTGCTGAAGGTATTATATCGGCATTTTTTTACGAAAGTGAAGAAACATTAAAAGGAGGAAAAAAAGAATAATATGAATAAAGTTGGGATACTCGGAGTAGGAAGCTATCTTCCCGAGAAAAAAGTTACAAATTTTGATTTAGAGAAAATTTTAGATACATCGGATGAATGGATAAGGACAAGAACTGGGATTAAAGAAAGGAGATTTGCTTCTCCTGATCAGGCAGCTAGCGATCTTGCTGCTGAAGCAGCAGAACGAGCAATAAAAGATGCCGGCATATCTGCGGAAGATATAGATTTAATTATTGTAGGGACGAATTCTCCTGACACGCTTTATCCTGCAACGGCTTGTCTTGTACAAGATAGAATAGGGGCCAAGAATGCTGCTGCTTTTGATCTTCAAGCTGGTTGTACAGGATGGGTTTATGCATTTATTGTTGGAGCACAATTTATTAAGACGGGAATGTATAAACATGTGCTTGTTATTGGTGTAGAAGCAATTACAAGAATGGTGGATGAAAAAGATAGAGATACTTATGTTCTGTTTGGTGATGGCGCTGGCGCAACTGTCTTAGGCGAGGTAGATAAAGGTGGGCTGCTTTCTTCAGCGCTTTATGCTGATGGAAGCCTTGCAGAACACATTATTCTTCCTGCTGGAGGTTCTCGTCTGCCACTTAGCCAGGAAGTGCTGGATAAAAGACTTCAATACACACGGATGAATGGTCGTGAAGTATTTAAATTTGCTGTTAGAGAAATTGGAAAGGTTTCCCTCGATGCTATCAAGAAAGCGGGTCTTACTGCGGATGATATTAGATGGTTTATTCCTCATCAGGCAAATTTAAGAATCATTGAAGCAGGAATAAAGAGAATTGGAATACCTGGAGAAAGAGTAGCTATTACTATTGATAAGTACGGCAATTCTTCAGCTGCAACGGTTCCGATTACACTGGATGAGATATATAGAGAAGGTAAAATAAAAGCTGGAGATAAACTGCTTATGGTGTCATTTGGAGCTGGGATGACATCAGGTGGATTTGTTTTGGAGTGGTCAAAATGATAAGTTTTGTCTTTTCTGGACAGGGTTCCCAGTATGTTGGAATGGCGAGCAAAATACCAGTTTCTTCTGTGAAAAAAGAGTTATTTGCAAAAGCTTCGGATTTTCTGGGATTCAATTTAGAGGATTTATGCAACAACGGACCCGTTGAGAAGCTTACATCAACTGATATTGCTCAACCTGCCTTGCTGACAATATCGGCAATATATGACACACTACTTAAAGAAAGAAATATTTTACCAGGAGTTGTAGCAGGACACAGTTTAGGTGAATTCTCTGCACTTTTTTCTGCTGAAGTGCTTTCGTTTGAGGATGCTCTATTTCTTGTGAGAAAAAGAGGGCTTCTTATGAAAAAAGCATCTGAAAAAGCTCCAGGCAAAATGCTTGCTGTAATAGGGTTGCCAGGCGAAAAGTTAAAAAAAGTGCTAGAGGAATCATCAGATAAAGGTGTGATTGTGGCAGCAAATTTTAATTCTCCAGGGCAAGTAGTTCTTTCTGGCGCTGATAATGCAATTGAAAAAGCTAAAATTGTAGCAAAAGAGAACGGCGCAAAAATAGTAAAAATTTTGAATGTTTCCGCACCTTTTCACTCTCCATTGATGGAACCTGTAGTGCCTGAAATGAGTAAATTTATCGATTCTGTGCAATTTAATAAACCTGCTATTCTTGTTGTGCAAAATGCTACAGGAAAAGTCGTAAGTACAGTGGAGGAGATAAAAGAAAATTTGAAAAAGCAGCTTACATCACCAGTTCTTTGGACAGACTCGGTGAATACAATGTCAAAAATGGACGTGGAGAAATTTGTTGAAGTAGGACCCAAGAATGTATTAAAAGGATTAATAGGGAGGACATTGCCTGGTAGCAAAATAGAAACTGTGGAGGTGTTGCTGAATGCTTAATATTGATTTAACAGGATTAACGGCAGTTGTTACTGGTGGTTCTCGAGGAATAGGTAGAGGTATTACGTTTGCACTTGCAGATTGTGGTGCAGATGTGGCTATTATTTACGCTCATAGCAGTGAAGCTGCATTGGGAGTGAAGGATGAAGTAAAAAAGAAAGGGAAAAGGAGTCTTGCTTTAAAATGTGATGTATCGCACGAAGAAGATGTTGTAAGGACCCTGGAAAATGTGAATAATGAGTTTGGTCGTATTGATATTCTTGTGAACAATGCAGGCATCAACAGAGATACATTGATATTACGAATGACTCCTGAAAATTGGGATGAAGTAATTGAAACAAACCTTAAAGGTACATTTCTTATGACCAAGCATGCCACTAAATACATGATGCAGAATAAATTTGGACGCATTATTAATATTTCTTCTATTGTAGGTATTACAGGAAATGTGGGACAGGCAAACTATGTTGCTTCCAAAGCTGGAATAATTGGTTTAACCAAGACTACTGCAATAGAATATGCATCAAGGAATATTACCGCTAATGCCATTGCCCCCGGTTTTATCGAGACGGATATGACAAAGAAGCTACCGGATCGTGTGAGAGGGGAATTTCTGAAAAGAGTTTTGCGGCGAAGAGTTGGAACACCTGAAGATATTGCAAATGTTGTAGCATTTCTTGTTTCTCCTCTGGCCTCTTATCTAACTGGAACTGTAATCGTTGTAGATGGAGGATTATCTTTAGGTTAATAATAGATAAATTAATATATCTTGAATTTTAATTTTTTCGAAGAAAGAAAATTATTTATTCAGGTATATTAATTTATTTTTAAGTATTGCTTTTGCAAAAAAGAAATTTGATTATAATATATTTTTGTAGATGTAGTTATTTTAATTCAAAAATAAAAAGGAGGTTTTATTGAAATGGATGAAAAAGAAATTAGAGAAAAGGTGAAGGCGATTATTAAAGACAAATTAGGTGTGGAGGATGACAAGATTGTTGATGATGCAAAGTATGTTGATGATTTAGGTGCGGATTCTTTAAGTCTTGTGGACATTGCTATGGCATTTGAAGATGATTTTGGAATGAAGATCCCAGATGAAGACATTGAAAAAATTACGTCGGTCAAAGATACTATTCAATATATCAAGGACCATGTAGAATAGCTATGAGAAGAGTTGTTGTAACAGGTTTGGGTGTAGTATCTCCTATTGGTATTGGGATAGATTCTTTTTTTGAGGCGCTTCAAAAGGGACAATCTGGCGTTGGTAGGATTTCACTTTTTGATCCGTCTGATTATTCTGTTCAAATTGCAGCCGAAGTAAAAGATTTTAAGCCTGAGCAATATTTTGATGTAAAAGATGCAAAAAGACTTGATAGGGTTCAACAGTTCGCTTTTGTTGCTGCAAAAGAAGCGATAGAAAATGCCGGCATTATACCAGAGAAAGAAGATCTTGAAAAAATTGGGGTGTATGTCACTTCCGGTGTAGGTGGGTTAGGTTCAGTAGAAGAGCAACAGAAAGTGCTTATGGAAAGAGGCCCCAGGCGAATAAGTCCATTTCTTATTACTCAATTAATTATTGATGCTATTCCAGCGTACATTGCTATCAAGTATGGTTTCAAGGGTGCAACACTTTCCACAGTAAATGCTTGTGCTTCATCCACTCAAACAATTGGTGAGGCGCTTCTCGCCATACAGAGAGGGGATCTTGATGTTATAGTTGCCGGAGGTGCTGATGCAGCGATTACACCACTGGGAGTTGCTGCTTTTGCATCAATGAGAGCGCTCTCAAAGCGTAATGATGTTCCTGAAAAAGCTTGCCGCCCTTTTGATAAAAATAGGGATGGTTTTATTATGGGCGAAGGCGCAGGGATGCTTATTCTTGAATCTTTAGAGCATGCAGAGAAACGAGGAGCTCATATTTATGCTGAGCTTTCAGGGTATGCTTCTACAACGGATGCTTACCATATTACAGCGCCTGACCCTGAAGTAAAACAGATTAAACGCGTAATGCAGATTGCTATGCAAAAAGCTGGAGTGACAGAAGTGGATTATATTAATGCGCATGGCACATCCACTCCCTTGAATGATAAATACGAAACGAAGGCAATTAAAGAAGTATTTGGCGAAAAGGCATACGATATTTCTGTGACTTCTACAAAATCTATGATAGGCCATTTATTGGGGGCTTCCGGAGCTGCTGAGTGCGTTGCTACAGTACTCTCAATAGAGAATGGGATTATTTTTCCTACGATAAATTACGAAGAAAAAGATCCTGAGTGTGACTTAAATTATGTACCAAATGAAGCAATAAAGAAAGATGTGAATGTTGCTCTTAAAAATTCGCTCGGTTTTGGCGGGCATAACGTTTCATTAATTTTCAAAAAATTTAGGTAAAAAATAAGGCTGGCACTTGAAAGTGTCAGCCTTATTTTTTTAGATCTTAATTATTTTCTATTTTATTACGTTTTCTATGAGCGCTATTGCATCTTGTTCCTCTACAATAAATTTTTCTCCTGTTTCTCTTTTCTTTATTTCTATCTTGCCATTCTGTTTGAACGTTCTTCCAACGATAACTTGAAATGGTATACCTATAAGATCTGCATCGTTAAATTTTACTCCCGCACTTATGTCATCTCTGTCATCTATGATTGTTTCTATATTCTTTTCTTTAAATAGTTTGTATAGTTTTTCTGCTTCATTTTTTATTTCACTGTCTGACATATTGAGTGGTATTATTTCTACTGTGAATGGAGCGACAGATACAGGCCATTTTATCCCGTATTTATCATTGTATTCTTCTATAATCGCAGCAAGAGTTCTTCCTACTCCTATGCCATAACAACCCATGACAAAGTATTTTTCTTTCCCGTCACTGTCTAAAAATTTTGCATTCATCTTTTCTGAATATTTTGTCCCGAGCTTGAATGTGTGTCCCACTTCAACTCCTTCATAAGCTGTTAGTGGTGTGCCACATTTTGGGCAGAGGTTTCCTTCTTTAACCTTTCTTATGTCTGCTACATTTTCTTTAGGAAAATCTCTTCCAGTGTTAACATTTTTAAAATGAAAACCATCCTTATTTGCTCCTGTAGTAAAGTTTTTCATTGTGCTTACTCGTCTATCTGTTACGATTTTCAGCTTTGTTTTAACAGGGCCTATTGAACCTACAGATGCTCCCGTAAGTTCTTTTACTTCTTCTTCTGTGGCTTGTCTTATGTGGTTTGCGCTGTATAAATTTTTTAATTTTATTTCGTTTAATTCATCGTCTCCTCGTACTAATGCAAGTATGAATTCGTCATCTATTTTGTAGAGAAGCGATTTTGCTATATTTGCTTTATCAATGTGCAAGAATTTTGCTACTTCTTCAACGGATTTTGTGTTTGGTGTTGCAACTTCTTCTAGAGGTTGTTCTTGTCCATTGGACAATACATCTTCTTCTTTGGATTTTGCTGCTTCAATGCTTGCTGCATAGTTGCAATGCGGACAGGAGACAAATGTGCTTTCCCCTGCACTGGTGGATTTTACAACAAATTCGTGTGAAACTTTTCCTCCAATTGCGCCTGAATCTGCCTCAATTGGGACTGTACTAAGTCCGCAACGCTCAAATATTCTTACATATGCATCAAATATTTTATCATATGTGTTTTCTAATTCTATCTCTGATACGTCAAAAGAGTATGCATCTTTCATGATGAATTCCCTTGCCCTCATAACGCCAAAACGAGGCCTTATTTCATCTCTGTATTTTGTTTGTATCTGGTAGAACGTTTTTGGAAGTTCTTTGTAAGAGCGGATTTCTCCTCGTGCTAGATCAACTACAGCTTCTTCGTGAGTTGGTCCCAGGCAGAACTCTCTACCCTTTCTGTCTCTCAACTTAAACATTTCTTCGCCATATAATTCCCATCTTCCTGTTTCATCCCAGATTTCTTTTGGAAGTATAGCCGGAAAGAGAATTTCCTGCGCTCCTGCATTATTCATCTCTTCCCTTATGATTTGTTCTATTTTTTTTAGAGACCTTAGCCCCAGTGGTAGGTACGAGTAGATACCAGATGCGATTTTTCTGACGATCCCAGCCTTAAGCATAAGTTTATGGCTCAGGATTTCAGCATCTTGTGGCACTTCCCTTAGTGTCGGCAAAAATAGTTCACTTATTTTCATTTTTGTTCTCCTTTTCAGTTTCTTTATTATACAGTATTATATAAAATTATTGATTTTTTAATATTGCGAAAAAACTGCTAATGAATCCTTGTGAAAGTTGCATAAAATAAAAAAACGTGTAAAATTTGCACAGGAGAAAAAATGTTAGAAAAAAGGGTAGGAAAATTATTAAGAGATAGAAGATTTACTATTGCTGTTGCAGAATCTCTGACAGGCGGGCTGTTTTCTAAGAGGATTACAGACATTCCCGGGAGTTCCGATTACTTTTTAGGCGGTATTGTAGCATATAGTTATTTTGCAAAGGAAAAGGTGTTAAACATACCCGAAAACACGTTAAGAAATAAAGGTTTGGTGAGCAAAGAAACAGCTTCTTATCTGGCAAAAAATATTTCTTTGCTTTTTAATTCCGATATAGGAGTAGGGCTTACTGGAGTAGCAGGTCCTTTAAGTCAGGAAGATAAGCCAGTTGGTTTAGTTTACATTGCTGTTTTTTATAATGGAAATACTTCTGTTATTGAAGAGCATTTTACTGGCAGTCGGGAAAAAATTCGTACAGAGGCTGTTGATGCAGCAATGGAATTGATAATTAAGACAATAGGAGGTTGAAATGAAAATAGGAGTTTTGACAGGAGGAGGAGATTGCCCCGGTTTAAATCCTGCCATAAGGGGAGTTGTTTATAGAGCACTTGATTATAATGATGAGGTGATAGGTTTTGAAGAGGGATGGAAAGGACCCCTTGAATGCTTAACTCGTTCACTTGACTTAAAAAGTGTTGACGAGATTATAAATTATGGTGGTACAATTTTATTTACGTCGCGCACAAATCCTTTTGCTGTAGAGAATGGTGCCGAACGAATTATTGAAAATCTAAAAAAATTGGGAATAGAGGCGCTTATTGCAATTGGAGGCGATGACACACTCGGTGTAGCATCAAAGCTGTACAAATTGGGTGTGAATGTAGTTGGAGTACCGAAAACGATGGACAACGATCTTAGTGGCACAGATTACACATTTGGATTTGATACTTCAGTGAGCATTGCTGTGGATGCCTTGAATAGGTTGAGAGATACTGCACGCTCCCATCGTAGAATTATAGTACTTGAAGTAATGGGAAGACATGCAGGATGGGTAGCTCTGTTTACAGGTGTAGCAGGTGGCGCGGATTGGGTACTTCTTCCAGAAGAAAAACCAGATTTTGATGTAATGTGTGAGCATCTTAGAAAAAGTTTTAAACGAAAAGGATATGCGCTTGTTGTCGTTTCCGAAGGCACAGAACTTCCCGTTGATTCTGATAGCGAAGTGGATCAGTTTGGACATAAACTTCTTCAAAAGAGAGGTGTGGGCGAGTTTGTGGCCAGTATCATAAAAGAAAAGATGGACATTCCTACGCGCTCAGCAATAATTGGTCATATACAAAGAGGTGGTTCTCCTACTATATTTGATAGAATGCTTGGGGTTCGTGTTGGGGTAAAGGCGGTAGATATGGTACATAGTGCTGAATTTGGAAAAATGGCGGCAATAGTTAATAATAAAATTGATGCAGTCCCACTGGATCAGGCAGTAGGAAAATTAAGAATGGTTTCTAATGATTGGCTTAAATTACTCAAGGTGTTTTTGAAATGAAAAGGATTGCTGTTCTTACTTCAGGAGGGGATGCTCCCGGGATGAACGCTGCCATAAGGAGTGTTGTGCGCGTTGGATATGTGCGAGGGGTTGAAGTAATCGGTATTTATCGTGGCTATAGAGGATTATTGGAAAAGGATTTTCATCCGATGCTTCCTCGTGATGTGAGTGGTATTTTAGAAAAGGGTGGGACAGTGCTCAAGACGAGCAGAACTATTGAATTCAAAGAAGAAAAGAAGCAGTTACGAGCAATTAAAAATATGAAAGAAAAAGGGATAGAAGGACTCATTGTGATTGGTGGCAATGGATCTCAGGCAGGAAGTCTTGCTCTTTTTAAAAAAGGTTTTCCTACAATGGGGATTGCATCTACTATTGATAATGATTTGTGGGGGATGGATTATACAATTGGATTTGATACAGCTGTCAATACCGCAATTAATGCAATTGACAAAATAAGGGATACAGCAGAATCGCATGATCGTACTTTTATTGTGGAAGTTATGGGAAGAGATGCTGGTTTTATTGCTATGGATGCTGGTATTGCCGGTGGTGCGGACATTATTCTTGTGCCCGAAGTAAAATTTAATATTGATGAAATTGTAGCTGACATCAAAAACGGGATAAAAAAGAAAAAGATGCATCACCTTATTGTGTGTGCTGAAGGGGCAATTCATGCAAGAGATCTTGAAAAAATAATTCAGGAGCGTATCAATATTGATACGAGAATTGCAGTACTTGGCCATATACAGCGGGGTGGTTCTCCTACTCGTTTTGATAGACTTCTTGCTTCCGCATTAGGAGAGAAGGCGGTAAATGCTTTACTTGATAAGGAAAAGGGTAAAGTTGTTGGAATAAAGGACAACAAAATTGTTCTAATACCATTAGAGCAAGCGGTAATAAGAAAAAAAAAATTAAACTCAAAATTATATAAGCTTGCAAAGGAGTTATCTGTTTAAGATGAATAGTGTAAAGAAATTTTTTCAATCAATAAGATTTCAACTAACTACTGTCCTGGTGATTTTTGTCATTGTATCAATGGTTTTTATCACTTCTATGGTTATAAAAAATGTAGAAAGCGAGATTTTTAATGTTGAAACAAAAAGACTGGAGATTGCTACCAATCAGCTAGCGGAGAGATATCAAAAGATGTATGACGGAGTTGCCTGGCAGTATGATTTTGGCCATCTTACCATTGATGAACAGAAGCTTTATATCACAAAATTTCTTAAGCCTTTATTTGAAGAGTATTTTGATGAGTATCGGAAGAATTTCCCGGAGCTTGAATTTGGTTATTATATTCCTCCAATAAATGATGAAATTGTATATATGGGGTTAGATCAGTATAAGCTTGATAAAAAACTTACTATTATAAAATATGTTACGACAAAGAAAATGGCAGTGGGTTATATCTTTGTCGATGAGCCATATTCTACCATTATGGGGCCTGTTGAAGATATTAAGATGGAAGCAAATAAAGTGACTGTTTATTCAGCAATTTTAGCTGCAATTTTTATATTATTGATTTCATCAATGTTTACAAGCAAAATTGTGAGAATTAATAGGGGGTTAAAAGTATTGGAACAAAATTTGGATTTTAGATTTCCTAGCTTTGGAGGAGAAATAGGGGCTATTGCTAATTCTATCAACAGCATGGCTGAAAGTTTGAAGAGAAATATTGAAGAAGCCCAGCGTAATGAATCGCTTAGAACCCTGGGGATGTTTACCGCAGGTGTGGTACACGAGGTTCGTAACCCTCTTACTTCCATTAAGGGCTTTGCGCAGATTCTCGAGAAGAAACTGCAGGGGAAAAATGAAGAAAAATATGTAAAACCAATTTTAAGGGAAACATACAGATTAAGCAAAATTGTGCAGGACCTTTTAAGTTATGGCAGGCCATCTCCGCTTAAGAAAGTAAAATTTAATATTTCTACTTTTATTGACGAAATTATTTCAATGGGCAAGCAATATGCGGCGGGTAAAGAAATCAAGTTTATTAATAATTGCCAGGCAGAAATGATAGAGGCAGATGAAAAGAAATGCAAAGAGTTGTTTCTTAACCTTGTTATTAATTCAGTGCAATCTATGGGAGATAAAGGAAAGCTGGTTGTTAGTTCTGCAAGAAAAGAGCAGTTCCTGGAAATTTCTATCAGCGATACAGGTGCAGGAATGAATAAAGATCAGCTGGAACATATCTTTGTGCCGTTTTATACTACAAAAGCAGAAGGGACTGGTTTGGGTCTCGCTATCGCTTATCGCGTAGTTAAGGAGCATGGTGGCAAAATAAGCGTTAAAAGTGAAAAAAACAAGGGCACTACATTTTACATTTGTTTACCTATAGGAGATATGAGAAATGAAGCTTAAAAAATATGTAATTTTAATTGCAGATGATGAAGAGGACGTAAGGGCTCTTCTTACTGAAGTGCTTGATGAAGAGGATTATACTGTTGTAACAGTGGATAATGGACAAAAGGCGTTTGACTTTGTAGCAAAAAGCTCTCCGGATTGTGTTCTGTTAGATGTAAGAATGCCAGTCTTGGATGGAATGGAAGCATTTTTAAAGATCAGAGAAATATCTCCTGATCTTCCTGTGATTTTTATTACCGCTTATGGAAGTTCTGATTTGGCAATCAAGGCAATGAAGAAAGGCGCTTATGATTATCTCACAAAGCCGTTTGATATTGAAGAGGTAAAAATTAAAGTTAGAAAAGCCATTGAATTAAAAGAATTGTCATCAAGCTTTGAAAAAATTAAGTCGGGCAATCATTATAAACAGGACGAGATGGTGGGAGAATCTTCTGAAATGCAAGAAGTTTATAAGGCTATAGGGCGTGTAGCTGATTCGGATGTTACTGTACTAATTCGTGGCGAAAGTGGGACAGGGAAAGAATTGGTAGCAAAAGCAATTTACTTGCATAGCAACAGAAAGAATAAACCATTTATAGTGGTAAATTGTGCTGCAATTCCTGAAAGCTTGTTGGAGTCAGAACTTTTTGGCCATGAAAA
>DBOM01000021.1 GCA_002299965.1 Caldiserica bacterium UBA646 | reverse complement strand
AAAAGAAAACACACGAACAAAAAAGCGGAGTTTGCCTTGAGAAAGTTTTTTTCATTTATGATATGGGAAAACTTATATTTTGAGGTCACTTTTCAATTTCTCTAATGCATAAGAACGCCTGATAAACACTATGTTTTATAGCGTATATTATGGGATACTCATAAACCCCTCAAATTGAACGCTTTTGAAGAAAAAGGTATAAAACTATGGAAAATCATTTTTATAACGCTTAAAACGCATAAAAACGCTATCAAATAATCCTGCGTTTAACAGCGTTTCTAGGGGTGCCACGAAGGAATGCGGGTTTCTTGAGGGTACCCTCAAAGGTGAGATAATCAAGAAACCCTTTATTTAAGCCAAACTCATTTTTACCTATTGCTCTACAAAGGTGTAATTTTAAAAACTGCCAAGAAACAGCATAAGTTCGTAGCAATACAGTGTTTATCAGTGTTTTCTGCCATACTTAGTTCAGGGGATGTATTCCCCTGCGATTCTTTAAGGATAAAAGATGAGATCGCTTTTTCTTGCATTCCTTTCAGAATATTAGGCATGCCTAATATTCTCTACAAAAAAATTAAATAAAGAGTGAACCCAACTGATACACAGCAGTTGCCATCACCCATCCTATAACAAGCGAGTAAACTGTGATAAAAGTAGTCCACTTCCAACTGTTCGTTTCTCTGTAGATTACACCAATTGCAGCAATACATGGAATGTAAAGAAGGCTCATCACCATAAATGAATATGCTGAAAGCGGTGTAAAGTATTTTAGAAGAGAAGCAGAGAGAGCTCCTTCTCCACCAAAAAGTGTCCCAAATGTCCCAACGACTATCTCCTTTGCAATTATCCCAAAGAGTAGAGCAACTGCTGCTTGCCAGAATGGGAATCCTGCAGGTCTAAAAAGTGGAGCAAAAAATTTTCCAATAAGCCCAATTAAGGTTGTTTCACTTGCATATTCAGAAGACATAGGAAAACTTGCAAGTACCCATATTAAAATAACACCAGCAAAAATTATAGTTCCTGCTTTTTTAAGAAATTCCCTACCTCTTTCCCAGGTATGAATCGATACTCCTTTCAACGTTGGGATCCTATAAGGTGGAAGTTCCATTACAAGAGGAGAAACGGGACCCTTAAGTTTTGGTATTGTTGACTTAAATAATTTAGCGGAGAACACTGCAACAGCTATCCCAAGTGTGTATAATGAAAATAATACGATTCCTTGATTTGTCTTAAAGAAAATACCGGTAAACATCACATAAACAGGTAACCTCGCAGAGCAAGATATAAAAGGATTTATCAAGATTGTTAGGAGCCTGTCTTTCTCAGAGGAGATTGTTCTCGTTGACATAATTGCAGGAACATTACAACCAAAACCAAGAATCATAGGAATAAAGGATTTCCCGGGAAGGCCAATTGCATACATTGCTTTATCCATAATAAATGCTGCTCTTGACATATACCCAACGTCTTCAAGAAAAGATAGAAAAGCAAAAAGGATTATAATGCTCGGCAAAAAAACGAAAATAGCACCAACTCCACTTATAATACCATCACCAACAAGTGAAGATAGCCATCCAGGTGCGTTAAGTGATGTAAGCCAAATTGCTGAAGATTCAGCTAGCCATCCAAAAAAGGCATCTATAAAATCAGCAAAAATTCCTCCTACAGCAAAAGTTAATTGGAATGTAGCCCATAATAAAAATGCAAAAATTGGGATACCGAGCCATTTGTTTGTAACAATTCCATCTATTTTGTCTGAAGCTGTAAGCTTCTCTTCAATTGTGGGAACTCTCCTTACACATTGACGAATAATGCTCTCTATAAACCCATATCTTCTCTCAATTATTTCTGTTTCAAGATCATAACCAAATCCTATTTCAAGTCTTGATCCTTCGTGCGCTGCAACCTCTACAGACCTTTCATATCCAAGTTCCTTAACTTCTTTAATTATCTCTATATCCCCCTCAAGAAGTTTTATAGAAAGAAATCTTACGGGATAAGGAGAATTTATACCCGAGAGGGACTCTTTGACCCTTTTTATTGCTCCTTCAATCTCTTTACCATAATCAATTCTTAGCGGTTGTATTTTTCTGTCTTTGGATCTGATTATCATTTCTTTGAGTTCATTAAGTCCAGCTTTTTTTGTCGCAGAGGTCATTACCACCGGCGTCCCAAGTAATTCTTCCATTTTTTTAGTGTTCACTCTGACTTTTCTTTGTTCAAGAATATCTGCCATATTCAAGTCAAGAACAGAATTTACACCAAGCTCAAGAAAAGAGACAAGCAAGTAGAGATTTCTTTCAAGATTCGTGGAATCAGTTACAGAAACAACGACATCAAGTTTTTCTTTTACCACATAATCTCTTGCAATTCTCTCGTCAATTGAATAAGCAGTTAAACTGTAAGTTCCAGGTAGATCTGTCACAAGAAATTCATACTCCTTGTACTTAAATCTTCCTTCTTTTTTTTCAACTGTTACGCCTGGCCAATTCCCAACATGAGCACGACCACCAGTCAATGCATTAAAGATAGTGGATTTCCCTGCATTTGGGTTACCGGCCAAAGCAACATTTATAGTTTTACCTTTTGTAATTAATGCATTTGTCATAAAAAACCTCCTTTTAGTTTGAAACCTTTAAGACAACTTTCTTACAATTATTTTTGCTGCCATTCCTTTTCCCAATGCAATCCTTGTGCCAGAAAGAGCTATAATTATAGGTCCATTCCCAGGATTTAAAACAATTCTTACCCGTATCCCAGAATATATCCCCATTTCCATAAGTTTCTTTAAAAAACCTTTTCCTCCTTGAATTGTTGCCACTTCAAATTCTTCGCCTGACTTTCCAAAAATTAAAGGTATCATATCTCCTGCACAATGATCTTTTCTGCTTCTTCTTTCCTTAAAGAAAGATGGTAACCAAGAATTAAAATATCAATTGGGTCTCCAAGTGGGGCAACTTTTTTGACCTTCACAACAGTCCCAGGAACTGCTCCCATAGTAAGAAGCTTTCCTTTCAAAGTACCTATACCTTTTTTGATTCTCACAATTTTTCCACTTTCCCCTCTCTTTAATTCGTTTAGAGGTTTTTCTTTTGTCTTTTCCATAACTTCTCCCTCCTTACACTTAACCTCTGGGGATTTTCCGGTTTTCATAAAATACTTAAACTGTTCAGGGAAGCGAGATTCACCTCTTTTTGAGGACATTTCCATAAATTCTGTAAATTTTGTTAGAAGATCAAGTGTACTCGCTGTTAAATCATGCTCCATTCTGTGCGCATCTTTTTCTGCAATAAATTCAGTAACTCCAAGTATCTCATATAGGAATTTAAAAACTGTCTTATGTCTATCATAGAGCTTTTTTGCTTCGTTCAATCCTTTGTCCGTGAAAGTTACGTAGCTATACCTCTCATGAGAGATTAATCCTTTTTCTGCTAATTCTTTTAGGGCATTTACAACAGAGGGAAGCTTTACCCGTCTCTCCTTTGCAATGTCTTTTAACCTTACTACTTTATTTTGTTTACTAACAACAAAAATCCCCAGGAGATAATCCTCAAGACTTTCACTTAATGCGTATTCCATTTTTTCACCTCCTTAAATTTGCAAGTATTTCTTAGAATACAGGATACGCAAGAATTAGAATTAAATTTTAATTCAGAAACATAGGAGAGTTTTCCTTTAGAAGACCAGAAATTTAAAGCCTTTATTATCTCATTTCTTGAAACTCCTGTTTTTCTTATAAGCTTCTTCAAACTTATAACTCCTTCTCTTTTTGCCAAAATAAGTACCCTTTCATTCATATTTCCCCTCCTATTAGTCTAAACTAATAATGTTAGTCTAAACTAATTATATAAGGAATATTTACCCTGTCAAGTGTCTGAATGAGGTCATTCAAAAATCTATACAAATTGATAAAACATGAAAGAGAATAACTTTTCTACATTTGAATTCTCCTGATTAATGCCGGAAGAGTTTTTATTTTCTGCTTTAAAAAATTTTCTTGACTTTAAAAAATTGTGAAACATCAGTAAAAAGAAGACAATTAAATAAAAAAGCGGGGTTTTATTACCACCCCGCTTAATTTTTATATTTAGTTTATAACAAAGAAAATTTATATTTGCAATTTAGCAAGCAGTGAAGGAAATGTATCCACAATTGCTTTTATAATCTTATCCGCTCCGTGTTTTAAAACATCTGCAGTGGGCAACTGGTACTTTGCTTCATAGTTTTTCACTGCCCTGTCCAACTCTTCGTCTGTCATCTTTTCGTGGTTCAGCGTAATAGCGATAACACCTGCTTTAGAAAGCTTTCTAATGAGATTAATTTCTTTTTGAAGATCCGGGATAGGTAAAAATGGATAATCGCAGTACATTTTCCTTTTCGGCGCATGCTGCAGAATAATTGCCTTAGGACAAGCTCCTTTTAAAATTGCAAAAGAACTGAGAAAAGCAGGGTGAGAAAGAGAACTTTGCCCTTCAACCAATATAATATCCGGATGTTCGTTTTCATAAGCTTGAACGACGGCATACTCTATTTCTCCTATTATAAATTCTCCCGGTATCGCATCCAGTGCCCTACCGTACTTTGCTCCCTGAACAATACCTGTTTGTCCTGTCGTAACAAAAATAGCATTTATTCCTTTTGCTTCCAGTGCCTCTTTTAAATAAATTGCAGTAGTCCTTTTCCCAACAGCTGTATCCGTCCCTAAAACAGAAACGATGGGGGTTTCTACATCAAAAATTTTCCCGGTAAAAAGATGCATTTTTCTCTTTGTTGGCGGCTTTCTGATATCAAAGATTTTTACACCGTACGCCCGAGCCTCTTTCATCATCGCTCTATCTTCAGTAAAGAAATCCATCAAGCCACTTACAACATTCAAATGGTGTCTTATAGCGTCTAAAATAATTCCCCGGTGCTCTTTTGGAAGTCTTGTATTGCCAGGAGCAATACCATAAATAAAATAATTAACAGGTTCTTTTATCTTTGATATTGCGTCTTCAATGCTTTTATAAATCAGGATTCCATTTTTTTTGCCATCAAGATATTCTCCTGCATCCATCCCTTCCTTTGTGCTGTCTATCACTCCTTCTATCTTGTATATGCCAGAATACCTCACAAGGCCGTTTGCCGTTTTTCCGTCAAGCTCTCCGAACATTCCTTCGCAAAAAACAATTGCATTACTATCCATAAAATACCTCCCCTTTTGTCATTATGGGCATATGCCGATAAAAAATACTACTTAAAGAATATCAGAAATAAGAAATTTGTCAAAACCTATTCACTTACATAAGGGATGCTGTAGGAAATTAAAGTGAATAAGGATAAAATCTCTTATTAAAAATTTTTCCAAAATATTCAAAAATTCTTAAAACAACAATAAAACAAGACAGTACTTTTTAAGAGTGGCACTCATCATACTATTAATTAAATACGATGAGCGCCACTCTCCTATCTAATATTTGTGAAGCATCCTGTTAAGCGCAAGGATATCAGCTAACAGCGCTTGTCCTGTTTCTATCCTTCCTGCCCCGGGTCCTATTATGGTAACGTCTCCCAGATGATCAGTTGTAAACGTAAGAGCATTTATTGCCCCCATAACATTTGCAAGAGGATGCGTAAGAGGTACTTCTCTTGGCAATACTTTTGCTTTTACAGTATCATCCTTTTTTTCAACTTCAGCAATGAGCTTTATTCTGTGATTGTTTTCTTTTGCTTTTTTTACATCGTCGAGTGTTATGCCGGTTATTCCTATTCTCTCAACATCCTGTATATTTATATTTTCTCCCATTACAACATCGGCCATTATCACAGTTTTTACTGCTGCATCCCATCCTTCAACATCAGCAGTAGGATCTGTCTCAGCATATCCCAATTTTTGCGCCTCAGCTAATGCGTCTTCATAGCTCTTTCCTTCTTCCATTTTTGTCAGTATAAAGTTGGTGGTGCCGTTTACGATACCCTGGATTCTTGAAACATCGCACCCTGCTAAAGATTCCAAAACTAAGTTCAGCGCAGGAGTTCCACTTAAAACAGTTCCTTCAAATCTCAAATACACCTCATTTTCATCGGCCAGTTTTTTTAGCTCCTGATAATGAAGAGCAATTGGCCCTTTATTTGTCGTGACTACATTTTTTTTGTTAGAGAGAGCTGTTTTTATGTGCGTTAATCCTGGCTCTCCTGTTCTTGTGTTTGTTGGTGTAGCTTCCACGATAAGGTTTGTGTTAGTTTCTCTGATCGTCCTCATACTATTTAAATTTCTTATTCCAGAAGGATAGTTTTCCAAATTCCCTTCCTTCTCAATAATGTCTAAAACAGTTGCTAAATCCAAACCACTTTCATCATATACAGATCCTTTCACAGGATCTGAAATTGCAGTAATCTCAAAATCAAATCCATACTTTCCTTTTAGTGCTTTTCGCTTATTGTGTAATATCCTCACTAACCCCAACCCTACATTTCCTAATCCTATGATGCCTATTTTACACTTCATTTCTCTCACCTCTAAATTTTGTTTAATCCTAATTCGTCAAGTTTTTCCTGAGTTGGTATGCCGTTCTCATTCCACCCCCTGATAAAATAATACTCCGTAAGCATTGTATCAAAAGCATCTCTTAATAAAGAAACTCTTTTCTCTCCATTCGGAGGCATCGGCAAAGATTCTTCAAACATTCGCGGAGGCAGTGTGTCGTCTTTTCTTGAGATGTCTGCTTCTCTTATATTAAATAATCTTGTCAAGTTCCAAATTCTCTCACCTATCTTTATATATTCTTCCTCAGTAAGGTCAATTCCTATGCTGCACTTTAAACCCGCCAAACAATCTTCGACACCAAGGGGAGCAAAATCACATAAAACAATTGAAAATGCAGCAGCTCTTTCATCCTGTACATCTTTTACAAACTGTGCAACTCCTTGAATCGAAAATCTTTTTAAGATTCCGTCGATTTCCGGTCGCACCGTCCATGCCCTTTGATGACATCCCCCTCTATCAGAAGTTGCATAGGCAATTGCCATTCCCCATGAGCTTCTCGGTTCATAGCCAGGAAGCTCCATTCCTTTTACATGAATAGCAAATTTTTCGCTGCCATGTCCAATCTTTTTAGCGGCTCTCCTTGTCCCCTCGGCAAAGAGATCTCCTACCCCGTTTCTATACGCAATATCTTTTATCAGTTTTCGCTGCCCTTCAGCATCACCAAATTTAGGAGTGTCAGCCAGTATACCTTTTTCTCTACACTCCATCCCGAATGCAACAATCCCTCCAGTAGAGATAGCGTCTAATCCAAGTTCGTTGCAAAGAATAAGCGCTTTTGAAACATCTACAATATCCTTTATCCCATCATCACTGCCAAGCAGGGCGATATCCTCATATTCAACTTTTACTGCCTTTTCACCAATTTCAACAACCTTTCCGCATACAATCGGGCAGTTAAAACAGCTTACATCGCGTTTCACATAATACCTCAAATTTGGACCGGAGATACCGTACCCGTTCTCTATGTACCCTGCTTGAAAATTACGAGTCGGTAGGATGCCCATCCGATTCATCGGGTCTATCCAGTATGATGTGCCCAATATTCTTCTTATGTGAACAAATGTGTTATCAGTAATCCTTTTTGTCATCTCTGCAGAAATCTCTTTAAATTTATCCTCATTATAAACATCAATTTTCCCGGAGCCCTTTACAGCTATCGCTTTTAAATTCTTGCTGCCCATAACTGCGCCCGGGCCTCCTCTTGCAGCTATACCTGCCCTCCACGGATCACTGTCCTTGTCTATTGCAATTGATGCAATCTTGACTAAATTTTCTCCCGCTGGGCCAATAGAAGCAATATGGGCTTTGTTATCCGTTTCTCCTCTTATCTCATCGACGGTTTCGCTGACAGTTAACCCCCACATTTCAGTTGCATCTCTAATTTCTACTTTTCCATCATTTATCCATAGATACACCGGCTTTTCGCTGCGGCCTTTTAATATAATGCCATCAAAACCTGCCCTTTTTAGCTCTGGTCCAAAAAAACCTCCGGCGTGACAATCTAAAAAAAGTCCGGTAAGCGGTGATTTGGTAACTACTGTAGTTCTGCCAGATGTAGGAAATGGCGTCCCTGTAAGAGGCCCGTTAAGAAACATTAAAAGATTGGCAGGAGATAATGGATCTGTATGTGGCTGCAGCATTGTATACAAAAGATACACTCCAAGCCCTTTTGCGCCAAGGAATTTTTTTATGACATCTTCGTCTATCCTTATCTCGTTAAAGCTTTTGTTAAATAAGTCAACTTGCAGCAGCTTTCCAAACAACATTATCCCCCTCCCTTTTTTATTTTAAATCTCTCTTACCTGTGCAAATTCCTTGCGGCAACAAAACTCAGACCGTTTTCCGTCAATGCTTTCGCTGTATTGTTTATAGCCTGGTGCTTGTCCATATAATTCTCCTTAAGAAAGCTCATCGTAACCGGATCAATTTCATCCTTTGGAAGGAAATACTCCAGAATATCGGAAGGATGTTCTCTTATTTCTTCCACCTTTATTTCACCGCCCTCGTGTTTTGCGCTGATATTCTTTACCTTTGCAGCCAGCTCTATCAACTCGTTTCTCCTGTCATAGGGCTGTTTTACAATATGTTTGTAAGACTCCAATATGTGGTGCTCAAATCGCACGCTATCTTCAAAACCAAAAGCTTTCCGTGCAATTGCTCCCATTTCCATTGTTTCATTGTTCACTGAGTTCGAAGGATTTAACCCTATTAGAGAAGTGGTTCCATCTTCCCTGCTGAAAAGTTTCGCAATAAGAAGAGTGACAAAAAATGCATAAGGATTATCGTTACCAAGAAATACAGAAATCTTAAATTCGTTATTCACCCCTACTTTGTGCATAAGATATGCCAAAACTACAGTGCCAAGATTTGTATTGAGTACCTGTTTTATTCCATAATTCGTGTAGTAATAAAGAAATTCATCAGTCCACTTTATAGCATAATCGTTTGGCTGGCCCACGCCTCCAAAATAACCTGTAATCGTTTCGGCGCCGCCCAAATGAACATTTGAGCCATCAGTTCCTTTTGTGTCAAGTGTTTCACACCAACTCGCCCCTATAATCTTCATAGCAGCAGAAACGGCCAGAAGGTCGTTGTCTGCCTCCTGTTCTTTCATTGCTCTAACCCGAATAAATCTTCCAGGCATCAACTCTCCGTATTCGAGCGCATGCTTTGCTTCTGTCATAAAAAATGGAAAATATTGACAGGCACTAATTTCTAAGGTAACAGCATATTCATCTTTGAATGTAAAAGAATCTGCCTTATCTCCAAGAATCTTTCTTCTAAAGTTTGCAATTGAAATAAATTCCCCGCTATCCCTCTTTTCAGTGAGCCATTCCAGGTCTTTCATGTAGCGTGGATTTTTTCCGTTCAATTTTTCAAGTATGTTCTCAAGTTTCCCTGCCTCTTCTGCTTTTCTATTAACTTCTTCAACCCCGCCATACTTTTCTATAACGCTGAGCAGATCGTTGATTAGTTTGTTATTGGGATCTAAAAGGAAAGTATTAATTTCATCAAGACGCTTTTCAGAGATTTTTAATTTTTGTCTCAACACAACCCCCTCCCTTTTTTATTAGGTTGTACTGCAAATTAAAACTATGATTTTCTATTCACTTTTTATTTTAACAAGCTTTTTGTCAATGTCAAATTAAAAACCCTTTCTACTGACAAAGGTGATAAAAATAATTGTTTCAAACTTTAATTTTGTTATGTTTTCTAGATAATTTGCATTTGCAAAATAATCTTTCAAGATTTAGCATCACATTAGGAAAGATGAGTTCTTTTTGACACATAAAATTTTTGTGATAGAATAAACAAGGGAAGGCAAAATAAGGGGGAAAGAGAGTCTTTCATCTAAGAAAAAGTTGTTTAAGGAGGTGATGCTATGAGTTTGCCTGATAATAGTCAAAAAAGAACTCTTGCGATAAAAACCGTATTTTGGACATTAGTGGGCCTTTTTGTCATAATGGCAATTGTAATCGTGGTTGGAAATAAAATACAATTACCCAGAGGGGTTTTTGTTTCTTTTCTCTTCGGCGGCGGTACAGCCCTATTAGTATTAGGCATAACGTTAATAATTTTAACTTTAAAGGGCGGCATAGGAGGAAAACTCAAAAAGTTTTTAATACTGACAGGAGTTTCGGTTGCTGGCTTTTTCGTCAGTGTGCTCTTGCATAATTTTATTTATGGCTTGTTTATTCACTTTTTCGGGAAAGACTTCTGGAATAGAATTGGTACAGGGGGAGATGAACCCGTCTTCTTTATTCTGGCCATTGTTGTATGCCCAATAGGGTTTCTAATTGGCACAATCGGAAGCGCAGTACTTTTTACAAAAAAATAGAAAACACTTATTCTAAATCAAATGGAGATACGTATTTTCCTTTATACTTAACAACCGTTTTCTTTCTCACTATGTAATCAAACTCCACCGGTATCCCGTTCTCGTTCAGAATATCCTCAATTTCATCAATTTTTATGCTCCCACTGCTAGTAAAATGAGAAGAAAAAAGAAAAACTACACTTGTGTTGTTAATCTCTAATAATTTAATATCTTTTATAAACGGCCTCACTTCTTTTTTAACATTTGCCCCTTTTTTCTGCCTCAAAACAACAATGCTTGACATCTCCAAAATAGCAGAAAGCTTTTTCTCAAGTGCCTCTTCTGAAAGCGGCTCCTTAAGCTCAGCGTAGATAAAATGCGTTAATATTGCAGGAAGAGAAGTAATAGAAGGAAGATTGTCTGGTATTTCATTAATCCGTTTGACATTTATAATGCCATCAAGTGCTGTGTCAAGGAGGGCTTTTATTTTATCTATAGCTACATCTTCGCTCAAATAAAAATCAAAAAATTCATCTTCGCCAAGCATGCCAACGCTCAAAGGAAACCCCATCTCTACTTTGACGCGAGAGTTAAATCCTTCTGTAAATTTTAATGGAAGGGCTGTTCTCCTCAGTCCGCGAGCAACAGTACGCGTAAAATCTACATGCCCTAAATAGCAAATATCTTCCGGCCATTCAAAATTTACTCGTATTCTCATACTTTATAATACAATGGAAATAAAATATTTCAACCGTGCATTTTCCATTAGTCGGCTTCGCTTTTCCCGTAGGTAAAATCTTTGAGGTGCATCCCGTAGATTTCATCAAAACCAAACTTTTTATAAAATGCTCCCTTCTCCGGATCCGTTATCAAAACAATATCGTAGAAACCTTTAAAATATGAAACTGCAAATTCCATTATCCGTTTACCAATGCCTTTGCCTTGATACTCCTCCAGAACCTCAATTAAAGTAATACACGCAAACATTGCTCCATCGCTTATTGCAGTAAGAAAACCTATAAGCCTACCGCTATCTCTTACTGTAATGATGAGGTTGGATCCGCTCAAAAGCTTTTTTTTAATTTCCATCTGAGGAGGAGATTTCCAGTGTTGAAAAAAAGGCTCAAGCTCATCTGGAACGATAACGCCGTTTACTTCGTATTCAATCATTTGTTCCTCCTTAAAATTTTATGCATACATATTATTTATTATATCCCTTTTATCTCTGCATTAAAATGATCGATCCTTTTTAAAGGTTAACCTGCGAAGTTGCCAGGATTCCTTCAATTTTTTTATTCATTATTCTCACTTCATTTATAAAGAGTACAACTGATAGTATCATCGTCAAGAAATCAGCAAGAGGAAAAGAGTACCATACTCCACTTAATTTGAAAAACCTTGGTAAAATAAAAACAAGAGGTATCAAGAAAATTATCTGCCGCGCCATAGATAATATAAGTGCTTGCACTGGCTTTCCTATTGCCTGGAAGAGTGTAGAAACTATCGTCATAAACCCTATAAATGGGAATGTTAAAATTATAATCCTGAGAGGCATAATGCCACTGGCTATTAAATCTTGATCTGTTGTAAATAATCCAATAAGTTGAGATGAAAAAAGCATCATTATAAGAAAACCAGTCGTCGTTATAATGGTTGCTACAACAATCGCCAAATGCAAACTTTTCTTTGTCCTGTCATATCTTTTGGCTCCGTAACTAAACCCGGCAATCGGCTGGAATCCCTGTGCCACTCCAAATGCTGGCATTAAAGCAAACATTGCCAACCGATTTATCAAGCCAAATATAGCTATCGAAATATCCCCACCATATATGGCTAAGGTATGATTCAGTATAGCAACAAGAACACTTCCCGACATCTGCCTGACAGAAGATGATGCACCAATTGAAAAAGCTTCTGTCGTTATGCCTTTGTCCGGTTTTAAATGTCTTATGTGGAATTTCATAACACTTTTTCCACTTAGGAAGTAGTACATCAACCAAACAAAAGTCACACCCTGAGCTATCACTGTTGCAAGTGCAGCTCCTCTAAT
>DBOM01000038.1:6925-7055 GCA_002299965.1 Caldiserica bacterium UBA646 | reverse complement strand
TGTAACATTTTTTGAAAAACTTAAGTCTTATATATAGAGGATTAAATTTTTGATAAGAAGAGCAAGAAAAAGAAATTTTAAAATTCTCTCAAAAAACTGGAACTTTTTGGGAGTTTGGGAGTCTTTACTC
>DBOM01000038.1:0-6538 GCA_002299965.1 Caldiserica bacterium UBA646 | reverse complement strand
CGGTTAAACTATTGTTAGAAGAAGAAAAAATTTAACCCTTTGAAGGGAGGTGATGCATGTCGGAAGAGAGAATAGTTCTTCGAAAGTAAATAGGAGGTAAAGAGACAGAAAAATTATCACGAAAAGGAAGTAATTTATAGTTTGCGAAAAGGGAGTTTTACAGATTGTGAAAATTAAGTAAAATCTAAACGAGGAGGTAATCTATGGATAGAAACAATAAAGCATTAAGAAATGTTTTTATTTTATTAATTGTTTTTTCATTGATCTTTATGTCTGCTCCATTAGCTTTTGCAAACAACAGCGAAGATGCCTTAATACAGAGCATTGATAACCTCTTTTACGAACGTGCAGAATGTACTATTGGTCATAATACTAATCTCAATAAATTTTATGTTATAAACTCCAAATTATTACAGTTTGAATTGAATGACAGAGTGCAAAAATTCAGAGCCCTTGAAAAGCGATGGGAAACGAAAATAGTCAGTATGAAAAGTACTCCATACAGAAAAAATATTAATATAAGCGATAATATTGCAAATGTTTCGGTTTATGAATGGACATTCTTCGACTGGACTTGGCAAGGAAATACTATTACATCCGGTTTTGGCGTTAATCATGATATGACCTGGAGTTTTAAAGACGGTAAATGGCTACTTCTTAAAGATTCGTATGATGAAGGACCTTTAACAGGGGTAATATCTCCTGATTATGAGCTCTCTACTGAGTCAACATCTACAAAAGTAGTTGTCGAGCAGAGTGCTATGAATACTGCTACAAGCACAGTTAGTTACAATAGAAATGCAGCTGCTTCCTATGCAGACAATTATGTTAATCCGTCAGCTCATGGTGGGACAAACTACCCGGGTTATTACAATTCCGCTTACTACAAAACTCAACCTAACGATTGTGCAAATTTTGTCTCGCAGTCAATGCATGCTGGAGGGGCTCCTTATATAGGTTGGCGTATACACAATAGTTCAAGCTGGTGGTATGATAATAATGGAACATATCCTAATCAAACTAATGACGATGATTGGCCACTTACGTGGATAAATGTAGACTACCAATATCCTTTTATGTTAAATCATTTTGGAACAGAAATTCCAATAAGTGATGTGAACATTGGTGGTCTTCTAAAGGGAGATATCGTGTATTATGATTGGGATGTACAAAATGGTGTAAACCATGTAGCTGTGGTAGCCTATACCTATATTGACTATTTGAGTGGGACATATGCAGTACTTGTTGATTGCCACAATTACGATTATTACCATGTTAGATGGGATTATGCTGGCTCACAAAATACATCCACGGGGCCTATATACCATCCAATACATATATACAACCAGTTATCATTTTAGAATTAGCACAATTAGCACAACACTGTTTATTTTAGCGGTGTTGGGCTAAGTAATGATAATAACAAGCTTATTTTTGAATAAAAATAAAGGATATTTTATATACTAATGAATAACATAAGAGGGAGGAATCAAATGAAGCGCTTGCATTTACTTATTTTTTTTATTTTGTTTGTTTTGCTGCTTTCGTCAGTAGGTTGCAACATACGTGATAAGGCAAGCATTGAAATAGTCTCAAATCCGGAAGGTGCAGATGTGTATATCGAAACTATCCAGGGTAACAATATTTTTACTTACGGAGTAGTTGGGAAAACACCCATAACAACAGAATTATCAACCAGAAACAAGTATAGAATTACTTTAGAAAAAGACAAGTTTACGCCAGAAACACAAGAGGTTTCTCTGTCCATTTTTAATAAAAAGCTTGAGGTAAACCTGAGGGAATTCCCGTATGTGTGGAAAATTGATACAGGTCAAATTTCGGATGGCAAAGTTCTTGGAAGTAAATTGTTCCTGGTTTCTTCGTCAGAGCTGTACAAGATAGATAAGAGTACGGGAAAAGTTGAGTATAAAGTGGGGTTTGAAAGAACAAATCCAATCGAACCCTCAGAACCTTTTGGTGAAACGCATGTCACAATAGAAAACGGAAAAGTTTTTATATGGAACTTTGCTCCGTCAAAGGCTTTGATTGTAGATCCAGAAACCGGCAAAGAGATTGGTTATTTTATCTGTGCACCTGGAGAACGTATATGGAATCTAACAAAGAGTGAAGCAAGTGTTGATAAAACAGATATTGAACTTAAACTTACAAAACCACAAATTTATTGGAAAAGAGAATTTGATAATGAATATCTCTCGTTTATTCAGTGGAAAGATAATATGCTTTTATTTGGAGGTATTGAACCCAAAGAAAAGTACTTCCAAATTTTTGCAATTGATGCAAATACTGGCGCTACAATGAAGGTTTTTTCTTACCCTTCTCTCAAGGGAGTAGATGCATCTAAGATTACAGGGTTTCTCTATCCTAGGTTTGGATTTGATCCATCAAATGAAATGATTTATCTTTTTCCTGAGGAATATAGCAACACAAAAATTGTGGGCATAAGTTTGGATACGTTTAAGATTAATTTTGCTAAATCACTTAACGCTGGTTATCATTTTAATTACTTAGCCGAAAATTTTGTCTATGCTCTATCCGACGATTATTCTGAATTAGTCGCAATCAATAAAGATACAGAAGAGGAAATAAAACTCAAATTACAACCCAATACAGACATATATGGAATAATTGAACTTAAAGACAAGGGAAAGTTTATAGGATTGGCAAATGAGGAGAGGAGAGACGCAAAAGATACTTTATTAACTTTAACCTTTTCTTACCTCATAGATATAAATTCAGGGAAAAATATTGTTAGATTTCCAAATGGCTCTAAAATGATTACATCTGATGACTCAAAAGTGTTTCTGTATACCCCACCAAACCAAGAAACTTCAGGCTCAGTTATTGCAATAGATAAAAATGATTTATTGACATCGTCTGTTCCTTAAGAGAGATACGGAAGCAAAGAGAGCTTTAAGTGCACGCATCCTCAAATAGAGGCTCTTTAAAAGTCCTTGTATCTCCTAACTTTGTCAGTTTAGAGTATTTTTTGAATATTTTTATCTAAGGAAGCAAGTACTTATGTAATTGGCACCTGCTGAAAAAGAATGTAGATTCCAGAGAAGTAAAAAACTTATTGCAAAAAAAAAATGATTAAGATATTATTAGAAAAGGAACAAACCCTGAAACGAGTCTGCACTGGAACGTTGCAGTCCAGGGTTTCAGGACGAGTTTTAACCCTCGGGATGAAGGTGATGCAATATGAGAGCAATGAACTGATGGACAAATGGTGGTGAGTTAAATTTCTTGCGCAAGAACCTATTAACTTTGGCAACAGAAATTGCATAAAAGATTTAAAGGTATAAAATATTGATACAGAAACAGTTAAAAGCAGGATCAAAGGCAAGAAGAATGTTTTATATTAATGACCTGAAAAGGCAAAAAACTAAAATTTATGAAAGGAAAAAAATATGAAGAAAAAAACTATTGCTTTATTATTGATTATTGCAATGTTTATTTCTTTGCCAGGCTTCTTTGGGTGTAGCAAAAAAGAGGAATTTGTGCCATGGGAGACCTCTCACTGGGAAAAGATCATGGAAGGCAATGTTACTGCTTTTACAATAGACCTTGAAGATAGTAATATCATATATGCAGCCACATATTCACAAGAAAAAGTTAGCCAATCTGACAAGGTTCAGGCAATAGGAAATGCTAAAACTACTCTTTGGAAATCTGAAGATGGGGGAAAACATTGGCATACATTAGGCCTCAATGCTCAAGGGCCTGTTGATATAATCGTTGTTGAACCTAAAGAGCCAAATAATATTTGGGTAAGAATATCCCCTTACGAAGTATTTATGTCTAAGGATAGTGGAATGCATTTTGAAAAAGTCTCAAATGAACCTGAAGATATTAGAAGTAAGTTTTCAAAAATCGGCGGAGAAAAATCTTTTAGTGCTATCTATGTAAATCCTACAGATCCTAACATAATACTTAGGAAAAGACAAGGTTGTTATTTTGTTGAACGTTCTGAAGATGGGGGAAGAACCTGGAATAATACTCTTCCTCTTATTTTTGGAGGATACCTTTTGGTACCAAAAAACCCTTCTATCATATATTATATCGATGCTATTCAAGCAATAATTTTCTATTCCATTGTGTATATTTCTTATGATTTTGGTAAAACATGGAAAAGAAGTAGTTTGCCCCCACTTTGGATGGTTTCTCTTTCAAACTTTTTTCTTGATCCAAAAAATCCCAATATTCTATACGCAAGCAGCCCGGATGGCCTCTTTAAAACAGTAGAGGGGAAAGGATACTATGAATACTATCCTATTGGAGACAGCATAAATACTCCTTACATATATGTAGACCCTAAAAGTTCTAACTCTCTATATACTGTAAATTACAACTATAATTCATACACTACCTTCAAGTCGTCCGATTACGGCAAAACATGGGAAAAAATTGGTGAATTTTACTTTAACCCACTTTACTCTAATGTACTTGTGAAACTTACAACAACAGCATTAACACATCCTCCTTTTGCAACAAGAAAACTCTATGTATCTTTAGACAACGGGAAAAACTGGAAATTAACAGATCTTGACCTTAACGAAAGCAATCTTTATAACATCTCGATGGGAGTAAAAGGTATAATTTATGCAGAGACTTATAAGGGGCTTTTTAAGTCTGAGGACAAAGGATTACATTGGACCATGATTGCCGATTTTGGTAAAGTTGATTGGGGGGTAGTTGATGGTAGTGTATGTTTCAATGGCAGAGTTCTCATTGATTCTAATAATCCTGATATAATTTATTGGGTAACGCACTTTGCGAAATCAAACGACAGCGGAAAGAGTTGGAATATAATGAATGTGACAACCTCTAAGCATGTTTTTGGATCTGCAATCACTACCGATCCTAATG
Source organism: Caldiserica bacterium UBA646 (assembly GCA_002299965.1). Lineage (GTDB taxonomy): Bacteria > Caldisericota > Caldisericia > Caldisericales > Caldisericaceae > UBA646. Next base: position 1,651 of record DBOM01000038.1, on the reverse strand, counting down.
ACTCTAACACAATCTATATTGGGACCGTCGTAACAAACCCAGAATCAGGCGATATGGGGGGGAACCAACAACTTATGTAGAAAGAGGAAACCTTTACCAGGGTATGTTGAAAAGTACTGATGGTGGAAAAACATGGGACAAAATCGGATTGGATGAATATCGTTATCGTGTAAGTACCATTTTGGTTAGTCCTAAAACAGGAATAGTTTACGCAGGGACTTTCTGCAACGGGCTATTTAGGTCAAAAGATTCTGGAAAATCCTGGGAAAGAATTACACTTGACAACGATTTTTATATTTCTGTGTCTTCTCTTGCAATCGATTCTAAAAATAGTATTGTTTATGTAGGTGTTCTTGGAGGCGGTATTTTCAAAATAAAGGACAAAAATTAAAAGAAGTGTTTCTGTCCCGAGCGGTTCTTCCTCAATTCAAAGCTGGCCGCTCGGGATAGTTTTTATTTAATAAAATTGCAAAAGATTTGTCAGGTTATGATGTTTGGTGAGAAAGATTTAGTTTGCAAGAAGTAGATGAAAGATTCTTTTTCAATATCTCAAAGAAACTATAAAAAATTTCTCTAAAAAGTATAACAAAATACTATTCTGTGCATTCATATATATGATGGATGTTTATTAAAAAAATTTGAAAAATTCTTTGAAAATATGGAACTTTTTTCAAAATCTCAAGTCTTATATAGGTAGGGTAAATTTTTAAAGAAGGTGCTAAAAAAATAATAGGAAATTCCTATGAAAAGTGTGGAAAATTTTGCCAGTTAGGGATCTAATATATAGGAGAATAAATTTTTGATAGGAAGTGCAGCAAAAAGAAATGTAGAAAAGGAAAATTTTATTTGAAGGAGGCGGTGCAATATGAGGCCGGAAAAGCAAAGATAGTGAGCAAATTTAAGAATTTAAGGAGGCAAAGCAGGAAAAATTGGAGAAAAGATAATAAAACTAAAATTTCGAGAATAGAAAGATAAAGTTTAAATAAGAAATACTATATTAAGATGGGAGGAAAGCAATGAAAAAGTTTGGAATAATTCTTTTGATAAGTTCTATTGTATTTGTCATAACTATAGGCAGTTTTTATGTTACAACCTCCTCAGCCTCAGCTTGTACAGATTACAACTCATCTGTCAACTATTTTTATTCCACAACGAATCAATACCCATATGTTTGGCATACGTTTTATAAGTGCTATGGTTCTTTAATTAATCGTTCTCAGACACATTGGACACCACATACTGGCTCTTACAATCAGCAGTGGTGGAAACTTGAAACATTCTCGGGATATTCATACAATAATTCCTCCCACTATTCCATTATAGGATACAATACTGTTATCGGTGCACCTGGAGGACAGAGAATGAGCGATAGAGAGCCTTATCTAGTTGGGAGTTATGATTATTTAAGTATTAGTATGCCTATAGTAAGTAATTATGGAGGTAAAATGGGTTTCGATAAAGGTTATTATTATCAAGTAACCTGGGAAACTTTCACGAATGATTCCACATGCCAAATTATTTTTCAGGAAATTACACCTGACTGGTAGAGAGGAGGTGATATTATGAGAAAAAGTGTAATTATTATCATTATTATTGCAGGAATTGTTAGTGGGTTTTTCATTGTCAAAAATATTTATTCTGGTGGATTATC
>DBOM01000033.1:56669-59887 GCA_002299965.1 Caldiserica bacterium UBA646 | reverse complement strand
AAAAATTCCGTTTAATCAAAAGAAATTCTCTTTGTTTAGTTAAATAAAAAATGCAATAATCAGTTTACTGGCGCACCCATACAATATATCATACACTCTCCTTAAGTAAATTTCATTTTTTAAATTTATAATAATTCTTGCCCATTATTGACAGATAGAAAAAGAGCTGTATAATATATGTAAAATACATATATATGACGAAGAAGGCAAAAATTATGTTTCGTCGTTACAGAAAAAGATTTACCGGAGAATTTAAAGGCGTTGAATATGGAGCCTGCAAAGATTATGGCCTCCAGTGGAAGATATTATTGAACGGGAAGTAAAAAATTCAGCTAAAAGAACCGAGTCAGTGGTAAAAAACGAATCTTCGGAAACAAGAAAAGCTATAAAAGATATTTTCTCAAGACTTAAAAAAAATACTTTAGGAGGTATAAATTATGAAAATTGCAGTTCCCGTATTAAGCGACAATGGACTTGATTCCATTATCTCGGAGCACTTTGGACACACTCCGTATTTTGCATTTGTTGAAATTGAAGAAAATGAAATTAAAAAGGTGGAGATTGAGAAAAACCCGCTTGAAGAACACGACCCTGGAGAAATACCAGAATACATACACAGAAAAGGCGGGGAGGTTTTGATTGCGCGAGGAATGGGAGGAAGAGCAAAAATATTTTTTAAAAACTTTGGCATAAAAACCATCACTGGTGCACAGGGAACCCTGAAAGAGATCATAGACGCATTCATCAGCGGCTCTTTACAAAGCCTCGATTACGAGCCCGATGAGAAGTTTCATAAGCATTAAAAAGGAGGAAAATGTGAAAATAGCCATCCCGATTAAAGAAAAAACATTGAGTTCAGAAGTTGATGCCCGCTTTGCAAGGGCTGCCTTTTTTGCTATACACGATACAGAAAGCAAGGAGGCAAAATTTTTTGAAAACGTGGTGTTGCAAGCACATGGAGCAGGCCCAAAAATGGTAGAAACCCTTGCAAATGAAAAAGTAGATGCATTAATATCAAATAGCGTCGGCCCAAATGCATTTACTGCTTTAAACCAAGCTGGTATTAAAGTTTATCTTGCAGAAGAAGGCTCCGCAGAAGAAAATATAAAAAGAGTTGTTGAGGGTACTGCTACCATACTGGATACTCCCGAAAGCTCACACCGTTAGAAAACAAAATAAAGGAGGCACCTCAATTGCCTGGATTTAAAAAGAGATTTTGCGGATTAGGAAGACGCTGGCTTGAGCTCTATCTACTGCTGCTAATAGCAGAAAAACCATCTTACGGCTATGAATTATCAACAAAATTGAAAGATTTTGGCATTATGATATCGGGAATCGGACAGATGGGCAACCTTTACAGAATATTATCACAACTTGAATCAGAAGGATTTGTAAAGACGGATTGGAACACGCAAGAAAGTGGCCCTGCCAGAAAAATATACATAATAACTGATGGCGGACTATTATTTCTTCGTGATGCAATGAATAGCGTTATTGAAATGAAGAAAACCACAGAAAAGTTTGTCGAAAGGTATGAAAAACTAAACAAAAAAACTTAAACTCGTGTATCGCACATTTATTGGATAAAGTAAAGCAAAAAAGAGATGTTGTTTTACAACACCTCTTTTTTGTAAATAATATCTCTGATCTATATTATTAATCAATTTTCAAGGAATTGACCGAAAAGTTCCTGCTAATCCTTAAGGCAAATAGAAAATTATTAAGGGATTTGTAAATTAAATAATTTTATTTTTTTTATTTTTTTGATTTTTTATAGAAAATAGTTATAATTTCTATAAAGAGGAAATATTTAAAACAGTAAATTAAAAAAAGAATTGTAATTTTATGAAAAAAGAAAAGCTAAAAAAACTTTTGAATGAAGTTGAAGATCTAAAATCTTTAACACTTGAGGCCATTCCTCATGCAGTATTTAATCTACAAAACCGTCGTATTGTCTATGCTAATAAAGGTATCACCGAAGTATTTGGCTGGAAACCAGAAGAACTAATTGGAAAAACAACAAGAATTTTATACCGCTCAGACAAAGACTACAAAAAAATTGAAAATAATTTTTACTCAGTACTTGAAAAAAATCAAACATGCAAAACAGAATTTCCCTGCAAGCATAAAGACGGCAAAGATATAGTATGCCGTGTGAGCGCTGCAAAAATAGGTGAAAATAAAGAAATTGTAATCATCTACACGGATATAACCGCCCTTAAAAATAGAGAAAAAGTTCAATCGGCACTGTATAAAATCTCTGAATCAGGATATCTGGCTAAGAGCTTACAAGAGCTGTGCAAAAAAATACATGAAGAAATTGCCAACCTTATGCCTGCAGAAAATTTTTACATTGCATTATATGACAAGGATTCTAAAATATTTAATTTTGCGTACTGGGTAGACGAAAAGGAGAAAAAACCTGCTCCCATAAAAGCCCAAAATGGTATTACAGAATATGTATTTAACACGGGAAAGCCATTCATAGCCAATCCGAAACTCATCAAGAAACTGAAAAATAGTGACACAATAAAAATACGTGGGATAATACCAGTTTCCTGGCTTGGTGTTCCGCTAAAAAATGCAAATGAAGTAATAGGAGTAGTGGCAATGTCCAGTTACACAAAAGATGTCCTATACACAGAAGAGGACAAAAACATTCTTAATTTTATCTCTGAACAGGTTGCAACAGCAATTAAACAAAAGGAAATGGAGGAAGAACAAAAAGCCCTTTTTAAGGCAGAGCGTGAACAGCGCCTGAAGGCAGAGACACTTGCAAAGATACAACTTTCTCTTGTTTCAAAAACTTCCTTAGAAGAAATTTTAGATGAAATACTATCTCAGATGAAAATGTTTGTTCCGTCCACAACAGCAAATATTGTAATATTAGAGGGCAGCAACATCCGTATATTAAAGTGGGTGAAAAAAATAGAACCACTAAAAATAAGAACAACAAACAATGTATATCCTGCTAATAAATTTAAAACAAACATCCACATTCTAAAAACAAAGAAACCGCTTATTATTTGCGATACTAAGAAATCCCCGCTCTGGACAAAAATAGATAAAAACAATGGCACCCGCTCCTATCTCGGTGTACCTATTATTCTTAAAGGTATTGTCCACGGCCTTATCCAGTTCGCCAGCACAAAACCAAGAAATTTTTCTACCGAAGACATAAAAAAGCTTGAACCTTTAACCAATGCAGCAGCTATTGC
>DBOM01000033.1:0-56350 GCA_002299965.1 Caldiserica bacterium UBA646 | reverse complement strand
TTGCGATAGAAAAAACAATCTTGCTTGAAGAAGAAAAAAAACAACGCTTGCAAGCAGAAATACTTGCAAAAATAGCCATTGCCCTTACTTCTAAATCCACTTTAAATGAAGTTTTCGATGAAATACTTAAACAGGCAAATTATCTCATATCAAGCGATGCATCTAACATCGCTTTAATCAAAGAAAACGCGTTATATACTGTTTGCTGGAAAGGATACAAAAAATACGGTATGGAAAAATTTATGGTTAACGCAATACAGTCTCTGGATGAGTACAAAATACCCGGGATGTCTATTAAGGCAAAAAAAATCCTTGTTATTCCCAATACAACAAAAGAACCGGATTGGATGCGTCTTAAAGAAACTGCCTGGATAAAATCGCACATTGCTATGCCTATTATCCTTCAAGACCGTGTCATGGGAATGCTCAGGCTAGATAGTGAAACTCCCTATAAATTCAGCAAGAAGGATGCAAAAAAACTTCAACCTTTAGCCAATACAGCAGCTATTGCAATAGAAAAAGCTCGTTTGCTTGAAGATGCACTCAAAGAGGTTAAACAAAGAGAAAGAGCAGAGAAAAATGTAAAAGAAAGTTATAAAAAACTTCAAAAAGCTATGGAAAGCACGATTTTCACTCTCGCTAAAATTGTTGAAATGAAAGATCCATACACTGCAGGACATCAACGACACGTAGCTCAACTTTCCGAAATAATTGCAAAAGAAATGAGACTCTCAAAAAAACAAATAGAAACCCTGAAAACTGCAGCCTTGTTACACGATATTGGTAAAATTAACATTCCTTCCGAAATATTAACCAAACCAACTAAATTGCTTCCAATCGAATTTTCGTTAATTAAAGAGCATCCTTTGAATGGTTATGAAATACTTAAAAATATAGAATTCCCCGGCCCTGTCAGAAAAATCGTGCTTCAGCACCATGAAAGAATGGATGGCTCTGGCTACCCTAACGGACTTAAAGGAAATGAAATTATGCTTGAAGCAAGAATACTTGCAGTAGCTGACGTAGTAGAAGCGATGAGTTCTCACAGGCCTTACAGGCCAGCACTTGGCATTGATAAAGCACTGGAAGAAATAGAAAAGAATAAAGGTATTCTTTATGACCAAAAGGTTGCTAATGTCTGCGTAAGATTGTTCAAAGAAAAAGGGTTTAAATTTGAAGAGTAAAAGTTTTTATCCCCTGTGCAGATATACAAATTTTTGATTTTCAAAGATTTCAAATTCAGCACGCATAGCCCGTTTTTAACTTTTCATAAAAATAAATTGAAAATTATACCCTGAAATAACAATAAATGCCTATGTTTTAGTGTACCTGCCATTTTAAACATTCTGATTATAGTTACCTCAAACAAAATGATGCGCCTATGAATGATTGCTTAAAGATTTGCAGTACAAAAAAATTGTACTCTTTTTTTCTTCCCGTTATTTTTTGCTATACTGATTTTAAAACTATATCTAACCAACTCTTCTTTAAAAGACTTCTCGTTACTTCACACTGGTGCCTGGCACCAGTGTGAAGTAAAATCTTTATTTTTCTTGATGCTTATTCCACTAAATCTTGCCAAATAGATCCGAGAGAAGGCTCCTTGCGTTTCTTATATCCCCGGAAAAATTAAACTGAAGCTTGGCTTTTGGCATAACAATCAAAAGACTGTGAGGATTTTGTTGCTTAAAACCGTCCTCGTCGCTGTAACGCCTTCCCTCTTTCAATTGTGTCTTGACCACTGTGCTTGGTTCAATGACAAATGTTCCCGGTGTTTCTTTTAGAATATCTTCAGGGAGCATCTCAAGGTATCTCTTGTAAAATGTTGTCATAGTGCTTGCAGATGAAAGAAACTGCTTAAATCTTCCCCTACCTCCCTGTTTTGTCTCCTCAGCGCGTTCTTGAGCCTCTTTTTTATAGACATCTTTTGAAAACTTTGCCACGATACCTCTTTTGTTTGTCACAACAAGATTACAGCTCTCAGATTTAAATAGCCCCTTTTTTAACCCTGCATGCGGAATAACTCCCAGTACTTTTTCTTCCTCCATATTGTTTCCTCCTTTGCTGTTAGAATTTACTTATTTTTGAATTATAATAACAAGAAAGTTATTTACAAACCCAGAGCATTTTTCCTAAAATAGTATATAATTTTAGCATAAGGAGAAGAAATTTAATTGTATTTCTGGAGGAGGATTAAATGAAAAGATTCGCAAAATACCTTATCGCATTTCTTGTTATAATTTTACTTTATATCTTTTGTATTGAGCCAAATATTGTTTTTATAAACAAAAAAACAATTGAATCCAAAAAAATACCAGTCTCTTTCGATAAAATGAAAATTGTCCAGATCTCTGACCTTCATATAAAAAGATTTGGTTTAAGAGAAAGAGAAGTTCTATTTTTTCTAAAAATAATCAAACCAGATTTATTAATTATAAGTGGAGATTTTTATGAAAAAGAAGAGAATTTAAAATTCGTGAATGAATTCCTTGACAGACTTGACTATGAAACATATGCAACCCTTGGAAACTGGGATTACTGGGCAGGTGATACAGAATCACTGATTCGCTCACTTAAAAATCATCAAATAGATATTCTAATGAATGAAAACAGAGTATTCTCCAGGGGAAACGATTCTATAAATATTGTTGGGGTCAGTGATCCTTACACAGGACATGATAATATTGACAAAGCAACATTTGAATTAGACGCAGATGACTTCACAATCCTTATAGCACATGCACCAGACATAACCCTTCATTTAGGACAAGAAAATTTTGATTTAATAATCTGTGGCCACACTCATGGAGGACAGGTAAACATTCCATTTATAAAACCTTTCTGGATACCAAGCAAAACAGATTTTGTAAAAGGCATGTATGAAACAAAATGGGGAAAACTCTATGTAAACAGAGGAATTGGAACCTCCGGGATTACTGCCCGCTTCCTGTGCCCTCCAGAGATAACCGTATTCACTTTAAGAAGTAAAAATTAGCACTAAGTTATTCATCTTTCAATTTGGATTAATAACCAGTTAGCGCTTTTCACAGAACAAAAATGTCAGTAAATTTTGACATCTTTCTTGCTTGATGCCCGATAATAGTAACTTCAAAGCCAATTATGAGAGAAAACCATTATTCGCTCTTGACAGAAATTACAAAAAAATTATAGTGGATATATATACATGTATATATATCAAGAGAGGCAATAAAATGAAAAATGCTTACGCAAAAGGAAAAGAGTTTTGGGTTGTGTACCTTATTATAGTTGCATTAGATTTTACCGTGCCGTTTCTTTTGCCTCCCAAAATGACAGGGGCTTACCTCTTCTGGATAATTCTCACTATCCTTACAATTTTTTATGGCATCTTTTCAATAGGGAGGCAAGTATGAAAACTTCGGCTGTGGTTTTTGTTTTTTCAGTATGGTTTGCAATTGGTTGCCTGATTTCATACTATGCAAAGAAAAAAAGAGGAAAAGGTATCGCAGAATATTTTATAGCAAATAGAAAACTGGGCGGTTTTGCCGCTGCAATGACATACAGTGCGACAACATACAGCGCATTTATGATGGTAGGGCTTGTAGGTATGGCATATTCAGTAGGTGTCAGTGCAATGGGTTTTGAATTGACATATCTTATAAGCACAGTGCTTCTTCTTACTTATTTTGCACCAAAATTTTGGGCCATGGGGAGACAATATAATTGTATCACGCCGGCGGAACTGTTAAGCAAAAGATATAAAAGTAATTTACTTGGAATTATTGTCACAGTTTTTGCTTTGATTATGCTTGTTCCTTACATGTCTGTGCAATTTACGGGAATAGGTTATCTGCTTCAAGGTTTGGCAGGAATACCATATATTGTTGGTATCACAATTGCTCTAATCGTAATCATCACATATACATTCTGGGGAGGCATGAGGTCTGTCGCATGGACAGATGCATTACAGGGTGTTGTCATGATCGTAGCCTCCATAGTGCTGCTTTTTTATGTAGTGCTGTCTGGATTTGGGAGTTTTGGAAATTTCTTTGGAACCTTACAAAACAGCCATCCCGAATTGCTTTCTGCAAAAAATATGTCATACCAGAAATTCATTGGCCTTTCAATCCCCTGGATGTTCTTTGCATTGACAAACCCGCAAGTATCCCAGAGAATGTTTTTGCCAAAGGATAAAAAGAGTTTAAAAAATATGGTAATAGGATTTTCTCTTTTTGGCCTTATATATACATTTATCGTGGTAAACCTCGGGCTTGCAGCAAAATGCATATTCCCAAACATCTTACAGACGGATACAGTTACTATGGAGATTTTAAATCATGTGCCAACTGCTCTTGCTCTCATTGTGTTTATCAGTATTGTCGCTGCTTCCGTATCAACAGTTGACTCCATTATCCTGTCATTAAGCTCTATGTGTACAGTAGATATCTTTGCCAAGATTCCTAAAGCCAATAAAGAAAAACAGCTGCCATTCGGCATATTGATGGTTCCAACAATTGCTATCCTTGCATTCATATTTGCAATAGGAAGGTTTGGTGCGATAGTTGAACTTTCCGTGATGTCCTCTGCAGGCCTTCTTGCAACTGCACCGGCTTATATTGGCATATTCTGGAAAAGAGCAACAAAAATAGGTGCTATCACAAGCATCCTTGTCGGAGGAACAACTGTTATAATTTTATACTCTACCAAATATTTTCCTCTCGGTATGTGGCCCGGTGTATGGTGTGCTATTATATCCACCTTAACATTTATACTGGTAAGCCTAAAAACGGATAGATCGAAACAACAATCTAAAAAAGAGGTACTGTTAAATGAATGATAAGGAAAGGAGAAAAGCAATATTAAACCTGCTTCAAAATAAAGTACCTGTTATGTCCGGTACAGAGATCGCCAAAATAATGGGAGTAACAAGACAGATAATTATAAAAGATATTGCCCTGCTGCGTGCTGCGGGATATAAAATAAACGCAACTCCAAAAGGATATGCAATGCAAAAAGAAAGAGGCGTTAAAACTATCTTTGCTGTAAAGCATACAAAAGAATCAATAGAGAAAGAACTGTCAATAATTGTACAAAACGGAGGAAGGATTTTAGATGTCATAGTAGAGCATCCCCTTTACGGAGAGATAAGGGGCAACCTAAATATAGAAACAATTGAAGATATCAGGCGTTTCATCGCCAAAATGGAAACTGCCCATGCAAAACCACTTCTTACTCTGTCTAATGGAATACACCTCCACACAGTAGAAGCGGATTCAAAAGAAAGATTGGAAAAAATCAAAAACGCATTAAAAGAAAAAGGTTTTCTCGATCTTTAAAAAAATGATTTTCCCTCTTGACAACCAGTTATGCCATGGTATAATTTAAAAGTTAGGTTAACCTAATAAATAGGAGAAAATAAAATATGGATAAAAAGGTGACTTTGATACAGCTAAATCCGGGAGATAAAGCTAAAGTAATAGGTTTTTCGACAGATCATGAAGGATTTAAAAGTCATGGGCTGGGACCATGGCATAAAAGAAAACACGGAATGGGAATGGGCCTTGCAAGAAGACTTCAAGAAATGGGCCTTATCCCCGGCAGTGTAATAGAAATAATACGGAATATGCCTACAGGACCTGTAGAAATATCTGTTATGGGCACACGCCTTGCAATTGGAAGAAATATTGCTTCACGTATATATGTAGAAAAAATATGAACAAAAAGTTATACACAATTGCACTTGCAGGTAATGCAAATGTAGGAAAAAGTGTAATATTTAATCAACTTACCGGTGGCAACCAAATCATAGGAAACTGGCCCGGCAAAACAGTAGAAAAAGCTGAAGGACGCATCGAACAGGAAGGAACAAGAATCCATGTTGTTGACCTTCCGGGCATCTATTCCCTCTCAACATATTCTGAAGAAGAAATTGTTTCTCGTGAATTTATTGCAAAAGAAAAACCAGATGCCGTAATAAATGTAGTGGATGCTTCAAGCCTTGAAAGAAATTTATTTTTTACCCTTCAGCTTATTGAACTGGAATCCCCGCTTATTGTTGCATTAAACCAGTATGACATTATGGAAAATAAAGGGTTATGCATTGATTTTGAAATGCTTTCCAGCCTGCTTGGCGTACCAGTAGTTCCAACTATTGCAGTACGGAACAAGGGACTGAAAGAACTTTTTGAGAAATCAAAAGAAGTCATCAAAAATACAAAGAAGATAAAACCTATTTTATATGGAAAAGAAGTAGAGGAAAAAATCAACATCCTTACCTCAGAAATAGAAAAAGAAATAGATACCTTTTACCCTCCACGCTTTATAGCAATAAAACTGCTTGAAAATGATACCTCGATAAAAACGATAGTAAAAAATCCTGATATTATTGCACTTGCAGAAAAACTTAAAAAAGAACTTACCAAAATACACGGCGAATCACCAGAAACAGTAATTATTTCCGAGCGGTATACAATAGCATCACGCATCGCAGAACAAGTAACAAAGAAAAAAGGCAAGACAAAAATAAATATCGGGGATAGTATAGATAAAATTGCCCTAAACAAAATAACGGGATACATTTTGCTGCTAGGTCTCATACTTTTAATCTTCTACGGAGTATTTAAATTTGGAAGTTATTTTTCAGAGTTACTCAGCACCTCTTTTGAATTACTCAAACCTATCTTCATACAACTGCCGCTTCCTCCTCTTGTAAACAGGTTGCTCTGGAATGGCCTTATGATAGGGATTATTGCTGGAATAGCCATTGTACTGCCATATATTGCGCCCTTTTACTTAATTCTTGCATTCCTTGAAGATAGTGGTTATCTTGCACGTATTGCATTTCTCACGGACAATATAATGCATAAATTAGGGCTACACGGAAAAGCATTTATACCGCTTATCGAAGGGTTTGGATGTACCGTGCCGGCAGTACTTGGAACACGCATTATGGAAAGAGACAGAGATAGATTTATTGCCGCGATCCTTGCCACCCTTGTACCCTGTTCTGCAAGAACTGTCATCTTGTTGGGGCTTGTTGCTGCATTTTTAGGCCCTATCTACGCAATAATAATATACGCTTTAACTTTTATATTAATGTACATTCTGGGAAGATTATTAAACAGATACATAAAAGGTTCCCCAACAGGATTGGTTATGGAAATGCCTCTTTACAGAAAACCTGTTCCAAAAATTATTCTGAGACAAACCTGGGTAAGATTAAAAGATTTTGTGTACTTTGCATTCCCCATCATCATTGCGGCAAATATAGTAATGGAAGTATTTACTGAACTAAACTGGGTTGTCCCTATTGCAAATTTTTTTAAGCCCATTATGACAAATTGGTTAGGCCTTCCGCCGCTTGCCGGACTTACATTTCTGTTTGGTATTTTGCGAAAAGAACTCACACTCATTATGCTATCCACTCTATACCACACAGCAAATTTTGCAGAAATACTTACCCCAAGACAAATATTCATATTTGGTTTCGTCACCATGATTTATATCCCCTGTATTGCAACAATTGCTGTCTTTAAGAGAGAATTCGGATGGAAAAGGGCAACAGTAGTAGCAATTGGCGAGTTTCTTGGTGCAATTGTTCTCGGCGGCATTTTAAACCAAGTTTTGAGGATATTTATGCTATGAAACTCACCAAAAGCATAGAAGATTATTTAGAAGCAATTTACATACTTTCTCTAAAAGAAAAAGACATAAGAATGAAGGATATAGCACGGCTTGTCTCAGTAAAACTCCCTTCAGCAACTGAAGCCATTAATAAATTAATCAAAAATGGTTATGTCGAGCATTCGCCATACAGCGATGTTACATTAACTAAAAAGGGAGAAAAAATTGGGAAAGAAATATGGAACAAACACCAGATTCTTTACAAATTCTTAAAAGAAGTTCTTGGAATTTCGCAGGATAAAGCTTTTAGAGAAGCATGCCTCATAGAGCACTTCATCTCAGACGAAACAAGAGAAAAATTAAAAAAGTTCATCAAAAAAACTCTATCTTAACTTTAAAAATCTTTCATTCATTTATTTACACCCCTTCCTCTTATTTTATATGTTGCTAAAATTATAAAAATAGATTAAAATAAATCATGCTAAATAAAATAGGGGTAATTTCAGACCTGCACGGTTCTTTAAAAGATACAAAAAATGTGCTAGAAATACTTGAAGGCACCACAGATCTTTTAATATGCGCAGGAGATATATTATATCACGGACCACAAAACCGTATCCCGGAAAACTACAACCCGGAGAAAGTTGCAGAACTAATTAATAAGTTTCCAAAAAGAATTATTTTTGCAAGAGGAAACTGCGATGCAGAAGTAGACCAGACGCTTATTAAATACCCAATATTACAAGATATTTCCTTTGTATTCATAGAAAAAGTACATATCGCTATAACACATGGACATAAAATACCAAACAACAATTTTGATCAATTTGGCAGCGACAATAAAATTAACATACTTGTCACAGGACACACACATATTCCTCTTATAGAAAACTTTGCCTGGGGAATACACTTAAACCCGGGTTCTATTGCATTACCAAAAAACGGATTTAGCAAAAGTTATGCACTAATTAACATAGAAAACGGCAAATTCAATGCCGAAATAAAGGAGATGAAATGATTATTGCAATAGCAAATCAAAAAGGCGGTGTTGGTAAAACAACGACCTCAATTAACCTCAGTTCAGGGCTCGCAAGAGAGGGATTTAAAACACTTCTTTTGGATTGTGATCCGCAGTGCAACAGCACCTCTGCTTTTTTTTCTTCAGAAGACACACAAAATTCCACCTTCTCTCTCTTTTTAAAAAACGATACCGAATCAGAGGCACTTATAAGAGAGACAAAAGTGACTAATTTATTCTCTATCCCTTCATCTATTCACCTCGCAAAGGTAGAAAGGAGTCTTACGGCAGAAATTGATGCGCCCCTGAAACTAAAAAAGAGTCTAAGCAAGTTTAAAAAGAATTTTGATTTTATCATCATCGACACTCCTCCTTCATTGGGACTTCTCACAGTAAACGCATTAATTGCATCAGACACCGTGTTGATTCCTATTACGCCGTCTCCCTGGTCTATAGAGGGTGTGCAAGATTTTATGGACACGTTCAAAAGTGTAAAAGAAACATTCAATGAAAAACTCAAACTATTGGGTGTGCTAATCACTATGTACGATTCAAGAACTCTCCTTGCTAAAGAATCCCTGGAGCAGATAAAAAATATATTTGGCACACTTATTTTTAATGAAATCATCCACCGTAGTGTTCGGCTTGAAGAAAGTCCAGCTTACAAAGAGGATATTTTTTCGTTTGCCCCGTCATCAACAGGAGCAGAGTCGTACAAAAAAATAGTAAAGGAGGTAATTAGCCGTGCCAAAAAATAAAAGAGGATTGCCAAATAATTTTAAAGTCCGCTACACAAGTAACTACATAGAAGAGCTTTCAAATGAAAAAATCCTCTCCAGAGTAATGGATATCGAAACAAATAAAATAAAACCTGACGCTGAACAACCAAGAAAACTTTTTAACAAAGAGTCTTTAAAAGAACTTGCGAGCAGTATAAAAGAAAAAGGAGTGCTCGAACCGATACTTGTATATAAAAACAACGGTCAGTACACTATCATTTCAGGAGAAAGACGATGGAAAGCATCCATTTTAGCGGGGAAGAAAACGGTTCCCGTTATAGAGTTAAAGCCTTCCGACAAAAGAGAAATACGAGAAATTCAGATTATAGAAAACCTTCAGCGCGAAGACATCACTCCTATCGAGCGAGCAAAAGTTATTAATGAATATCTTTCTCCGTTTGCAGAAGGAAAAAAAATAAAAACACTACTCATAAATTACAGGATGAAAAGAAATACGCCAAAAAAGTTTGCGCACACAGTGAGCGCACTCTGTAAAATGACAGGAAAAAGCCCAATTACATTTGTAAGATGGCTTTCACTTCTTGAACTCCCGGAAGACCTTCAAAAAAAGGTAGACAATCCGAACTCGCCCATTACATCACGTCACATAGAACATCTACTAAAATTGGAAGATTTTCAAACAATGAGAAAGGTAGCACAACTCATAGAAAAAGAAAAGCTCAGCTCGGAAGAAACAAAAAATATAACAACTGGAATTAAGAAGAAAGCCAAGAGAAACCCGCTACATATTGTTTTTAAAAGAATAGAAAGTCTATCAAAGAAAAAATTAGATAGGTGGGATAAAAAAGAAAAAATAAAGGTTAAAAAAGACCTGATCCAATTAAAAAAAATAATTGAAGAACTTCTGGAAAAGTTAGAAGGATAATTCGCAGCAACTAATCGCCATCATTAAGAAGTAGCTTAGAGAGATGCGCTATGTCTTTCACGCACATAAAATTTCCTTTGAGTTTCATTTCTCCTACGATAATCATAGAAATCTTTGACAGGTTTGCTGGTTCTATATCATAAATACTATCACCCACAAAAATAACTTCACTTTCATTTAAGTTAAACTCTTTTAAGATGTAAAAGATTGCAGCATTTCCAGGCTTTGTCATCCCCATTTCACGGGTAATTACCATATCAAAATCTATTCCGTACTTTCTTGCAATGTAACGAACATTCCGTAAAAGATTATTTGTCAGAAGAACCCTTTTTACCCCTCTTATTTTAAGTTCTTTAAGCAGCTCTTGTACCCCGTCTTTTAACTTGCCTTTTCTGGTTGCTTCTTCTTCAATTGCCTTTAACATATGCATCTTTTTTTCTTTTGTCTTATCCGGCAACTTTTCTACGAAGGAAAGAATCCCCTCCCCCTCAGGCACTCCAAGAGTCTGTTTTATCTTCGTCCAATCATATGGTGCATCAAAAAGCGTTCCATCCAAATCAAAAATAACACAACGAATTGCTTTTCTTTTCATACATACATTTTAACAGATTGACAAAAAAAATAAAAAGCAGTAAAATTCAAAGGATGGAGGTAAAAAATGAAAAAAATTGTTGCATTAATTTTTAGTATGTTTGTTTTACTGCTAGCAATACAGGGTTGTAAAACGGAACAGAAAAACCTTATACTAAACAATGCGTCAGTCAACGAAGATGGCACTGTACATATCGAAGGAGAAGCAATAGCATTTGAAGGAACCGTAAATATAGAAGTAACGGACAATGATGGCAATACCTGTTTCGCTGGATTTACAACTACAAATGCAAAGGAACCATCCGAATACGGGACATTCAAAAAAGATATAGTTCTGTCTCTTTTTCCTCAATCAGATCAAATTACGTTAAAATGTTTCCTTGTCTCAGCAAAAGATGGCACAACGATAGAAAAAGAAGAAAAAACCCTTTCCTACAACATAGAATACCAATTAGTAAATATCTATCTCCCAAACAGTGTAAAAAACCCGGAAATGATAGATTGCGAAAAGGTATATCCGCTTGAGAGAAGAATAAAGAAAGAAAGTGAAGTTCCAGCTGTTGACGTACTACAATTCCTAATCAATGGGCCAACTGAAAAAGAAAAAGAATTAGGATATCTGGACTCGCTAATCCCACAAAGCATGAGTATAAATTACGTAAAAATTGAAGGCGAAAGCGTAGTTGTAGATTTTGGAGAAGAATTTCTAAGCATAACCGGTGGCTCGTGCAAAGTACAAGCTATACGCGCCGAGATAGAACAAACAGTAAAACAATTTTACCCGGATTACAATATAATCATCTCAGCAAATGGAAACAGGGAGGAAGTGTTGCAACCTTAAATGTTCCATGTGGAACAAAAAAATATTCTTAAATAAATTTACAGCCAGATCGTATAATCTTCTTGAGAAGGTTTGATATCTTTTTTAATTTTCTCTTTTATTTCGTCTAATGAATCAAGAAAAATCTCTGTAAAATTTTAAAAAAATAGAGCCCGTCATAAAAACCGGGCTCTGTGCTGTGCTTTATTATTTATATTTTCTACTTTGTTACTGTTCCAATTGCTCTATCAAGTACATCCAATCCTTCGTTTAGCTGTTCGTCAGTAATCACAAGAGGGATAAGGAAACGGATAACGTTGCTGCGAATCCCCGCTCCTGCAAGAATTAATCCATTTTTCATTGCTTCCTGGATTACAGCTTTTGCAGTATCACTATCTGGCTCCCACGTATCTCTATCTTTAATAAACTCTATTGCCCTGAGTGCGCCAATGCCTCTTGTTTCCCCTATTGCTGGATATTTTTCTTTCATTTCATTAAATCGTTTTTTAATGATATCTCCAAGGTATACTGCCCTATCCAGCAAATGCTCTTCTTCAATAATATTCAATACTTCAATACCCGCTCTGCATGCCACAGGGTTGCCACCAAATGTACTTCCAATAGAACTACCCGGTAAACTATCAAAATATTTTTTATTTCCCACAACTGCAGCGAGGGGAAGCCCTGCCGCAATAGACTTACCTAAAGAAATGATGTCCGGAACAACATCCCAATTTTGTATGGCAAAAAGCTTTCCCGATCTCCCATATCCGCTCTGCACTTCGTCCGCAACAAACATAATGCCGTACTTTTCAGTTACTTGTCGTATTTCTTCCAAGAATCCTTCAGGTGGAATATTGAATCCACCTTCTCCCTGAATTGGTTCAATGACAACTGCTGCAACATCTTCAGGATAAACGTTATCTTTTAGCACTGCTTCAAAATCACCTATTTTCATCTTGTTTGTATGAAGATTAGGAAAAGGCAATCTATAAACCTCTGACGCAAAAGGACCGTAGATATACTTGTATGGCATTGATCTGTGAGTCATTGTCATTGTCAAAAGGGTCCTACCATGAAATGCATAATCAAACACAACAATTCCTTTTCTCTTTGTTGCGCCTTTGGCAATCTTCACTGCATTTTCAACGGCTTCTGCACCACTATTAAAGAATCCGACTTGCTTTTCAAAATCTCCCGGAGCTCGCTCCGCAATCATCTTTGCAAGATCTACAAACGGTTCGTACGGTACCGCTGTGAAATCAGTATGAAGGTATTTTTCCGCCTGGTCTTTAATGGCATTTACAACCTTTTCGGGTGTATGCCCGACGGTAAGACATCCCCATCCTCCAGTGAAATCAATAAATTTATTACCATCTACATCCTCTACAACTGCGCCGTGGCCTTCTTTTGCATAAAATGATGCAAGGGAGCCCATCGGAGAAGCAACATATTTTACCCTTTTTTCTTGAATAATTCTACTCTTTGAACCGGGAATTTCAGTTTTGATTAAAATGCTGCCCATCTTTTCATCTCCTTTTATATTCTTTTTTAAATTAAATTCCATTCCAAGATTATCAAAAGGCGCAATAAAGTCAACACCTATATAAAATTTTTTAAAATATAAGTATTATCATAATTTACTGATAATACTTGGAAAAAATAGCATTTCTTATTACAATTCACTAAGAAAGGAAGGTACAAAATGGAAATAAAAAAAATAGACGACATAATAAAAATAATAGAAGGAAGGCCTAAAAAAAGAGTGGCAATAGCGTTTGGAGAAGATGCCCACAGCTTAGAAGCAGCCGAAAGAGGAATAAAGGAAGGGCTATTTAATGTAATAAACTTTGCAAGAAAAAACAAAGTAGAAGAGATAGCACAAAAGAACAATATTGATACATCTCTTATGGAAATTGTTAATGTAGAAGACGATGACAAAGCAATAAAGCTTGCTGTTAAAGCTGTAAGAGAAGAAAGAGCAGATATTTTAATGAAAGGAATTGTAAGCTCTTCAAAATACCTCAAGGGGATACTAAACAAGGAATACGGGCTTTTGCCAGAAGGAAAGTTGCTCTCCAATGCAGCTTTTATAGAAATACCCACTTACCACAAACTTCTTATTGTGTCTGATCCCGGGGTCATTATCAAACCAACTTTAGAAATGAAAATTCAACAGATTAAATACTGCGTAGATGTTGCAATAAAAATCGGGATAAAAAATCCGAAAGTTGCGATACTATCCGCAGTAGAAACAGTAAATCCAAAGATGGAATCCACTATAGATGCTGCAATTGTTACACAAATGAACAGGCGCGGGCAGATTAAAAATTGCATTGTTGACGGACCATTAGCAATGGATCTTGCCGTATCGAAAGAAGCTGCTGAAATTAAAAAGGTAGATTCGAAAGTTGCAGGAGACGCAGACATCCTCATATTCCCAAATATAGAAACAGGAAATGTTTTCTACAAATGCGCTACAAAGCTCCTTAATGCAAAAACAGCTGCTGTTCTACTTGGCACAACAGCACCATGTATTCTGCCATCCAGGGGAGATACCACAGAAATAAAATTTTATTCGCTCCTTGTCGCTTCAGCAATAGCTGGAGGAAATAAATGAAACTTCTTGTCATAAATCCGGGCTCTACATCCACAAAAATAAGTATATTTGATAATGAAAAAGAAGTTTTTAAAGAAAAACTCGATCACCAAAAAGAAGAAATTGCCAAATTTCCGCATATACCAGACCAGTTTGAATTCAGAAAAAAGATTGTCTTAAATGCGCTTAAAAAAGCTGGATTTAGCTTAAATGATTTTGATGCAATTGGTGCAAGAGGAGGCAATACGCATCCCCTTGAATCAGGCACATACAAAGTTAATGAAAAAATGATTGAAGACCTTATGGGCTTACAATACGGAGAGCATGCATCAAACCTTGGAGCACCACTCGCTTATACGCTTGCAAGTGAAGTAGGAATCCCTGCGTTCATTGTTGACCCTGTGATTGTGGATGAAATGCAACCTGTTGCGAAAGTTACCGGACTTAAAGGCGTTGAAAGAAAAGCAAAAGATCATCCATTAAATCAGAAAGCAGCAGCAAGAGAAGCAGCAAAGAAATTAGGTATCACGTATAACGAAGGAAATTTTATTGTAGCACACTTAGGTGGTGGCATATCCGTTGCTTCACATAGAAAGGGAAGAATAATTGATGTAAACGATGCTTTAAACGGTGATGGGCCATTTTCACCGGAGCGTGCAGGAGATTTGCCAAACATTGCAGTTGTTGATATGTGTTTCTTAGGGAAATATACAAAAGAAGAAATCAAAAAATTCCTTGCAGGTAAAGGCGGACTTGTTTCTCACCTTGGTACAAATTCACTAATAAAAGTAAAAGAGATGATTGCCGATGGTAACAAATATGCAAAACTGGTATTTGATGCCATGGTCTACCAGATTGCAAAAGAAATAGGAAAACACGCCGCAGTAATGAAGGGAGAAGTAGATGCAATTGTTCTAACAGGCGGACTGGCTCATTCAGAAGATCTTACAAAAAGTTTAAAAGAATATGTAACCTTTATTGCCCCTGTATTTATATATCCCGGCGAGCATGAAATGGAAGCTATTGCAAGAGGTGTAAGAAGAGTACTTGAGGGAAAGGAAAAAGTAAAAGAATATAGTTAGAACATTATTAAATAGCAGCTTATTTTCAAAAAAAATCATCTATCACTTATTTCATTTGTGAAAAAAATAAGTGAATATCAAAAACAACAAAAGCACTGTCACGAATGGTACAACAACAGAGTAATTTCTATAATTTCAAAGAAATATAATTTATCAAATCTTGTTCTTATCTTACAATAAACTCAAAAGTATTTCCTAGATTACAAAACAAAGAATACTACTTAAGAAGCTAACGAAATAATCTCTAACTAAAAAACAATACACAATATTTAAAAATTCTTTCAAAAAATGTGGAAAATTTTCCGACTTATGGATCTAAATATATGAGAGAAGAAATTTTTGATAGGTAGTGTAGCAGAAAGAAATGCAGAAAAGGAAAACTTTATTTAAAAGAGGCGGCGCAATATGAATGTAAAAATATTGAATATAAAAAGATAAATGTAAAAGTTATTCAAAGAATAGCGGTTTAAAGAGACATTTATGAGAATAACAGAAAAAAGTCTGAACATTCTCATAAAAAAATGTAACATTTTTTGAAGTTTGTGAGTCTTATATATAAGAGAAGAATTTTTTAAGAGAATATGAGAGCTGATATTTAACGATATAGCAATTAATATTGTTATTTTAAGGAGGTGGTGCAGTATGAGAGTCATAAGCTGATGAACAAAAGGTAAATGAAGGATTGTTTCGTACAGAAACAGGTAACAACTGAGCGGAAATTGGACAAAAGAAATTAATGGGGTAAAATATTGAAAAAGAAGCAGTTAAAAGCAGAACTGATAGCAGAAAACGTTTATATTAATTGCCTAAAAAGGCAGGAATAAAAAATTATACAAGGAGGTAATGAGATGAAAAGATATTTCTTAATTGTTTTTGTGGTTTTCGTTGTGGCTCTCCTTGCTATTGTTAGTCCGGTATATGGGGATCAATGGAGTCCTACAGAAGACTGGGGAGAACAAGTTGGGACATATTCACCTGATTGGGGAAGGACTGTAATGTATGAATATACCGACAGCGCGTATAACCTCTACGTTTCCCCTCAAGCAAGGTTCAGATTTACACAAGATGCTATTAATGCAATAGAAAATTATTACTCAAATCATACACCTGCTTTGTACTATACTTTTGATATTTCTGTAGTAGATGAAGGCTGCCAGGGTGGGGGGTGTAATACAACCGTATCCGCTCTAAATACTTCTATGTATTACAGCACACTTCCTTCACCCCATTTCGATAGAGATGATGATCCAGAACCTTACGGCAATGGCTGGTATGACGAAACAGAGGTTGTTTGCCTTAGTCCTCTTTCAATGACAGCTAATATTGATTATCGTTTTGATTCTCGTTTTAGGGTTTATTTTACTGATCCAATAAAATTTCAATTTACTTCTCAGATGAGTTACTATGCCTTCGGTGAATACGATACGTATTATTATGATACGCATAAAACAAGGGATTATCCATGGTATTGAGGAGGAAACAAAAATGAAGAAAACAATCATTGTTATAGCAATTTTAGCTTCTATTGTTTTGGGTACCTTTGGCTTTTTAAATGCTTATTCAAAAGATAAACCATTCTTTAATATGTTTTCCATTGCAAGAGAAGTTTCAGAAAGCAAAGGCTCCCTTGTGAATTATAAGAATAAAGTAAATAAAGTTCTTGATAGAATAAAGAAGGAGAAACCATCGCAAGAGAACTATTTTGCGACAATCACCTTTTCAAGGTATATGAGCAAAGAAGATATTAAAAGGTTAGTTGATAAATATAACATTAAAGTGCTTGCAATAGAAGGAAGAAGTATTGAAAAAGGGACAAATCTTAAGGGAACTTTCTTTGTTGCTTCTGAAAATGGAATGCTTTATGACAGGAAATCACTCTTTGATATGCTTCAAAGAAATAATTCAGAATTCAAAGGATTTATTTCAGTCATTGTAAATATTAAAAACGAAGATATACAAAAATTGAGAAACGACAAAATAATTTTCCTAATTGACCCCTCAGCAGATACCCACTTTGTGAGGAATCCAAAACATGAGAAAACAAACTCCTGGGATGGATATGCCCCGAGTTTGTTTCCAGGTCTCGAGAAGAATAATTTAGTAAATCCTTAGATCATGAATAAAGCAATAATTATTATACTCTTAATTCTAAGAATAATCATAACTCCCTTTTATTGTATTGCAGGCGGTGGAACTAAAACAGTTGAATTGGGAGAAAAAGCACAGGTAGGACTTACAGGTATTTATATAACAGTATTAGAGTGGAGAAGAGTTTACCCCTCTGTTAAAGAAGAATTACCTAAAAAATACATTGCATTCAAAGTGTTGCTGGATGCAACGAAGGAAAGAAGTCAAGGTGATCCCCCTCAACACTTTGGGCTTCCTATTGGTTCTAATGGGAACTACTCTTATGATCTATGTGGAAGCTTCTATATTGAAGGAAAGGGAGATCATAAAGATAAGACAATTATTGGTCGTCTTGAGGGAGTAAAAGCACATCAACTTTTTGGGAAAAATCTTCAAATCCTTGGCTTTGGAAAATTAGAAGATAGAACAGCTGAAGGATGGGTTATTTTTGAACTTCCTGAAGATTTTGAGATCAAGAAATTTGTCTATATATACCATGAACATCGTGATCTAATGAAGGTACTTCTTCCAAAAAGCGAGAACCAGTTAATTTTTGACAACCCATAAAATAGGTATTTATTTAAGTAATTGGCTTGAGGGCGTTTAAAGGCGCCCTCTTTTTTAAAACTCTTCAAAATCTTGAAACTTTTTTAAAGTCTCTGCGTCTAATCCTATAGAAAGATTTTTAAAATTAGATGGATAAACAATAGAGACAAATCTTGCAGGACAAGAAAACTTATAAAGCATGAACTCATCCGTGAAATCTAAAAATTCTTATAAAAAATGTGGAAAATTTTCCGACTTATGGATCTAAATATATGAGAGAAGAAATTTTTGATAGGTAGTGTAGCAGAAAGAAATGCAGAAAAGGAAAACTTTATTTAAAAGAGGTGGCGCAATATGAATGTAAAAATATTGAATATAAAAAGATAAATGTAAAAGTTATTCAAAGAATAGCGGTTTAAAGAGGCATTTATAAGAATAACAGAAAAAAGTCTGAACATTCTCCCAAAAAAATGTAACATTTTTTGGAAAACTTGAGTCTTATATATGAGAGGAAAAAGTTTTTGGAAAGGAAGGTGGTAAAGAGAGATGAAGAGTATTAATAAAAATTGCTTAGCGGAACCTATACAGCAAGGCTGTAAGAAAAGTGGTGGCGAGAGGATGCCTTGCAGTTATAGGAAATTTGAATAAAATAATAGGAGGCTATTATGCGAAGAAAAGCAACAATTTTTTTAGCAGTTATGCTTGTTGGTTTTTTGTTTATGTTCATTGCTGGCAAAGCGCTTGCTTCAGGCACCTGGTACTATTACGATTTAACAGTAGGACCATTTGGAGGTTCCACACCCACTAATAACCAGCAAAAACTGTATAGCGGTCAATGCGCTGTGGATTGCGACTGGGTAGGTGGTGATTATGATTTGTGGGCTTACCTACAACTTTCTGATAATACTACGGTATCACTGAAGAAACTGGTTAATGATGGTGATTTGTGGAGGTTTAATAATTCTGCAAGTGCTGGACAGTATGTTCATATGAGGTTCGAGTCAGGTTGGTCAGACCCTGTTAACATCCGTACTGTAGGCCACTGGAGCCCTGATAGCCCATAATGTAATGTAGTTTAGTTTAAATTCTCTCGCCACCAAATAAAAAAGAATATGGAGGTAAATAAAATGTTAAAAGAAGAATTTCGTAGAGCATTTTTTAGTTGGTCTTTTTTGCTTGCAATTGCAATTACCTTTGTAGCTGCCATAGCTGGTTTGCTAGAGTATGGGCCACCAGTAGACCCTTTTGCTATCAATCCTGGCGAATATCCTTTTACCCAAAACGCTTTTGATGGCTTCATTTACGGAGCATACTATTGGGTTCTTCCTTTACTTGCACCTCTAATTGCAGTGCTCCCATTTGCCGCATCATTCATCACAGACCGCTCTTCCGGATATATCTCATTTATCCTCTCAAGGACTTCTTTCCGCAAATACATTACTTCTAAATTTTTTGCAAACTTGC
Source organism: Caldiserica bacterium UBA646 (assembly GCA_002299965.1). GTDB lineage: Bacteria > Caldisericota > Caldisericia > Caldisericales > Caldisericaceae > UBA646. Next base: position 36,836 of record DBOM01000033.1, on the reverse strand, counting down.
TTGCAGGTGGAATAAGTCTGTCCATTCCACTCCTTATTATGTATGGGGTTATAAATATTTTTTATCTACGGGGCTTTGGACCTGTGCCTGCGCCCGGTGAAGCGTGGGTAGGTGGACGTATTCCATATGCATTTCTTCCAGGGCCTATGGGTTATTTCTATCGCGTAAAACCTGACTTATATGTATTTTTCCTCACTGGCTTATCCTTTATCTTTGGGGCTGTATATGCTTCATTGGGATTGGCTTTATCCTTATTTCTCCATAATAGGTATGTTGCACTTGCAACTCCATTTATTCTGTATCAGATTGGTTCCTTTGCAATGAATATATTAGGTAAAGCAGAGTGGAGCACTGTAATGACTTTGATGCCATTTTCCTATAAGACAACATCATGGCTAACTGTATTTGGAGAATTAGGAGCTATTTTCCTGATAAGTGCAATATGCATATTTAAGTTTGCAAAGAAGAAAAGGGTTTATGAATAAAAAACTTAAAGATACCATGCATATATTCAGCTTTGAGTTTCAAAGATTTATCTTTTATAAAAGATGGATGCTGATATCTCTATTTCTAATAGTTTTGTTCTTTACGTACCTTATAGGTGATAGAGTTCTGGTATTTACTATTAATCAGAAAATATCAGCAAATGTATGGGATGTTGTATTTAGCACACTGGGAAGTGGCAGTATGTTATTTTTAGTTTTAATTCCCGTTCTTCTCCTTTTTATAAGCGACATTCCAGCCGCTACGAATTTTGAGGAATTTGTTCTTCTTCGCCTTGGCTCCCGCAGCAAATGGCTATGGAATAAAATCCTAATTCTAACAGTGTCTATCATTCTTTACCTTATAATACTCCTCATTATCATTTTTGTTGCACCTTCCTTTGCGCTTCCCTTAAACAATGCGTGGAGTGAAATGGCTTTGAAGTTTCCCCGCTACAGTTATTTGAACCCTCAGATACCGGCAACCCTCTCTGTAACTTCTGCATTCATCAAGCTTATTGTGCTTTTGATACTGGGATGGTTCGGTGTAGGGCTTGCAACTATAACTGCATCTCTATTCTTTAACAGCACATCTCTGGGATTTTTGTTCGGAGTGTTTATTAACCTTGGTGGGTATTTTGCCTATAAAGGTGATATCCCTTACCGCTTTGTAAATTTCTTTATCTCTAACCACATTCTCCTTAACTTTCACAGCTTCGGTGAAAAAAACTCTCTTTATCCTCCTTATTCCGCTTCAATCATTTACTGGGTAATATGGATTGCCTTATTCACAGCCATTGGGTTTTTAATATGCAGGAAGAAGGATTTTCTTTTGAAAAAGGTAGCATCTTGAGGTGAAGCTATGGGAAAAGTGCCATTTTCAAGAGTAATGCGTATAAATTTAAAAACTGCTTTTCGTATAAAGGATTTAATTTTAACGGTTATTACATTTTCTCTGATAGGATTGCTCAGTGTATATGAAATTGCATCTTTCCCCTCATCCTATTCAAAGAATGTATGGGATGTACTTTTTGTTGCATTTGCAGGCCCGCCTCTTTCCAGTGATTCTCTGTTTAATTTTATTTTCTGGTTTTTGCCATATCTTATGTTCTTCTATCTGTTTGGAAATATTGCAGAAGAAGAGCTATCACAGAGGGGAGTTTCTGTTATTCCTCTCATTGGCTCACGAAGAAAGTGGTGGCTTGGAAAAACCGTTACGCTCTTTATGCTCTCGACTATCTATGTGGTGATAAGTATTGTAATCATTTTAGCAGTCAGTTCGTTCTTCTTGCCTTTATCAAATCAGATAAGCCCGTTTTTGCTTTCCGGCACGCTGCAATACATTCCAGAAGGTATAACCGTGATGATTTTAGTAAAATGGATATTTCTGTTATACCTCGGCACACTATTTGCATTATCATTTGTTCAAATGGCACTATCAGTAATATGGAGGAATTCATTTACCGCTCTAATTCTTGTTTGTGCTGTTATGATGCTCTCGTGGCTTTTTGGCATCGGACACCCATACATTGTTCGGTGGTTGCCTGGCTCTCAATCAATGCTTCTCAGGCATACATTCTTTGACCCAAGTGTTTATAGTTTTTCTTTAAGTTTTTCACTTATTTACAATGCAGTAATTGTTTTAACAATTTTAGTGGTAAGTTTCATCTATATCCGCAGGATGGATATATTTAAAAGAATTTCAGAAATTCATAAGGAGGCATAAACAATGAAAGAAAAAAATGAAACAAATGAAAAACCCGTAGTGCTTTTGAAAAACGTTACAAAAGTAATTCGCAGACGTACCATTTTAGATGACATTTCCTTTCAGGTTCCTTACTCAAAAATATATGGGCTCACAGGTCCTAATGGTTCGGGAAAGAGTATGCTGCTCAGAGCAATCTGCGGCCTCATCTACACTACAAAAGGTAGCGTTTCTGTTTTTGGAAAAGAAGTTGGAAAGGATGTCGAGTTTCCGGACAAAACAGGTGTTCTCATTGAAAAACCAGGATTTCTCACTTACCTCAGCGGGATGAGAAACCTTGAACTTCTTGCCTCAATCAGAAATGAAATCGGAAAAGAGGAAATTCGAGAAGTGATTAAATTGGTGGGGCTGAACCCTGATGACAAACGGCCTGTCAGAGCATACTCAACAGGAATGATTCAAAGGTTAGGCCTCGCACAGGCACTGATGGAACATCCTGAGTTATTGCTTCTTGATGAACCAACAAGCAATTTGGACCGCAAAGGAATAGCAAGCATCCATAACCTCATTAAAGACTTGAATGGTAACGGCACAACAATTATCTTAACAAGCCCTAACGAGAAAGAGCTTGAGCATATCTGCGACAGGATCTTCTGGATTGAGAACGGACATCTGGAACAGGAGCCAATGCAGATGTAATATACTTCTTTGAGGGATAAATATCTTTTAGCTGGTAAACATAAGAAAGAAATCCTTGGCAAATTCTCAAAAAATATGGGACTTTTTTGTGAGTTGTGTATCTAATATATAGAAGGAGAATTTTTTAAAAGGCGATAATAAAAAAAATGAAGAAAAGGTGGTCATCGTATATTGTGAGGAGCTCGTGAAACGAGTGAAGTGGCAATCCTGACCTTAACAAACATTATTTTAAGGAAACTTTATTTGAGGGAGGTGGTATAAATGAATGTGGAGAGATGAAAAACTAAAGCGAACGAACGGCGGTGAAGGAATTCATTGAGTAGGGTTTTAAAAGTGAATCTGAGATTGAAGAAAAGAGATTAAGGATATAAATTGCTGATAAAGTAACAGTGAAAAACAGAATGAGAAGTAGAAAAAAAGAGCTTAATTAATTGCCTGAAAAGATTTGTTAAAAAATAAAATCAAAATTAGGAGATTATAATGAAAAAAAAGATTTTAGTTATTTTGACTGTATCCATCTTTATGATGGTATTGTTTGTAGGAAAAAGTGCTGCTTATTCACCGAATGAAAGTCCAGGGCAGCTTGTCAACGAACTATTCAAGGAACGGACGTATCTTGCAAGCAGCAAGGATATGAGTGAATTTAGAACAAGAGAAAAAGGAAATGAGAATTTACTCTCGAACGTTTTTATAAATCCGAGATTGGGAAAACAGTCTACAACCGAACTAAGAAAGTGGATATATGGAGCAGCAGAAGGTTTTGGAAAGTTCAATATTGTAAAGCTTATTCCACTTATAAGGGTATATAGAATCGATGAAAAAGACGATGCAGCAGTTGCATACGTGGAGCAGTTTTTTATGTATAAGGTAAAACCTGATAAAAATGCAAAGCAAACAACCCGCTATATTCCACAAGATTGGGCTGTTCCTGTTGATGAAAACGGCGCCTGGACGGCTGCGACAGTAGATTATTATACTGTAATAATGAAAAAAGGCAAAGGTGGTTGGAAAGTTGAAAAGTTGATTAATGCAGATATTGGCGGGACGGAATATAGCTTTAAAATAGGTCTATTGTTTGCAGGTTGTGGAATTAAAGGATTTCCAAACCCGCCGACAGAACAACTGCCATTACCAGAAGAGATAAATGAGGAACTTATAAAATCAAGTATGGGGTATAATGATAAGCACATTACCGAAAAGTCAACTGTCCAGAGCCCTTATAGAAGACCTACGGCAGATTACGCAGATGCTCACTGGAATGATAACAGTAGCCCTAATAGTGCAGGATATCTTGCATTTCCAAGCGATTGTGCAAACTTTGTATCACAATGCCTCTATGAAGGAGGGCGGTGGAGTATGGATGAGGATTATAACGGAGAGCCAGAAATAGTAGACGACGATCTTCATATTTATACTTCACAAGAATGGCATATTGTAAAAGGAACTCTAGATTCTTCCTATAGTTGGTGCAGAGCTGATAATATGGATTATTACATTGAAAACAACATTGATTACAAAACCGGTCAAATAATTTCTCCATGCGGCTGGACAGAAACATATGATAATGCGGCACTCGCTGATGTGATAACGCTGGATCGAAACCATAAATGGGGAGCTGACCACGTAGGAATAGTCGCTGCTTTCGAACATTACACAGGTACACCCCTTGTTGATGCACATAATGAAAATAGATATCATACGTCCTGGGCAGACGCACCAATTTTGCATACTTATAGAATGGATTATGAATTAGAGAAGTATGGTGCAGGTTAATTAACTCATCAGCTGGGGACTTAAATCCCCAGCTTTATATTTGTACAAACTTTGCTAAAATGGAGATGAAAAACTTATGAAAAAAATAATTTTATTGTTAGCACTTGCCTTATTTATTGCACTAACAGGCTGTAAAGTGGAAGACAAAGCCCCTGTTACGATACGAATTGCATCAAACCCTTCCGATACACTTGTATATGCGGACGGAAGTTATAAAGGAAGAACACCTTTGGATATTGACGGTGTTACAAAAGGAGAGCATAGAATTGTTATTGAAAAAACAGGATACATTGCGGGGAAAAGCAATATTAAAGTAGAAAAAGATGCGTTATTTAATTTTAATTTGGAGAAAGTTCCGATAATCTTTGATGAAGAGTGCGAAAACATACACTACGCCATTGTAGATGGAAACAAGCTTTATGCCACCGATGCATACTGGGGCCCTGCAAGAACATATATCCGTTGCATTGACTTAAACAAAAAACAGGAAATCTGGAAATACGAAATCAGTAAGGCGTGCATAAACGATACAAAGGATTTCAAATTAATGGATGGAAAAGTGTATATCAGTATTTACAATGTGTATGAAGGAGTCTACTTCGTTTATGTAATAGACGAAAAAGGAAATCTACTCAATAAGTCTACATTGGATTGGCCAACACAGGGGGAAATTAGCAAGGAAGATATAATAGTGAATTATGATTTTGATTTTTTCAATAAAACTTATGATAACCTGATCGACGGATATTCCACTAAAGAACACCGATATATATGGAGAAAGCATATAAAAGGGAACCCCGTTATAGGCAAAGACCTCGGAGGAAGTAACTATTACCTGTTTCAGGTTGTAAATTCATACCTTCGCATTATAAAAATTGATAAACGTACAGGAAAATTTATTGCAGATCACACTTTTCCTGAGATGGGAGACTTCCCTGCAGGTGAATATTCAGGCAATTTTCTTGTGGAGCCTTTTGCTATAATAGAACACAAAGCATTTTTTACCCCTGATGAAGGGCATATCTACTGTGTGGATCTGGATAGTATGGATATTGTGAACAAGTTTGACACAGGAATATATTTTAGCGAAAACAAAGTAAAAGTAGAAAACGGTTTGTTTTTTATCCCCGGCGAAGGGAAAACACTGATCATTGATTCAAACAGCGGAAAGATAATAAAAACCCTCGATAAGGGATTTGACAAAATTGCTGTGAATGATGAAAGAACTTATATAGCTGTTAACGGCGATAAGATTTATTGTTTTAATAGATCAGGAAGAGAAACCCCATTTCCTTACTCTCCAAATATGTTAGGCGGAAGTTTTACCAATATGCAGATAAAAAATAACATTCTCATTGCAACTGCTGTGAACAGAATTACAGGAGAGGCAATTGATTGTATATATGTGTTTGATACAAAAACAAGCGAGCCATTGTTTACATTAAAGAACGCAGACATGATTTCCTTTACAGGTTCAATGCTTATAGCAACAACTTTTGAAGATAGCTTTTCCAAAAAAAATAGCAAGCTTATTATAATCGATTTGAGCAAACTGCAAAAATGAATTACAATTGTGCAATATGGGAAAGCTTAGCCGAGATGAAGAAAAGCAAATAATATATAATGCAAGAAAAGACCCCGGGCAATTTGATGCATTGTACAATGCATACGCAAACAATATATTCAATTTCGTACTAAGAAGGGTAAATGATACAAATATTGCAGAGGACATTACAGCAGAAACATTTTACAAAGCACTTAAAAATATTAGGAGGTTTAATTTCAAGGCTTCGTTTTCTACTTACTTATTCAAGATTGCAGAAAATGAAATATACGGGTTTTACAGAAGTAAAAAGCTTTTTCCTATAAATAAAGAGTTTTATGACGTTGAAGACCCGCCAAATGTTGAGCTGGAAGAATTGCTTCAAGCAATTGAAAAACTGCCTTTTAGAGAAAAGGAAATAATAAGGATGCATTTTATCGAAAGAAAGAAGCAGAATGAAATAGCTTTTATACTGAACATAAGTAAGAGTGCTTATTACAAATTAATGCAAAAGGCACTCGAAAAATTAAAAAATACAGTAGAGGCTGATAAAAATGAAAGATGACAAACTTATTAAAAAATTAAAAAAAATAAAACCAAAATATATAGATACTGCGCCCTATGAAAACAGGGTAAGACAAAAGATAGAAATGCGTTTTCAAAGAGCAAAGAGAAGGAGAGTTATATTCAGAAGATTATCTTTTGTGTCCGGCGTTCTTATCGTATTATTCTTTGCTGTTCTTATGCCCTTTATATACGGGAGAAGCGGAGAGATTTCACTATTAAGAAGTGGAGATATTATCCCACAGGTAATAACCGTTGAGAAAACTATAAAAATTATTGATAATGTACAGCAACCTTTTACATATGATAAAGAGACCCAAACGATCTGGTTTATTGAAGAGACGAATAATTTATATACTGTTTTTTACACAGACTTCTCGGACGGAAAAACCAAAATGCTTTCTCCTGCTGTGAATAACTTAACAGGCATAAAGGGGGATATAAAAATATTGGATGATAAAGTCTATGCAGGAATAGGCGATTATCTATATGTTGTCAATAAAAAAACACACGAAGTCTCTATAATACAGTTGAGCAAAGAAAAGTTTCTAATTAAGAACTACGAGGTTTATCCAATAAAAGTCCTCCTCCCTCTTACTGGTGACAAGATTATTGTTTCAAGAGATAATGCATACGGCATCACCTTCTATAATCCAATTTCTTCTCATAGTAATAATTACAAACTCCCATTAGATATTGAATCTCCATTCACAATAGTGACAAGGAATAATAAAGAAGCGTATTTTATCACACATTTTATAAAGACAGGAAAAATTGTTTCGGGGATGCTAAACCTAAGAAATAGAAGTGTTACTCTATTTAATAATATTTCAGCAACACACATCTTTTGTTATGTTGATGGTGTATTTGCAGAGTTTGAGAACGCTCTTTACAGAATTGATGTGAAAAATAAAGTATTTCATAGAATAGACATTGAAACAGGAGAGAATACACATTATATAGAAGGAGAAGATGGAATATACATTATCTCAAATAGCGAAAAAGGGATTTCAATAAGTAAGTACATACCAGAAACAAACACCCTGGCTTTGTTTAAAGAATTTCCTGCGGAATGCAAGGAAATTTTGGGAATAATAGAAAAAGACTCAACTCTTTTTCTTATTGTTCCTAACGAAAAATAAACGGTTACATACTGCGCGTTGCAATAATGTTTACTTTAGTTCCTGCGATATTTTTCACAATAACTTTGTACATTTTGACATGTGCATTAACTTCAATTTTTGCAAGATCTTCCATTGTTATGGGAATGAGTCTTTTGGGAATGGGCTTGTCAGTACGCACAGGAAGCATGTTAAATTCCGCACCTTTTATTCTTACCGTTGTTGTAAGTACACGCATAGGCTCTTTCAATTCTTGAATGACAAATTCTTTTCCCCGCGCACACTTGTTTCCTTTCATTGAAATTACCTTATCCCCATTTTCTTCTACATCAATTTCACATCCTATGGGACATATAACACAGGTAAAGTGTTTTATCATCTCTCCACCTCTTTTATGGAAACGGTAATATCGTCTTTTACTGATAAAAGTTTATCTTTTAATATCTTAATTCTTATCATCTCATTTGGACGCGTATATAATCTCCTCATCTTCATATTTAAAGGCTTTATCTCAATATTAACAGGCCTTTCTATCCATTTACCGGCACGGAGAAATAAAATAAGATCGTCTCCGTATGAATACCTGTGGGGGAAAAGTATCCCTACATTTTTACCAGGGAGTATGTTAATAAATTTTTTGTTTTCCTTTTTTTCTTTTGCAAACGCTGCGGCATTTTTACCTGCAATTACCCCGGTTTCAGCAACGTAATCAACAAGGTCAAACACAACAGATACATTGCCAGAAGAAAAAATGCCAGGAACTGTTGTTTCCATCGTTTCACTCATAACAGGCCCTTTTGTGTTAGAAGAAATTTCAATGTTGGCTTCTTTTGAAAGCTCATTTTCTGGAATAAGCCCCACTGATAAAAGCAGTGTGTCGCATTTAACAAATTCTTCTGTTCCCTCTATCGGCTGCATCTTCCCGTCTACCTTTGCAACAACAACACCAGTAACCCTATCCTTTCCTTTTATCTCTATTACAGTATGTGAAAGATAAAGCGGAATATCAAAATCATTTAAACATTGTACGATATTTCTTTTAAGACCACCCGGGTGATCCATAATTTCATACACACCTTTTACTTTTGCTCCCTCAAGTGTAAGCCGCCTTGCCATAATAAGCCCTATATCACCAGATCCAAGAATAACTACTTTCTTTCCGGGCAAATATCCATCAATATTAATAAATCGCTGTGCCACACCAGCAGTATATATACCTGCAGGACGAGTACCGGGAATGACAATGTTGCCCCTGGCTCGCTCACGGCATCCCATTGCAAGAACAATACTTTTCGGTTCTATGTTAAACACCCCGTACTTAGAATTTACAGCAGTGATTGTACGTTCATTTGAAAGGTGGATTGCCATAGTGTCGAGCATATAATCAACACCCTCTTTATTGATATCATCTATTAACCGCTCTGCATACTCTGGACCTGTAAGATCTTTTTTAAATAATTCGAGGCCAAAACCATTATGGATACATTGTTTTAATATTCCACCCAACTCATCTTCTCTCTCAAGTATCAACACTTTTTTTGCACCGTTTCTTTTTGCAAAAAGAGCAGAAACAAGTCCTCCCGGGCCTCCTCCAATTACTGTTACGTCAGCTTTCAATACACTGCCTCCTCGTCATCTAACATTAAGTATTTTTATTATACAATAAATCGCTCAATTTAGTTAAGCCCAATGAAAGTAATTTTTCTTTTTTGGGAAGCCCTGTTTCAGAATCAATAGAACGGAGATTATAGAACTCTTCAAGTTGTTTATCTACATTGGGAGCAACTCCTTCGGTAGGGCCTTCTTTAAGTGGAGTAATAAGCTTTACTGGTAATTTATCGTCTTTTACACGCATCCCAAACAGATGAGAAATACCTCTCTTTAAAAACCAAATCTTTTCACCTTTCTCTAAAATATCCTCTATCGTAAAGTCAAAACCAGTAACAGCATTAAAAATATTTACTATCTCTGTAGCGTTAAGTACGCTACCACCAAGAATGCACCAGATAGCAGAATCGTGGAAGAACATCCCAAAATCATTCGCCTTTGCTGCAAGGGCTGCCTTACTATCGTCACTTAAAGGATCGCCAAAGTCTGCAAGTTCAGGAATTTCCGGAAAGTATGCAAATCCAGCAGTTGCAGGATACACAAGAGAAGATACATGACATCCGCCCCTTACTGAAGTTGCATATCCTATTGCAAGTCCGAAATTTCCTCTTGGGTCATGCATGGGTACTTCAAGTCCTTTCACGGTGGTAAGCAATTCTCTTCCTTTCTCAAGTTTTTCTGCAATTTTTTTGCTTCCCATTGCAAGTAATTTCCCCACACCTTCCTTTGTCGGGATTTTCTTTACAAGCTCAAGTACAGCTTCTTTATTACCCCATTCAAGACTTACTCCATCAATATCATCTTCCGTAATAAAGCCATGGTCATAAAGATCCATAAGAAAAGCAATGGTGCTCCCTGCGGTAATTGTGTCAAATCCCATTCTGTTAGCAAAATCATTAACTTTTGAAATAAATTTTAAATCATCAATGAGGAGCATTGTACCAAATGCACAAACTGTTTCATATTCAGGACCTGGTCCTTTTTCAACACTGTAAGGTCCGCCGTTAACTTCTACAATACGCTTACAAGCAACAGGGCAATTATAACAAGTATCTATCCCTTTCTGAATTGTTTCCTTGTAAGGATACGGTCCTAAACGCTCTGCCTTATCCCATTCTCCCAGTCTCCAATTTTTTATAGGTACGTCACCCATCTGGATGCCAAGGTCAAATGAGGAGTTTGTACCTGAATCTCTTAAAGCAAGAACGGTAATATTTTCCTGATAATATGGTAATATTTCTTTAAGTATTTCATCAAGTTTCTCCGGATTAGCTACTTCAACGGGTTCTTCGCCTTCGACAACAATTGCTTTCAAATTTTTACTTCCCATTACGGCACCCATCCCCGTTCTTCCTGAAAGATGTCCTTTCCTGTTTACGATAGATGCATACAGTACAAGATTTTCTCCGGCAGGCCCTATGGTAAGTATTTCTGCATTTTTGCCAAGATTTTCCTTTAGCACACCTTCTGTTTTATATGTATCCATACCCCAGTAATTTGATGCATTCCTTATCTCAATCTTATCAGGCGCAACGTATAAATACACAGGGGTGTCACTTTTTCCTGTTACAACAATGCCATCATAACCTGCAAATTTTAATTTCGCTGCAAAATAACCCCCACTGTTTGACTCACCCCAGATGCCAGTAAGCGGAGAAAGTGCAGATACGGTAAATCGTGAAGTAGAAGGTACTTTTGTGCCGGCAAGAGGGCCAGTCATAAATATTAAGGGATTATCAGGTGAAAATGGAATTAAATCTGGCTTGTAATTATCAATAAAAATCTTCGCTGCAATACCAGAACCGCCAATATATTCCTTAGCAAGTTCTTCTGAGAGAGACACATTATGCGCCTCTCCGTTTGTTAAATTAACATATATAATTTTGCCTTTATATCCTTTCATTATTTTATTTTATGAGGTCCTCATGACCTGTTTCTTTCAAATAGTCTTTATATATCTGATACGTTGGTTTCAGAGCAGGAAGAAAAGCAAGGATCTTTGGCACAGGCCCATGCACGACCATCTGCCTTCTCGTAATTGCCATCGTAAGATTAAGCTTGCCAAGCCAGAATTTATGAGCAATATCTGCCTTCATATCCATATCAACTTCTGGTACTTTTTCTTTATCATTTACGGTAATAACGAGGTCTTTTCCGCTGCTCATATCAAGTGTCAAAGAAAGATCCGGTTCTCTATAATTAAATCGTATAATAAGCTTTGATTTAACAAAATTTAGTGCAATTGCTTCGTCACTTGCAATTTTATTAAAAAAACCAACCAAAACATTTTTTAATTCTTCAGAATCCTTAAATACTGCCATTTTAAGCCTCCTTTATTAAAATGCATTTTTTAGAATTTCTAAAACACCTTCCTCGGTTTCCTCTCTTGGATTGTATATAGAAGTACCATCAATAAGTGTCTTCTTAATGATCTCCGGAAAATCTTTTTCGCTTACTCCTACTTCACTTAGCTTTGTTGGGAGTCCTGCTACCTCTTTAAGTTCCTCTTTAAGAGATTTTATATACTGAATTGCTCTTTTCCCATTCTCGAGAGGAGAAAGATTGTCGTCATATACACCAAAGATCTTTGCGATTTTGGAAAAACGCTCTTCACGCACTGGAAGATTATACTTCATACCAAAAGGGAGTACAATTGCGTTTGCAACACCGTGGGGTACTCTGAGTAATCCACCTAAAGAATGAGCGATCCCATGCACTACACCGCATTCGGAATGAGAAAATGCTGCGCCTGCAATTGTTGCTCCTAACATCATCCATCCCCGCTCTTCAACATCTTCTCCATTTTTACATGCATTAACAAGATGAGATACAATAATGCGCATTGCCTCTTCTGCATACATATCCGAAAGAGGTGTCGCGTCTACATCTACAAATGCTTCAATCGCATGCGTAAGAGCATCCATCCCTGTAGCTGCTGTAATTTTTGGGGGAAGAGTTTTCGTCATATTCGGGTCAAGCACTGCAAGTGAAGCGGGGAGAAATCTGTCAACAAACTCCATTTTTGTATGTGTTTCTTCGTTATAAATCACCGCAGCTGTTGTTACTTCACTTCCCGTGCCGGCAGTCGTGGGTATCACAATTAATGGTTTTAATGGATGAATAAGAGTTTGCGCACCTGAATGATCCTTTACAAGGTCCCCGCCTGCACCCGCCACAATATTTGCACCCTTCACGCTGTCAATCACACTTCCTCCACCAATCGCAATGAAGCCGTCACAGTCATTTTTCTTGTAGAGTTCCGCGATTTTATTTACAACGCTTACCGAAGAATCCTGTGGAACTTCATTAAAAATGCCACCAATCTCAGTGCCATTCTCCTTAAGACCTTTTACAACATAATCCACTAGTCCCAACTTCTCAATTATTTTATCCGTCACGATAAGTGGCTTTTCTACACCCATTTCTTCCAATTCCACGCTGAAATCGGAAGCTACTCCTTCGCCAAAGATAATCTTCGTTGGTACATGGAACTGAAAAAATTCCGGTAATCTCATATTATTCTCCTTTCTTTTCATACCACTTTGTAATATCGTATATTTTGTGATACAACCCTTTTAACGATGAATAAATATTTTTATATACTTCATTAAACAATCTATTATATATCTCTACATTCTTTGGAATAGGGATAAATTTCTCTTCAGGCCTAACCATATTTGCTACTGCTGTTTCAAAACTTTCATATATCCCCAGAGCAACAGCCGCATCTATTGCAGCACCGAGAGCAGAAAGGTGTGGTGTGTGTATTCTCCTCGCAGGAAGATTAAACACATCAGCAGTAATCTGCATTATTTCATCGCTTTCGGATCCTCCTCCGCCAACGCGCAATTCTTCAACTTTTGCACCTGAATATTTCTGCATAATTTCCATAAGCCGCCTTAACTCATAAGCAATCCCTTCGATGATAGCCCTGTAAACATGTACTCTTGTATGGTTACCAGAAAATCCTATAATTGCACCTTTTGAGGACGGATCGAATGCAAATGGTGACCAATAAGGTTGCAGAATTAATCCATCTGAACCAGGAGGAATTTCACTCATCTCTTTATCAAGTAAATTCTCAGGTGAAATCCCCATTTTCTCTGCCTGATCTTCTTCATGTTTTGCAAACTCTTTTCTGAACCAGGATACCATCCAGTACCCTCTCCCTACAAATCCTTCAAGGGCCCATTTGTCAGGCACAGCACTGCCCCATGTAAAAAAATCCATCCTGGGATGTGTCACATACTTTTTGCTAAACATCTCAATCACTGCTGCTGTACCATAACTTACCTCTGCAATATCACAGCCTATACCGCCTGCCCCAAGCAGCTCTGATTGCTTGTCTCCTGCACCAATAATGATAGGAAGCCCTTCCTTTACTCCAAAATCCTTTGCCCCTGTTTTTGATACGTGTCCTGCAATATCTGTAGGAGAGACAAGATCCGGGAGTTTTTTCCTTTCTACTCCAAATACTTTATAAACAAGCGGGTTTTTGTGCCAGGCAAGCTGTTTTAAATCAATTGGAAAAAGTCCTACAATCATTGAAGAACAGTCTTTAAATTCCCCTGTAAGGGCATGGAATATGTGCGATGAAACGGTAAGAAACTTATAAGTTTTTCTATAATTTTCTGGTTCATGTTTGCGGAGCCAGTTGAACTTCGATCTTCTTTGATACTCTTTAAGTGTCTCTTCCATACCTGCTATCTTTATAAATAATTTTCCAATTCCACCCGGAAGGGACAAACCATCCGTCTTCCTTTCATCAAGCCAGGTAATCGCAGGACGAATTATATTACCGCTTTTATCCACAGGGATAATAGTGCTTCTATGCGTTGTGATAGAAAGAGCAACAAAATCATCTTCTAACACACCGGAATCTTTCACCACTTTTTTTGTCACTTCTTTTACGATTGATAAATACTGTTCTGCGTCTTGTTCAGCAAAATCAGGCTGTACAGAAAAATATGGCGTTACAGAGTGCATTCCTTTAGATATTTCGTTGCCCTTTTCATCAAATACAAATGCCTTAATGTTTTGAGTACCTCCGTCAATCACGATAAAATATTTCATTTCTCCCCCTTTTTTGTTTTTCCGTTCAGAATAAATGATTTTCCTCCATTTTTTGTAATATATTCCCTATTTAATTTTTTTTCTTGTTCTATTATATCCATCACTCGTGGTAAACAAAAACCACCCTGGCATCTTCCCATACCTGCCCGCGTTCTTCTTTTTATCGCATCAACACTTTCTACTGGAATATCATCATGTAATACATTAACAATTTCTTTCTCGCTTACATGCTCGCACCTGCAAATAATGTGGCCGTACTGAGAATCCTCTTTGACACGTTCGGTAATCTCTCTTTCGTCCATTTCAGAAAATGGTTTAGATCTTTTCTTTACAGGATTAAACTCGTTTTTTACATCAGGATTTACTTCATCTCTTATAATTTCATATACCCTCTCAGCTACAGCAGGTGCAGAGGCAAGACCGGGAGATTGTATACCAGCGACATGAATCAAACCTTTTATTTTTTGTGATGGCTCAATAATAAAATCTTCCTTGAACGTTGCGGCTCTTGCTCCTGCAAAATATGTAATAATTTTATCCTTGTTTGCCCTGGGATATTCTGGTTTAAGACGCGAAAGAATAGGTGCAAATTTATCAAGAAGCTCGTTTATGTCTCTAAAAGTTGTTGCCGTATCCTCTCTGTCCTCTACTTCGCAGGCAGTAGGGCCAAGTTGAAGATTGCCATCAATTGTAGGAATAAAGCCACCACCTTTTGAATGCGGGTTTCTATTTTCTCGCATACTGAAACTGCCCAGTACCGTCTTCATAGGTTGGTATGTTTTATCAAAAATAATCGTTGCCCCCCTTCTGGGGTGAATTGTAAAAAACCTATCGCCTGCAAATTCAGCAATCTTATCAGCGTATAAACCAGCAGCATTAATTAAGCAATGCGTTTTGATGTTGCCCTGTGTCGTTCTCACTGCTTTAATCGAGTTATTTTCTGTGTATACTCCAGTAACAGAAGTTTCAAGGAATAATTTTGCTCCATTACTTATGGCATTTTCCATATAAGCAATGGTTAATTCAAATGGCGATATAACGCCAGTATTCCATACAAGTAAACCCTTTTTTATATGCTGCGCAAGTCCGGGCTCCACTTTATCTAATTCTTCCCTATTTAAAACCTTTGGCGAGGGATCTCTATGCCACTTAACTAAACTATGAAGCGCAAAAAGCATTAACTCTTCTTTTAAATTCTCAGCAACGATGAGTGTGCCTATCCTCTTAAACGGAACATCAAGTTCAGCGGAAACTTTATCGTACATTGCATTGCCCTTATAATTCATCTCCCACTTTAACGTGCCGCGCTTTGTTAAAAATGCAGGATGAATCATACCATTGTTATGTGCAGTTTGGTCAACACCAATATCGCTGTGCCTCTCCAGTACAGCTATATTTAGATTAAATTTAGATAATTCTCTCGCAATTGCTGCACCTATTACACCTGCTCCAACAATTACTACATCAAACTCCATTCCATTAAGTCTATCTGAAACTTTTTCAGGAAATATAATTTTCTCTTCTGACGGATAATGTAAATTCAAAACAACTCCTCTTAATTTATTAAAAGAAGCAGCAATAAAACCAGCTTCAAGTGCTTTATCGTATGAAGAAACATTTCCATTTAGATAAACGGCGTTATCAATAACTTTTACTTCTGCTTTCTCTTTAACCTCTTTGAAAATTCTGTAGTTGATTTCTTTAGAAAGTTTATTATTCAAGTGCCTCTCCTACAATTTCTGCGATATCCTTCATTTGAAGAGATTTTAATACATCTTTACAGGTAGGACAAGCAGAAACATACTCTGGTGCTTTTGTTTCTTTAAGCTCATTTTCTCTCATACTGCTTATTGCGTCACGCGTATTTCTATCGCCAACTTTTGTTTTTCCGCCACAACAATGCGCATCCTTTCCAGTATAAGCTGGCTCGCGCAAAGAGTATCCAATATTTTTTAAAATTGTTCTTGGTATCTCTAATATATCAAGGTCTTTTGCAAGAATACATGGATCATGATATGTAATGGATTTATTTTCAACTTTTTTAAGCGATAGCTTGCCCTCATCAATAAGCTCTTTCGTAAACGTTAAAGTATGCACAATGTCAACGCCTATACTTACTCCAACTTCTGCATAATGTTTCTTCATCATTTTAATACATGTCGGGCAGTTTGTTATGATCCGTTTAACTCCTTTTTCTTTAATAAGTTTTTCCATTTGCTCTGCTTTTTTCTTAAATCCATCCATATCTCCCGCAAAAAAGAGTGGCGCACCGCAACAAATATCACCGCCGCCAAATTCCTTTACATCTACATGCGCTTTATTCAGAATTTTCTCAGTTGCAGAAAGAATACTCTTGTCCTTAAAGGTGTTACAGGAGACAAAAAACCCTATCTCTCCTTCCCCCTTGTCGATCGTTTCCCTTTCACCGCTTGGATTGCCAAACTTGTTAAAATTCTCAAGCACCTTCTCCATAAGAGGTGGAACAAAACCTTTTTCAAATGCAATGCTACGCTCATTTGTAATAAAATCTCTTATATCAAAATCGTCATACTGGCAATTTACAACACAACTTCCACAAAGGGCACACTGGAATACAGTATCAAAAAATCCATCGTTATCCTCAAGTAAATTTTTCTCCCTGTAAAGTATAAGGCGCGCCTTTTTCTGTGGAGTAAACGTTTCACTGCCTGTTGCAAGATAAACAGGACAACTAAATTTGCACATGTTTGGACACATTGAACAATCTATTAATCTATTTAACTGTTTTTTCATCTTTTCTCTCCACCAGTTTGCCGGGATTAAAAATATGGTTTTTATCTACTGCGTTTATCACATCTTTCATTAATTTTTCACCTGCAATTCCAAGCTCTTTTTGCATAAATGGTTTTCGCAAAAAACCTATTCCGTGATGATGGCTTATCGAACCATTATGGTGTAGTGTCGTTTCCATCGCAGCTGCCCACGTATCCTCATAATATTTTAACTGATCTTTTGGAAACCCTGCAAATGTAATATACAAACAGGCTGATTCAGGGTAAAAGTGTGAATAGTGGCCAGAAATTGACACTGCTCCTTTTACGTTTAACATAGACGCAATGATATCTTTATAGAGTGCAGGGGCATCCTTGAATAAAGACACTACTTCAATTGTGTCTACAATTCCTCCGTTTCGTAATATTGTAGGCCCCAGGTGCACATCAAACCGCTTACTAAGCCATATATCAACTGGTTTTTCACCTATAGGGATGCCATTATATTTTTCTGCCTTTTTTTTAATTACTGTGTCTTCCAGAGAAACAAAATCCTCATCCCCTTCGGAAATAAAAATTACTGCAACTTTACCCGCAAGTTTTTCCATTCCCTCAAAACTTGTCTTATTCTTTGATTCATTTAATATGCTTAAAACTTTTGGAGAAACTTTTCCAGTTAAAATTTTGCCTGCAATACCAAAAGCTTGTTGATATTTACCGCGGTTAGACACAACACCAAAGTAACGTTCAGTTTCGTCCTTATCAAAAATCCTTACCACGGCAGGCTTTGCATCTGTCTGAACAACTTCCCTTACCATATCAAGTGCTGTCTCAACAGAATCAAATGCAAAACTATTTTTAATAACTTTCTCAGGTATTTTATGCACAGAAAGATATACTTCCGTAATAATACCCATTGTGCCTTCAGAACCAAGAAAAAGATGCTTAAGAGAAGGCCCTGTAGATTTTCTTGATACTGGCTTTATTTGAAGAATCTCCCCGTCAGGCAATACTGCTGTAAGTCCCAGCACCATATCTTCAATCTTTCCATATTTTGTAGAAAACTGCCCTGCAGCACGCGTTGAGACCCAACCTCCAACAGTAGAACAAGAAATAGACTGTGGAATGTTACCCAACGAATAACCCTTGTAATTCAATTCTTTCTCTAAATTTGTGCCGATAATGCCAGATTCGAATACAGCAACCTGTGAAACCTCGTCAAGAGAAATAAATTTATTCATCCGTTGAGTGTTTAATATAATACTTCCATTAAACGGAATTGCCGCGCCAAGTACGCCTGAACCTCCACCAAATGGAGTAATCTGAACATGATATTTATTTGCAAGTCTTACAACCTTTTGAACCTCTTCTGAATTTTTCGGGGAAACCACGGCTGACGGGATAGCAGGAATTTCACCAAACTGAGTTTTATATACACCGTAAAGCCAATAATCCACGCTGTATGAGATAAGGTCTCTTTCATCTTTTGAAACATATTTTTCACCTACAATACGTTTCACTTCTTCAATAAATTCAGAAGAAATGTCTTCGCCTTTTGATAAAAAACTCTTTACCTTCAAATCCTCACCTCACTTTTAAATGAATATAAATCAGCTCTTGCACTGAAAATAAGGTAATAAATTGGTTTATTATAGCTAAACCAGGTACGGTTAATGCCAAGCATTGGTATTTCTTTTTTTAGCGAAAGAAGCTTCATCTCTTCTTTTGTGGAGATTCTCGAAGAAATTCCCTGATTAATCTGCGTCACCGGAATCTTACATTTATGCACAATAATCTGGTAATAAGAACCTTTGAAATTATATTTATTTAAACAATCAAACAAATCAATTGGAAAATAAGAATCTTCAACTGCAAAAGGTTGTTCATCAGCAAAACGTATTCTTCTTGTGTATAGAACTTTGTCTGTTTTCAGTGTTTCTATCACTATCTTTGGCGGGTGGCTTAGAATCTTTTTGTTGATAAGTTTGTCTCCCGGTTTTACACCTCTTGCTGCAAGCTCTATGGTAAAACTCGCTACAGGTTCTATTGGATCCATGGGATATTTCCGCACGACAAATGCTCCCACTCCTTGCTTTTTGTGTATATATCCAAGCCGTTCAAGTTCTATCACTGCTCTTCTTGCCGTTTCTCTGCCAACTTTAAATTCATATATTAGATTTCGTTCAGAAGGAAGAAGAGTGTCTAAGTTATATTTTCCTTCTTCTATTCTTCTCACAAGTTCGTTCCGCAATTTAATATAAAGCGGCATTCCATCTTTCATTTTTTCTCTCCTATACGGATGTCCGTATAAGTTATAATACAAAAAAAAGAATATTGCAAATTGATAATAATTTTATAGGAAATAAAAAAGGGCTGAATATAAAATTCAGCCCGACCTATTTTTAATCTAGCTACTTATATTATTCTCTTCTATACGGTTTGAGAAGCGCTGAAGGATATGACGCATTCCTTGCTGTAAAGATAAGAACTACAATTGTAAGAATATACGGCATCATTAAGAAGTACTGGAAAGGAATATTTATAGCAGTTCCCTGCAATCTCAATCCCAGCGCATCGACGCCACCAAACAGAAGTGCTCCCCAAAACACTCTTGAAGGAATCCAGTTAGCAAAGATAACTAATGCTATAGCAACCCAACCTCTTCCCGCAACAATATCAAATATAAACATATTGAATTGTGCAAGAGTAAAGAATGCACCACTCATACCCATTAATGACCCTCCTACCATAAGAGCAATATAACGCATTTTATATACATCTACTCCAACTGCATCTGCAGCTTCTGGATTCTCGCCCACGGATCGCAAAGACAAACCAAATGAAGTTTTAAAGAAAATATATCCAGATACGATAACAAGTATAACCGCAACATACGTTAAAGCATACTGGTCAAATAAGATAGGACCTAAAAATGGTATTTTCCATAACCCAGGGATTTTCAAAGTATCAAATGCTGTAATAGTTGGAGGAATTGTTGGAGAACCAATTATTGCTCTGTACACATAATAAGCAAGACCACTTGCAAAAATTGTAATGCCTAACCCAGAAACATGCTGGTTTAACCCTAATGTTACGGTGAGAAATGCCATAAGCAATCCAAATAAAAAACCAGAAAATGTTGCAGCGAATACACCAAGCCATAAACTGTGGGTAAAATAAGTAGTAACAAAACCTGCTAATGCACCGAATATCATAATGCCTTCAATTCCAAGATTAAGGATTCCGGAACGTTCAGAGAAAGCTTCTCCTAGTGTTGCAAGTATCAAAGGGGTTGCCATTCGTATCGTAGATGCAAAAAATCCTACCAGAAACGATGTTGTAAAGAAATTGTTCATTTTCCCCTCCTGATACTTATTTTATATTCAAATAAAAGCAACATCGCAAGCATAACAATCAAGGTTATCCCTTGAATTACATCTGCTATGTATGGTGGTATACCTACGCTTCTGCTCATCATTTGAGCTCCCGTAATAATAACAGAAAAATATAGAGCCGCAAATAGCACGCCAAAGGGGTTAAGTCCTCCAAGCATGGCAATAACTATACCACTGTATCCGTAGCCAGGAGAAAGATTGTGAATAAGATGATAGTGCACTCCAGCAACTTCGCTAACGCCTGCAAGTCCTGCTATTCCACCACTTAAAACTGAAGCAATAATAATAGTTTTTAGTGTGTTAATACCAAGAAAATTGGCAGCTTTAGGGTTTGATCCTGTTGCCCTGATCTCGAACCCAAGTTTCGTCTTTTTGACAATAAAATATACCACAAAAACTACGGCAACAGCAATTAAAAAACCAATATGCACTCGTGAGCGAGGAACTAATTGTATAAGCCGTGCATTTTCTGCAATATTAACTGACTCTGGCCACATCGATACTGGATTTCTCCATGGTCCAGTCAAAATTGCACTAACAAAATATATCATAATATAATTCATAAGAAGTGTTGTAACGACATCATCTACTTTAAACTTGGCTTTAAGATAAGCAGGAATAAAAGACCATACTCCGCCGCCCACAAACCCTGCAACAATTACCAGTAAAACATAAAAAACTGGAGAAAGATTAAAATTTTGTATGCCAACCCATGTAGCAAGCAGTGCACCTGCATAAAGCTGCCCCTCTGCACCAATGTTCCAGTATTTTGCAAGAAATGCAACCGACACAGCAATACCAGTCAAAATAAGCGGAGTTGCCTTAACAAGCATTTCTAAAAATGCAAACTTCGTCCCAAGCCCGCCATAGAAAAGATAATAAAAAGCTGTAAACGGATTTTTACGGAGGATCAACAAAAAAATAGAAGAAATTGCAAGAGATATAATTACCGCCATAATTGGCATTAATATTCTAAACCACCATGGAGGAGGTGTTCTTTTTTCCAACTTAAAGCTAATTAGATTCATGGAGACCTCCCATTCTTGTGCCTGTCATCATTAACCCAAGTTCCTCTATAGTAATGTCTTTCCGGTCCAGTATACCCATAATTTCTCCTTCGTACATCACAAGAACTCTATCACTTAGCATTAGTATTTCATCAAGATCTTCTGATATAAGAAGGACCCCAACGCCATTTGCCCTCGCGCTGAGTAGTTTGGTATGTATATATTCTGCAGCCCCTACATCTAACCCCCGTATTGGCTGAGATGCTATTATAAACTCGGGATTCCTTGAAAGCACTCTTCCAAGTATCACTTTTTGTAAATTACCACCAGAAAGTGTCCTGGTTGTCGTATAAATACTGGGAGTTTTGACATCATATTCCTTTACTATTCTTTCTGCGAATTCTTTAACTGAAGAATAGTTTATCAAAATTCCACTTGATAATGGCCTTTTGTCGTAAGATTCAACTATAAGATTTTCAAATACAGGAAGATCTAATATGAGACCTTCTTCCATCCTGTCTTCTGGAATCCTTCCTATCCCGAGGTTAATAATCTCTTTCGGTTTTTTACCTGTTATTTCTTTGCCTTTAAAAATAATTCTACCGTCTGTATTTTCTCTTACTCCGCAAAGAATGTTTTCCAGCTCACGCTGCCCATTGCCGGATACACCTGCTATCCCAAGAATTTCTCCGCTTCTCACCTCAAATGATATTCCCCTTAACGCCTCTATTCCTTTATCGTTAAGAGCATGCAAGTTCTGCGCTACCAGAAGTGGCTCTCCTCTTTCTGGGATTTCCTCTTTTTCAATAATTTCTAACACTTCTCTCCCAACCATCAATCTTGCAAGTTCTTTCTTGGTTGTATCTTTTTTGTTTTTCTCTCCCGTAAGTGCGCCGTTTCTCAAAATAACGATTCTATCGCTTATCTCCATAACTTCGCCTAATTTATGCGAAATAAAAACGATGCTTTTCCCTTCTTTTATTAATAATCTCAACGTATCAAACAAATTTTCTGCTTCTTGCGGAGTTAAAACTGCGGTAGGTTCGTCAAGTATGAGCACATCAATGTTCCGATAAAGTGCTTTTATAATTTCTACTCGCTGCTTTTCTCCTACGGATAACTGCCAGATTTTTGCATCTGGATTAACCTCAAGTCCATACTTTTTTGATAGCGATATAAGGTCTTTTTTTGCTGATTCAAGGTCAATTTCTATGCCTTTTGAAGGAGGCAATCCCAGTATAACATTCTCTGTTACAGAGAATGATTTTACTAAAGTAAAATGCTGATGCACCATACCTATCCCAAGAGATATCGCATCTTTTGGAGATTTTATATCAACCTTTTTGCCCTTTACATAGATTTCGCCGCTATCCATAGAATACATCCCGTACAAAATTTTCATTAGAGTTGTTTTGCCGGCACCGTTTTCTCCAAGAAGAGTTACTACTTCGCCTTTACAAATATCAAAATTGATATTATTATTTGCAATTGTATGTAAAAAGGTTTTTCTAATATTTTGCATCTCCACAACTTTTTCCATGTCCACCTCGCGCTAATACCAATTGAGCACAGGAAATTTCCTGTGCTCAATTGGTTCTCTGTTAATTACTAATTAGTCTCCTTTTGGAGTTGATTCATCTACTGAAACTCTAAATGTTCCATTTAGAATTTCTTGTTCTCTATTTTTAACCATTTCAATAATATCTGCAGGAAGCGTGTCTTCAAAACCATAGAAAGGAGCAAGATAAGCGCCACCTTTGCCCATCATTGACCAATCCTTAAGATCCTGGGCTTGATAAGCTCCGAGTTTAATCGACTCTACTAGATATTTAACTGTTGGGAACATATTCCAGATAGGCCCGGTAACTACTGTATCAGGAGCAAGTAAATTTTGATCCTGCATGTTACCAAAAGCATAAACCCCTCTTTCTTTACAGGCATCAATAACACCATATCTTTCTGCATAAAGAACATCTGCTCCAGCATCTATCTGCGCCATTGCAGCTTCTTTTGCCTTTGGTGGATCAAACCAGCATCCAATAAATGAAACCTTTACTTTCACATCCGGATTTACTTCTTTTGCGCCTTCTATAAACGCGTTTACAATTCTATTTACTTCAGGAACAGGGACACCGCCCACAACACCAAGAATATTAGTCTTTGTGAGCTTACCTGCGATCATACCTGCAAGATATGCTGGCTCATGAATCCAATCATCAAATACTGAGAAATTCGGTTCAGCAAGTCCGCCGCCGGAACCGAATGCAAAAGCGATTTCCGGATAATCTTTAGCCACTCTTCTTACAGCATCTTCAGCACCAAAAGCATCGCCCATAATAAGGTCGAATCCTTTGTCTGCATACTCCCTTACCACTCTTTCAAAGTCAGATGAACTTATATTTTCTGCCCATTCATAATCAATATCAAGCTCATCTCTCGCCTTTAAAAGTGCTTCGTGAATACAGCCATCCCATGGTTCTTCAATAGGCGTCGCAAAAATCGAAGCTACTTTTAATTTTTCTTCTTCTGGCTTTTCCTCGGGTGCAGCTTCTGGCGCACAACCAGCAACTACGAGTGCAAGCACCATAAATAACACTAAACCCAATAAAATACTTCTTCTTCTCATATTCTTCCTCCTTTTTTATTTAACTACTTAAGTAAGATACTTCTCACGGTCAACAAGCTTGCCGTGGCTTATCACATAGAGAGGCTCATCATGATTACGTATTACCTCTCTCACACTGTTTTCCCTTAGCACGACAAAATTTGCCTGTGCTCCTTCTTTTAACTTAAAGTTCTTTAGCCCGATTGACTTTGCTGCATCAACAGTAACCATATCGTACAATTTCTCCATATCTTCGCGAGAGGTCATCCACAATATGTGCGAAGAAAGAAATACTACTTCTAATAGATTGTTTCTGCCATATGGATAGTATGCATCTGATATGTCGTCCTGCCCAAGAACTACAAGCACTCCAGCATCAAGAAGCTCTCTGACGCGAGCATGTAAAGGACCTGTATGAGGATCACTTACAACTCCCATCTCTGCCTTTTTCAGAAGAGCAATGACTTTCTGTAAATAAGGACCTGGATACATTGACATCGCTCTTGCATGGTGTGCAAGGCTTCTACCAAAACGATTTTCTTGAATCGTTTTTACAGCAAGCATTTCTAACGTCCTGAGGCCTGGATCTCCTGCATCATCTACAAGCATAGAAATATCCTTATCATATTTGTTGGCAATTTCAAACATTGCATCAATGTGAGTTTGCTCATCCTCTTCGGTAAACTCTATCCAGGGTATTCCGCCAACAACATCTGCTCCCATTTTTATTGCCTCTTCGACAAGTTCTTTTGCGCCAGATTCTCTTACAACTCCATCCTGCGGAAACGCAACAATTTGCAATTCCACTACATCTTTAAACTCTTCCTTTGCCTTAAGCAACGCTTTAACACCCTCAAGTTTGGCTTTACTATCTACATCTGCAAATGCTCTAATATGGGTTACCCCGTTCAATGCGGCAAGCTTCATTGAACGTCTCACATTTTTGATAATCCACTCCTCAGCATATTTTTCCTTAATCTTGGAAGCCATCTCAATAGCGTTCATCGCTTTACCCATACCTGCTTCGTGGTAATCTTTAAGTGCCTCTTCGTCCATCATCTCAAGAGTATACACTTTACATAGATGAAGGTGCGTATTTACAAACGATTCTGTTGCCAATCTCCCACCTGCATCAATTTCCTTTTCACCTTTCCCTCTCAAATTTTCTCCTATGCTTGTGATTACTCCTTCTTTAACGCCAATATCCACAAGTGTTTCAGGGAGCCCTCTTGTACACGCATTTCGCACTACAAGATCAAATTCTTTTACTTCGCCTTCCATCAAATATTTATCCTCCTTTCTTTATTCCTTCATATATTCTCTTGCAAGTTTTGCTGCTCTTTCAAAATCTTTTTTATCCTGCTTCATATAACTTTCATCTTTTTGTGCAAGTTTTGCAGCATTAAAAATAGACTCGTACCCCGTACACCTGCAAAGATGTTTACTGAGAACTTCTTTTATCCTATCGTTAGAAGCAGCAGGCTCTTTACTAAATAAAGCATATAATTCCATAACAATACCCGGTGTACAAAATCCACACTGCACTGCATTTGCGTCCACAAATGCCTGCTGGATAGGATGAAGTTTTTTCCCGTCAGCCAAACCTTCTATTGTAAGAATATCTGCTCCTTCTACTGTTTTAAACAAGACCTTACAGCTCCTGACAGCTTCTCCGTTTACAACTACCGTACAGGCACCACAAGCGCCGTAGCCACAACCAAACTTTGTTCCCATAAGGCCAATTCTGTCTCTTAGAACATAAAGAAGTGTTTCACTTTCTTCAAAATAAATTGTTTCTTTTTTCCCGTTCAGCATAAGTGTGATATTTTCCATTACAGTACCTCCATGTCCGCACCAATTACAGCTTTGATCTTATCTGGTGTAAGCGGAATTTCGTAAAAATCATAACCAATAGCATCGTAGATTGCATTCAATATGGCAGGAGCTACTCCTACCATTGGATGTTCTCCTATTCCTCGCGCCCCAAATGGCCCTATTTCATCATGGGTTTCTACAAACTCTATCGTTTGTTTTCCTGGCATATCGTAAATTGTTGGGAGTTTATACTGCAGCAAGTTGGCATTAATTAATTTTCCGTTTTTATCAAATTTTATCTCTTCCATAAGAGTTTCACCAATGCCCATAACAACGCCGCCTACAACCTGCCCTCTGGCATTGGATGGATTTATTACTCTCCCTATGTCAATAGAGGTAGCAAAGTTATCAATAATAACCTTCCCCGTTTTCTTTTCAATCCGAAGTTCACACCCTTGAACACCCATCGTATAACTCACGCCTGTCCTTCCCATTCCCGTTTCCGGATCCGGATTTTGAGCGCCTGGCAATCTGAAATCGCTTGACACTTGAACAACATCACCGATTGTTGTTCCGTCTTTCATAATATAACCACGACAAATCTTACTGACAGGAACTTTTACATCTGGATAGGATATGTCATAAACATAATTGCCGTCATATTCAAGTACGCTAACATCTCTGTGCAGTACTAAAGCCGCATTTTTCTTCAACATCTCGATTGCCTTATTTGCAGCTTTTATTATGGCGTTGCCGCCCTGGAATGTAAACATAGACCCTACTGTTTGCCACTCCCATGGCGAAAACTGTGTATCAATTTCATTGTAAACTCTAACTTTTTCTAAAGGTAATTTTAATGCTTCTGCAGCAATCTGCCTTACAAGGATAAAGAGCCCTTGCCCAACATCAGCGCCAGACATATTAACAGAAATACTTCCATCAACATTAAATTTTATATGACATCCTTTAGCCGCAAATGTTGGAGCCTTTGGAGATTTAATCAGCCCGGCAATACCTCTTCCATAATAATAATTTTCATCTTCTTTTGGCTTTTCTTTGGAAAATATCGCTCTTTCTACATTGTCAATACATTTATACAGGTCTCCATCGCTCTTCTTCATCGTTTCCCCGACAACATTTGATTTACCTTCTGAGAGAAAATTTTTCCTTCTGACATCATCTGGGGACATATCTAGTTCTCGAGCAACAATATCCACAAGGCGCTCAAGAGCAAATTGTATTTCAGGATGTCCGTAAGCTCGCAACGCTCCAACTGGTGGAGTATTCGTATAAACAGAGTATCCAGTTACGTCAGCATTAGAAAACTCGTAAACTCCGCCCGCGGATTGTGTTGCAACGATTAATACATTTGATCCTGTATCTGCGTATGCCCCTGTAGATAAGTACAGTTTTGCTTCCATGGCAGTAAATGTCCCGTCTTTCTTTGCCCCGATTTTCATTTTTGTTCTTATACCTCGGCCTATAAACGTACTTGTAAAATCTTCCTGCCTTGAGACTCTTAATTTTATTGGATGTCCAGGAACAAAGCTTGCAATATATGCAATAAGCGGACCTAACGAAGGGTCAGATTTATAACCAAAACACCCTCCTATATATGGTACATGAACCCTCACATCACTTATGGGAAGATCAAATAAATTTGCAACTTCCTCTCTTACAGCGAAAGATCCCACATTGGATGTCCAGATTTCAATTGTATTATCCATTCTAAAGAGAGCTATTGCGCCATGTACTTCAATGGCTGCTGACGACATAAGCGGGAAATTAAACTCTCTTTCCACTACAATGTCTGCCTCTTTAAATCCTTTGACAGCATCCCCCTTTTTTATTCTGTAACGTAGAGCAATATTTGTTTTTGGTATTGGTTCGTAAAGAGGAGAAACATGAAAATATTCATCACTATTTTCGTGTATAAGACATGCGTCCTCTTTGATTGCTTCCATTGCGTCAGTGTATACTGGAAGCGGTTCATATTCAACTCTTATTTTTTTAAGTGCATCTCGCGCATCTTTTTCAGTATCAGCTACGACTGCCGCTACTGCATCACCAATATGACGAACTTTATCTACGGCCATAGGCATCATATCTTTTATACAATCACCATAATGTTTTTCCCATCCCTTACCCATTATAACTTTATACACGCCTGGCATTTTTTCAGCTTCCAATGTATCAATAGACAAAATCTTAGCGTGAGCATACTTTGGACGTAATATTTGAGCGTAAAGCATCCCGGGAAGCTTTATATCATCAATAAATATGGCCTCACCAGTTACTCGCTCTAAGACATCAGGACGATATTGAACATCTTTGCCAATATGCTTAAAATTCATTTGGTTCACCCTCCCGAATCATTTTGAATTTTGGATATTAAAATTATTATATAAAAAAAAATTAAGCAGTCAAGGAAATTAATTCCACTTTTTTAACAAGATTAAAGAAACAGAGTAATGACGCTAAATAAAAAGCATCTATTTATTCCGGTCAGAAAATTTGAGTAAAAATCAGTATCAAAAACCAAATTGGGCAAATATTGATACTAAAAATTATTTACCTATACAAAAACGTGAAAAAATTGTATCAAGAATTTCCGTTGAGACTTCCTCTCCCGTGAGTATTCCCATTAAAATAATTGCTTCTTTTAGTTCTTCCGAAACAAGCTCATCTCTGCTTGAGCTCACAAGCTCTTTTGCCTTTTCGAGATGCTTGACTGCCTCTTTTAAGCAGTTCTTTTCCCTCTCTGTTGTGATAAGGGCAGTCTCTATCTCTTTGGGAATGATTTTGTCATAGATTATCTGTTCAAGAACCTCAATACCTTTCTTCTTAAGCGCAGAAATTTGAATAATATCTTCATTATTAAATAAGCTTTTTAGCTCTTTTATTGTGAGTTTCGCCGGAAGATCTGTTTTATTTAATACAATAATACGATCCTTTCCGTCTGTAAGTTTGGCAAATTTTTTGTCTTCTGCTGTGAGCATTTCACTTGCATCAAACATAAAAAGTATAATATCTCCCTGTTGAATTGCTTCTACACTTCTTTCCTTCCCTAAAACTTCAATAACGTCTTTAGTTTCTCTTACTCCTGCCGTGTCGATAAATCGAACAGGAATACCAAAAAAATCTACCATCTCTTCTACTGTATCCCTTGTTGTCCCCGGAATTTCACTGACAATGGCTCTATCAAATTTTAAAAGAGCATTAAGTAATGTAGATTTCCCAACATTTGTCCTTCCTGCAATCACAACCTTTGTCCCTTCTTCAATTCTTTTTCCTACTTTATATGTTGAAAGAAGCGATTTAGTGAGATTAAGAACATCGGTGATCTGCTTATCAAGTTGGCCAACACTTAATGTCTCTACATCAAATGGAAAATCTATTGCTCCTTCTATGGATGAGATAGTATAAAGCAATCTCTTTTTTATCTCGAATATTTCATCGCTTATTCCACCAAAAAGTCTGCGCGCTGCAACCTTTACCGCCTTCTCTGTTTTTGCTTCAATCAATTCAATTACTGCTTCGGCTTCAATAAGATCCAGTTTGCCATTAAGAAAGGCACGCCTTGTAAATTCTCCTCTTTCCGCAAGGCGTGCACCAAGTTGAACAAGAACCTTAACCACTAGCTCGAGATTCTTTACTCCTCCGTGCATCTGAAGTTCAAAAACATCCTCCCCTGTATAGGAATGGGGAGCTTTAAAATAAATGGCAATACCCGTATCGATACGCTCTTTCGTATCCGGATTAAAAATATACCCGGTATAAACTGTTCTGGGGTTTTTAACAGTTATAGAAAAAACTTTCTGCCCTATAAAAAAAGTGGTGGGGCCTGAAAGCCTCACCACTCCTATTCCACCAAAGCCTTTTGGTGTAGAAATTGCTACAATTGTATCATTCACTTTTTTAAATCAACTACAACATACCTTCTTGGCTCTTCCCCGGCACTATGTGTCCAAATATTAGGGTAGTTATGCAGAGCCATATGAACAACTTTTCTAGCAGAGGCAGACATCGGTTTAAGGGAAACAGGCTCCTTTAATCTCTTTGCACGCAGTGCTGCATTTAAGGCAATAGTCTTAAGCATTTCTATCTGTCTCAACTTGTACCCGTTAATATCTACCATAACCATTGGAAAATTCCTATCCTCTTTGTGTGCATATATATTCAATATATACTGAAGGGAACGCAAAACAATCCCCTCTTTCCCTATAAAGAGTCCTGGATTAGAAAGCCCTTCTATGTTAACATAATGACTTCCATATTTTTTTTCCACAACAATGGACGGATTTTCCTCTGCCGCCTTAAAAAAACTTTCAAGAAAACTGGTTATTTCTCGTTCTTCCATATTATTTTTCTTCTTTGCCTTTTTTAGGAATTTCTTGTGTTACTCGCGCAAGATGTTTCAAAATATATAGTTGTTCTCCCGCTTGAACAAATGAGAATGTAATCCAGTAAAGAAGCAGTGATGGAGACCATTTAATTGACCATACTGCAAAAATAACCGGCAAGAAATACATCATCATTTTCATGTTCTGGTCCTGTACCTGCCCTGGCATTTGTGAAGTCTTGCTCTGAACAAACATAGAGACAAGAACAAGTACCGACATAATGTAGTATGTATCAGGGGTATTTAAATTACTAAGCCATAGAAAACGCTCAAGGTTAAATGGTGCATAATTAGTAAGCGAACCAAATAAAACAAGGAGCAACGGCCATTGCACAAGTAGCGGTAGACAACCTCCAAACATACTCACATTATGCTCTTTATAGAGTTTCATTGTTTCCTGGTTTGCTTTTTGGGGATCGCCTTTATACTTCTTTTGAATCTTTTTGATTTCAGGCTGGAGTTTTGTCATCCCTGCAGTAGATTTAAACTGCTTCTTTGTTAATGGGTGCGTAAGAAGCTTAAGCAACAGCGTAACAAGAATAATAGCAAGTCCGTAATTATAAGTAAACTTGTGTAAAAATTCAATAATATCCCTCATAGCCTTATAAAATCTGTTTGGAACAACAAGATCGATGATCCCATTCTTTGTGATTGTTTGTACTGCGCCGCCACTATCCTTATAACTCACTTGAAATGTCATAGGGTATGCTCTCGCATCAATATAATCGTAAGAAGTAATTGTAAATGTAGCTGTTACCGCTTTCCCAGATTCAATAATAGCAGTGTTGGCTATTTCTTTTACATCGACTTCTCTTGTCCCCTTCCATAATTCAAAGGGTGATAGGTCAGAACTGTTGTCAATTGAAATAAGTTTTACTTTCACATCAGAAATAAAATCAGTTGTATTGTTCGTAATACGGACTGAAAGAGGAATATTCTCCATAGGCCTTCCTCTTCCTGCAATTTGTACAATCACGCCAGATTCAGTCACATCCGGAAAACTTACTCCACCAGCACATCCTGTAATAAAAATTGAAAACATAAGCATTCCAATCAAAATTAAAAGTAACTTCTTTTTCATATATCCTCCTTAAGGTACAGGGTCACTTCCTCCAGGGAAAAAAGGATTACATCGCAAAACCCTTTTTACCGCAAGCCATCCGCCCTTCTTTATCCCATATTTTTCAACTGCTTGAACTGCATAATCAGAGCAAGTCGGGACAAAACGACATGTCGGTGGTTTTAACGGTGAAATATAACGCCTATAAAATTTAAGAACGAAGAGTAAAGAAGCTTTCATTCCTTACACTCCTTTCTTAAAATCCCTGACAAATCTATTAAAACATCCTGCATTTTAACAGTTGTTATACTTTTCTTTGCAACAATGACATAGCTTCTATCCTTCAATAGTTTATCCTCAATTTTCAAAAATGCTTCTCTCATCAATCGTTTTGCCCTATTTCGCCTTACAGCATTCCCTACTTTTTTAGATGCAATAAATCCAACTTTCCCTTGTGCTCGATCCGAAACAAACACTACAACAAAATGCCCAAAGTATTTCTTTGAGTTTTCCAGTACATCTTTAAACTCTTTCCCTTTAAGTCTTTCCCACAATTTCAATCTATACCGAAAGCTTTATCCTGCTTTTTGTTCTTCTTCTGCTTAAGACTTTTCTACCACCAGGCGATTTCATCCTTTCCCTGAACCCAAAATGCCTAGCACGCTTCTTATTATGCGGCTTATAATTTATTCTCATAAAAAACCTCCTTAAAATTTCACATCTTACTATATCAAAACTTCAATAATAGTCAACCATTTTTTCTCCAGTTTAGTCCTTCATCTTGCAAACGGGGCAAAGTGGGCCCTCTCCCTTAAATAAAGCACCACATTTCTTGCATGCCTTATAACCTAACTGCTCTTTTAGCCTCTCATTTTTTTTATAAAAAGTAAGTAATTCAACATATTTCTCTCTAAGCTCGCTCCCGACCTTTAACCTATCCGCTACAGATTTTACCCAATTAATATCGCTCTGTGTAAGCTTTATATCCTGATAAGAAAGATATTCATCTTCTTTGGTTCTTTTTCTTGCCTTCTTGTGTATTTGTGATACTAATTTAAATTTAATATTTTTAATTGGCGAATCTGGGATACTTTCGTTAATTTTCTTTAGTATATCCGCTTTCATGAATGTAAGTTCTCGCATAAATAATGGACTTATCACTCCTATAAAAATTGTATTTTCTTTATAAAAAATAGGTGTTGTATAATTGGAAAGTTTTTCACCAACAATCTCATCCCACTTTAAAAGCGCAAGATTTCCTTTAATTTTGACATAAATTTGCTTTTTTTGTAGAACGCTGTCTAAAATATATTTAAGAGTATTCATAATGAAATAATCTTTGCTTTATCAAGCACATCCTTAGGAATAATATTCAAGTTCAAAGTTGTCAAAAATATTTGTCCACCTTCTGTCATTCTTAAAACATTTTCGCGACGTGTTTCATCGAGATCAGAAAAAAAATCATCCATTAAAAATATTGGTTCTTCCCCTCTTTTCCCTTGAATAGCCTCTTTTTCTGCAAAACGCATTGCAAATGCAATACTATACGCCTCTCCTAAAGAGCTAAACTCTCTTACCTGGATGCCATCCATGAAAATTTCTAATTCATCAAGGTGCGGCCCAAAAAGTGTTCGCTTCCTTTGTATTTCTGTGTTTTCCATCCCATTCTTTAATAATTTTTCGGTTGGGGACGGATTATAAATAAACTCTATCTTTATATTTTTATTAGAAATTTTATAAAAGTTTTTTTGCACAATATCATTGAGCGAGGAAATGGCTTCTTTTCTCTTATTCTGTATAGTCTGCCCTACCGGAATAATTTTATTAGATAAGATAGAAAGGAGTTCTCTGGAGATATTCATACTTTTAAGCAAAGCGTTTCTTTGGTATAAAAGAGTGTAATAATTCGATAATTCGGAATAGTATGAAGGATCCGTAAAGATTAGCCAGTGATTTAAAAAGTTTCTCCTTTTTTCAGGACCACCTTTTATAATATCCACTACTTTATAATTTAGAAAAATAACGGGAAGTATTCCTATAATTTCAAAAAATCCTTTTGCTTTTTTATGGTTTAACTGTATTTCTTTTTTCCCATTTCCAATTAAAATATCGATATTTTTTTCCCTTAAACTATCCTGGAAAATAAGGGAGATAAAAAAATACTCTTTATTAAAACTCACACAATTTAACAGGTGGCTAGTAATAAAAGATTTCCCTGAAGATGCTAAATATATCGACTCAAGTATTGTTGTTTTCCCAGTACTGTTTTTACCAGTAATAATATTAAAAAGGGAAGAAAAATTAAACTCGCTTTTTTTAAAAGACCTAAAATTCTCAATATGGAGAGAACTAATTTCCATTAAATTGTTGTAGTTTTCTTCTGCGGCATAATAATATAAAGATATGAATCATCACTTTTCCCCTTAATTTTAATTGGATGTAAGGGGCTATTCATTCCAAACACTACTATATCATCATTTATGTGGGTTACGCCGTTAATTAGTTTTTCTCCATGAAGTATTACAGAAAGTTCTGCGGTTCCCTCAAATTTAACACTCTCTTTACCTTCACTTATTTCGGGTAGCACAGCCTCTATATTTAGGTTGCCTGCCGAAAATGTTAGAACTATTTTCTTTGTGCTACTTCTTGCAAGTACTTCTACTCTATCTAAAGCAGGTAAGAGTTCATCTTTACGCACTTCTGCGTAAAATTCATCTTCTTTAGGAATAATAGCTTCATAGGGAGGAAATGAGCCGTTTATAAGTAGGGATATAATATTAACATTAGGTGTATTAAAAGAAATTTGGTTTTTGTCAGATATAATATCAATCATTTCTTCTTCTACTTCAACTTTACCTAAAATATCTAACGCTTTCCATGGGATAATGAATAATTCCTCCTCAATACCCTCAACTGGGAAGTTACTAAATGCAAGACATGTACTATCTGTAGCTACAAACCTAAGATTATTATCTTTAGAATCAAACAGTATTCCCTTAAACTCTTTTCTACTTTCTTCTCTTTTTGAGGCAGCAAATATTGTATTTTCAGTAAGTTTTTTTAGTGTTTTTATGGGAATAGTTATTTTTATTTTTTCCTCTATTTCTGGGAGAAGAGCAAATGCGTTTGCATTAAAACAATTAAATTTATACTCTGATGTTTTCTGTTTAATTATTCCTTTATCACTACTAACTAAAATTTCTGTTTGCTCTTCATTATTAAACTTTGAAATTATTTCTCTTAGTAAAGCAAATGGTAATACTGTTTCTTTGGGTTCGTCGGGTTCAATTTCTACCTCCCCCTTAACTGTATTTTTAATTCCCTGCTCAAGGTTTGTAGCAATAAAGGTGATATCAGTACCATTAACACGTATCAGTACGTTATTTAAAATAGGATCTATTGATTTGGGAGAAATTACTTTTCCCACGTTATTTAAAGCTTTCAAAAATTCCTTGTTTAATAATTTTATTCTCATCTTATCCACTCCTTTATCTTTATTATTTTATTTTTTAATATTTAAAATATCATAATAGTAATAATAAGGCGCTGTATTATGTGCAAATGTTTATTCTATGTAGGTTTTTATTAAAAAATACTGTTTATATGTTTGTTGGTAAGTTTTAAATTTTTCAACATTATCAACAGCATAAAATTTATCCACAGGGAAAATCATCTTTTCTACATAGTTTTCCACAGTTAATTCCCAGACTTGAGTTTTTTTGTAATATCTTCTATTAATGCCTTCATTGTTTCTTGTTTTTCAGCTTCCTTGCCTATCTTAGCACAAGCGTGCATTACTGTAGTATGGTCTCTTCCACCAAAGGAACTTCCAATTAATGGAAGAGAGGAATCAGTGAGTTGTCTTGCAAGGTACATTGCAATTTGTCTTGGTATTACAATATCTTGTGATCTTTTTCTTTCATCTAATGCTTCTTCAGTGGTATTGAAATATTCAGAAACAACTTTTTTAATCCTCTTTATTGTAATAGGTTCGTTATTACTCTGAATTACATTGGCTAGTATTTTTGTTGCAAACGAAAGAGTAATCTCCTCATTTGTTAATGAGGCAGATGCAACCAACCTAACTAAAGCTCCCTCTAATTCACGGATATTGGAAAAGATATTCTTTGCCACATAAAAAAGAACGTCATCGGGTACACTAATATTTTCTAACTCTGCTTTCTTTTTTAAGATTGCTACTCTTGTTTCAAAATCTGGAGGCTGTATATCAGCTACAAGACCCCATTCAAAACGTGTTAAGAGCCTTTCCTGGAGAGTCGCTATTTCTTTTGGAGGACAATCGGATGTAATCACGACCTGTTTGCCTGCATCGTGTAGCGAATTAAACGTATGAAAAAATTCTTCTTGTGTACGTTCCTTGCCTGCAAGGAATTGAATATCATCAATAAGCAATACGTCTACGGAACGGTACTGTTTGTGAAAACGGTCTATCAGCTGGCTGTTGCTACGCGCATTTTGGATAGCATAAATTACTTCGTTTGTAAATTTTTCTGTGGTAGTATAAATGATTTTCAAATCACTAAAGTTCCTTAATAGGTAGTGAGAAATTGCTTGCAAAAGATGTGTTTTCCCCAGACCTACTCCTCCATATATGTATAAAGGGTTATATGCTGTACCTGGGTTTTTGGCTACAGCCGTAGAGGCTGCATAAGCAAGCTTGTTCCCATTTCCAACAACAAAGTTTTCAAAGGAGTAGCGCTTTTTCAGAGTTAAGTTATTAATAACAATTTTTTGCGGAGGCCCCTTTTCCTTTTCTCCCACAACAATTTCTACTTTTACATCTTTATTTTTTAACCCCGAAAGGGTACTTTCGATGAGAGATTTGTATTTTGTTTCCAACCATTCTTTCACAAACTCCGATGGAGCATTCAGTGTAACTGAATCCGCTGTTTCTTTTTCGAGCTCAATTTTGCGAAACCATGTTTCAAATGTTGGCACGCTAAGGTGTTCTTTTAATTCGTTTAATGCTTGTTCCCATATATTCATTTATACTCCACCCCTTTAATTTACATTTTATTATACAGGTAAGTGGAAAAAAATAAATATACCTAAAGATTTTATCAAATAAAATTTTTTTCTTGCTGTTTTTAAAAGCAATGATAATAAAATTATTTAGATTTCTCTTTCTGGTTTAAATTTGTAAGATTATTTTCCGAAACTTTAAAAGTAAAACTTTAATGGAAGAAGGCGCGTGATTTTTCACGCGCCTTCAA
>DBOM01000047.1 GCA_002299965.1 Caldiserica bacterium UBA646 | reverse complement strand
TTATTCTACCACTGCAGTAATAACACCTGCTCCTACTGTTCTACCGCCTTCACGGATAGCAAACCTCTGAGTTTCTTCAAGTGCAACAGGATAGATCAGTTCAACTTCTATGTCGACATTATCGCCAGGCATTGCCATCTGCATGCCTTCGGGAAGTTTAATGCTACCTGTTACGTCAGTGGTACGAAGAAAGAACTGAGGCTTATAACCAGTAAAGAATGGTTTATGTCTACCACCTTCTTCTTTGGAAAGGATATATACTCTACCTGTAAATTTTGTGTAAGGATGAATAGAACTAGGCGCTGAAAGAACCTGACCTTTCTTTACGTCTTCATGAGCAATACCTCTCAGAAGAACACCAACATTCTCTCCGGCTCTCCCTTCATCAAGAATCTTTCTGAACATTTCAACACTTGTTGCAACTGTTTTTGTTTTTTCAGCTGAAAGACCAACAATCTCTACAGGATCACCTGTTTTTACAACGCCTCTTTCAACTCTACCTGTAACGACAGTTCCTCTACCGGTAATGGTAAATACATCTTCAATTGGAAGAAGAAATGGTTTGTCAATAGGTCTTTCAGGTGTTGGAATGTATGAATCTACTGCATCCATAAGTTCCCATAATGAATTTGTCCACTCGTTCTTGCCTCTTCCAACATCACCTTCTGCTTCAAGAGCTTTAAGAGCTGAACCTCTAACTACTGGAAGTTCTTCTCCCGGGAAACCATATTTGGTGAGAAGTTCCCTTGTTTCCATCTCTACAAGGTCTATCAGTTCAGGATCATCTACCATATCTGTCTTGTTGATATATACAACAATACGGGGTACATTTACCTGACGTGCGAGAAGGATATGCTCCCTTGTCTGGGGCATAGGTCCATCAGTTGCTGCTACGACAAGAATTGCTCCATCCATTTGAGCTGCACCGGTGATCATGTTTTTGATATAGTCAGCATGTCCGGGACAGTCAATATGTGCATAGTGTCTTTTTTCTGTTTCGTATTCGCAATGGTGAACATTAATTGTAACCCCTCTTGCTTTTTCTTCAGGTGCATTGTCAATTTCATCAAACTTCTTTTCTTCAGTAGTACCAAGAGTAGCTAATATCTTGGTAATAGCTGCGGTGAGAGTTGTTTTACCATGGTCAATATGACCAATGGTGCCAATGTTTACATGCGGCTTAGTTCTCTCAAATTTTTCTTTTGCCATGTCAAACCTCCTTAAATTTCTCCCTTTGCTTTTTTAATAATCTCTTCCTGCACTGCAGCAGGAACCCTATCATATGAATTAAATGCCATAGAAAATGATCCTCTTCCTTGCGTAATAGTACGCAAAATAGTTGAATACCCGAACATATTGGAAAGTGGTACAAGAGCTTTTATAATAGCAGTATGTCCTTTTTCGGTAATTCCACTTATACTGCCTCTCTTTGAACTTAAGTTAGAAACAACATCACCCATAAATTTAATTGGAGCAACCACTTCCACCTCCATTATAGGCTCAAGTAAATACGGCAAGCCTTTCCTCATAGCTTTTCTGAAAGCTTTAGCACCTGCAATTCTAAATGCAAGCTCTGAAGAATCTACTGGATGGTAAGAACCATCAATAAGCTCTACTTCAACATCTACCACAGGATATCCAAGTAACGGTCCTGATTCTTTCGCATTTTCAATTCCTTTCTTAATTGCAGGAATAAATTCCTTTGGTACTACGCCTCCCTTTGTTCTATCAACAAAATTTAAGCCTTTTCCTTTTTCACTCGGTTTTACTACAAGAACGACGTGACCATATTGCCCATGCCCACCTGTCTGCTTTGCATATTTTTCTTCTTCCTTACTTGCTCTATCAATAGTTTCTTTATATGCAACCTGGGGTTTACCTATCCTGGCCTCAACTTTATACTCTCTTAATACTCTATCTATAATAATCTCAAGGTGCAATTCTCCCATACCAGATATTACCGTTTCAGAAGTATCTTCGTCAAATTTAATCTTAAATGTTGGATCCTCTATAGCAAACCTTGCAAGTGCAGCAGAAAGTTTAGATTGATCTGCTCTCGTTTTTGGCTCAACAGCTACAGAAATAACAGGTTCAGGAAAACTCATTTTTTCAAGAAATACAGGATGAGACATATCACAAAGTGTGTGGCCGGTGTACGAATCCTTCAATCCAACAATAGCACCAAGTCCTCCTGCTTTAATATAATCTATATCCTCTTTTTTATTAGCATGCAATCTGAGCAACCGTGCAATTCTCTGTTTTTTCTCAATAGTAGAATCTAACACATAGCTTCCTTTTGTAAGTGTACCAGAGTACACGCGAACAAAAGTGAGTGTACCAACGTAAGGGTCAGACATTACTTTAAACACAAGGGCAGCAAGTGGTGCATCCGGATCAGGTAAACATTCAACCTCTTCCTCGGTTTTTAAATCTTTAGCCATCAGAGGTTTAACATTTAAGGGAGAAGGTAAATATGCACAAACAGCATCAAGAACCATTTGAACCCCCTTATTTTTGTATGATGAACCTATCAAAACAGGATAAGCAAGATTATCGATAGTAGCTTGTCTTATTGCCTTTTTTAACGTTTCTTTCGGAATATTCTCTGTATTAAGATATATTTCTAACGCTTCTTCGTCAACATCCGCTATTGTTTCAAAAAGTTCTTCTTTTCTACTATTTACCTCAGCTCTATATTCTTCAGGAATATCTTCAATATCATATTTCTCACCAGAAGAATCCCTAAATATGTATGCCTTTTCTTCAATTATATCAATGACCCCTACAAACTTTTCTTCCTCTCCTATAGGAATTTCCAAAACAAGCGGTTTTACATTAAGTCGCTCTTTTATAGTCTCTAAAGTACCATTAAATGACGCACCTAATCTGTCCATTTTATTAATGTAAATAATTCTCGGCACATGATATCTATTGGCCTGTCTCCACACTGCTTCAGATTGTGCCTCAACTCCTTCTACCGCAGAAAAAATAACAAGTGCTCCATCAAGTACTCTAAGAGACCTTTCTACCTCTCCAGTAAAGTCAACATGGCCGGGCGTATCTATAATGTTAATCTGAAAATCTTTCCAAAAACATGTGGTAACTGCAGAAGTTATAGTAATACCCCTCTCTCTTTCTTGTTCCATCCAGTCCATTACTGTATTGCCATCATCTACATTACCTAAACGATAGGTACGACCAGTATAGTACAAGACTCTTTCAGTTGTAGTTGTCTTGCCTGCATCAATATGTGCAATAATTCCAATATTTCTAACTTTATCTAAAGGGGTATCAATGCTCATATATATTTATTTACCTCTACCATCTAAAATGCGAGTAGGAACGGTTTGCCTCGGCCATCTTATGCACATCTATCTTCTTCTTATAGGCTCCACCTGTCTCATTAGCGGCATCTATAATTTCTTGTGCAAGTTTTTCTATCATAGATTTACCCGTCCTAGCTCTTGCAGCTCTTACGATCCATTTTAAACTAACTTTTTCCCCTCTTCCTTTTTCGACTTCCGAAGGTACCTGATAAGTAGATCCTCCAACTCTCCTTGGTTTAACCTCTACTAAAGGCCTCACATTAGAAAGAGCCAATTCAAAAACCTCCAAAGGGTCTTTTTTCATTTTTTCTTTAATAATATCAAATGCTCCATAAACAATTGTTTGAGATAAACTTTTTTTACCATCTAACATTACATTGTTTATTAGCCTGGATAGCTTCACACTATTATACACTGGATCTCCTAAAATTTTCTTACTCTTTATAACTCCTCTGCGAGGCATCAGGCACCTCCTTTAATATCTTTCGGTTTTTTTGTGCCATACTTGGATCTACCTCTTTTTCTATCTGCAACACCGGCAGCATCAAGAGCTCCACGCACAATATGATATCTAACTCCAGGAAGGTCTTTTATTCTCCCGCCTCTCACCAAAACCATTGAATGCTCCTGCAAGTTATGTCCCACACCCCCAATATATGCAGTTACTTCAGCTCCATTAGTAAGCCTTACCCTTGCTATTTTTCTTAAAGCAGAATTAGGTTTTTTGGGAGTTGCAGTTTTCACTTGCACACAAACTCCACGCTTTTGAGGACATCCTCTTAAAGCGGGAGTTTTACTCTTCTCTTTTTTACTCTTTCGCGGCTTTCTTACTAACTGATTAAATGTAAACATTAAATAATCCTCCTACTAACTTTTATTTCACACGAAAAGTAATTATAGCAAAACAACTTTTCTTGTCAAGCAAAACCATTTAAGAGATGAGATATGACTCATTTCTCAAATCTAAAATTTGTACCTGCAGGAATCTTTTTACCAACAATAATAGATTCTTTCATCCCTCTGAGTAGATCAACCTTTCCTTTAATTGCAGCTTCGGCCAAAACTCTTGGAGTTTCCTGAAATGATGCAGCAGAAAGAAAACTATCAGAAGAAAGTGCAGCTTTTGTTATTCCCTGGATTAAAAATTTGAAACATGCGATATTTCCACCGCGCGACTTAGCAATCCGGTTGGCAGTAAGTACAGAATCGATAGTAGCTATTTCCCCTTCATAATAATTTGTATCTCCTGCGCTAATTATTTTGACTCTGTTAAACATTTGCTTTACCACAAGCTCTATATGTTTAACATTAATATCCACACCTTGCGATTTGTATACTTTTTCGATTTCTTGAATTAAATAACGTGCTGCTGGAATTACTCCCTCAACTTCAAGAACTTCGCGAGGATCGAATGGTCCTTTGCTTAACACATCACCAACTTTCACAATATCCCCTGTGTTTACATTGAGTTTTTTATCACCTGCAGTAACAAGTTTTGCTTTTTCATTTTTCTCGTTTGTGATTGTAATTGTCTTCTTTGCCTTATCCTCTTTAACTTCTACCCGCCCTGTAAGCGGAGCAATGAGAGCTTTACCTCTTGGACTACGAGCACTAAATAGTTCTTCAATCCTTGGCAATCCAGTTGTAATATCCGCGACAGCCGCACCACCAGCATGAAATGTCCTCAAAGTAAGCTGAGTTCCCGGTTCTCCAATAGATTCAGCAGCAACAACACCAACTGCTTCCCCGACATTTACCATCTTTCGCGAAGAAAGGTCTAATCCATAGCACTTTTTGCATACGCCATGATCAGAATGACAGGTAATAGGAGAACGAACTTTTACTTTGGTAATTCCAAATTTTTCTATCTCTTCTACTTTCTGTTTGTCAATAAGTTCATTTCTTTTTACAATAACACGAGTTTTGCCAGTAAATACTTTTACGCTTTTTATTTTATGCTTCTTCATTTTGCTCAACATCGTTTTATTAATTACGTCCCCTACGTGCACAAAAATTTCCCCGGTAGCTTTATCGATAATACTTTCGGAAGCAACAGCATTTATTGCATCATCACTACTTACAGAAATTTCCTTTATTTTCT
This sequence comes from Caldiserica bacterium UBA646, assembly GCA_002299965.1. Classification (GTDB taxonomy): domain Bacteria; phylum Caldisericota; class Caldisericia; order Caldisericales; family Caldisericaceae; genus UBA646. Next base: position 1,249 of record DBOM01000047.1, on the reverse strand, counting down.
GCGGAACTATAACATCCTCTGCAGCATATCTACCCCAAATTTGCTCACCTAAAGATACGACAACAGAGTCTCCTTCTAAAATTGGCTTCACTACCACTCCATTTATGTAGTTCTCCACCAAAATCTTTTGGATGTCAAACTTGTCGAGAAATTCAGCCTGGTCATGATTTATCATGTCACCTTTGTGAATAAAAATGTCGTGTGTATAAGGATTTTTTACATCCTCAGCAGCTATTTTCCCAGCAGCTCTTTCAGAAAGAGGTTCTACTACTTCATCTCCTATTAGTATCGGTTCTATCGCTTGCAGAGCACAATCTTCTTCTTTAATAATTAATTCGTGAGTTACATCAACAAGTCTTCTGGTAAGATAGCCTGAGTTAGCAGTTTTAAGTGCAGTATCTGCTTGTCCTTTTCTCGCTCCATGCGTAGAAAGGAAATACTCAAGAACAGTAAGCCCTTCACGAAGATTTGACTTAATTGGAAATTCAATGATTTTACCAGTAGGACCAGCCATAAGACCCCTGATTCCTGCCATCTGAGTAATCTGATCTTTATTTCCTCTTGCACCGGAATTTGCCATCATGTATAAACTATTAGGCGGGGTAAAATAAGAAAATACAGCAGTTTTAACATTATCAGCAACCTCTAACCATACATCAATAATTTTCCTATATCGTTCGCTTTCTGAGAGTAAACCTTGATTATACTCATTATTGATTTTATTCGTGCGAATTGTTCCATTCTCAATAAGTTCTTTTCTTTTGGGTGGTATTTTTACATCGTCCATCCCGATACTTATTCCAGCGTATGTTGAATATTTAAAACCAAGATCTTTTAAATTATCAAGAAAAATCCCTGTTTTTACAAGTCCGAATTCAGAATAAAAATCAGATATAATTTTATCCAACTGTTGTTTTCCTACGGTCTCGTTGATAAATTTAAACCGTTTTATTTTTTCATCATCACTGAAAATATTTTCCATAATCTTATCGTTAAATAATACTCTACCAACTGTCGTTTCTATCTTTTCTCCATCAACAAAGTATTTAATTGCATCATGCAAACTCAATTTTTTTCTTTCATACAAAAGCTCTGCTTCTGCAGGATTATCTAATAAATGAGGGTACACTTTTTTACTTTTGCTTTCGAATGTCAAATAATATAAACCTAAAACTATATCCTGAACAGGTCCATTGATGGGAGAGCTATTCGCAGGAGAAAGAATATTGTGAGAAGAAAGTAAAAGCAA
>DBOM01000053.1 GCA_002299965.1 Caldiserica bacterium UBA646 | reverse complement strand
CTGCTTACAGCTGTTGCTGAAAGCCCGGTTGGAGCAGAAGGAACCGATCCACATACGGGAGTTGTAATATTAGTTTCATTTGAATAAGCCGAATCGCCAATGCTATTTGTTGCTTTTACTCTATAATAGTATGTTGTTTCGGCAGATACAGATGTGTCTGAATAAGATTCAGTATCAGGAGCAAGTGAAGTTTCAATTGCCGAATATGTTCCATCAGCTTCTTTTCTCTCTATAATATAATTTTCTTCATTGTCAGCATTGTCAGTCCAGCTTAGCGAGATTTCGTTACAGGAAGCTGCTGCCAGCAAAAGTGAAGTTGGTGCGGCAGGTGCTGTACCAGCTGCGGGTGTTGTAATATTTGTAACATTAGATGATTTTGATTCATTGGAATCATTCCTTACCTTAATCAAGAACCAGTACTGTGTCTCAGGAGAAAGACCTGTAACGGTTAAATAAGATGTATTTGCAGTAACTGCGCCTATGGCAAAGAAAGATGAACCGTTTGTACTTTCACTTGCCACAAGTTGTACTGCGTTTGAATCGACTGGATGGTCCCAATCAAGCCTGATAGAAGTTGAAGAAAGCGCTGTTGCAGTAAGCCCTGTTGGTGGCGCAAGAGCATATGCGATTTTTGTTACACCTGATGTGGAAACCCCGCTTGTATTAAAGGCCATTACCTTGTATGTATGTGCTCTGTAATCCGGCACTGTAATTGATGTGTTGAGTGTGTTGTTATTGGTTATTGTTTTAACGAGTGTCCAGATTAAGAACATACCTGTACCTAGCTCATAAATTTTATAACCATCACATTCTTTTGTATGATTCCATGTCATGTAAACGGTTTTTCCGATAGCATTAGCCGTGAAACTTGTTGGTGATGCAGGATAAGTAAGCACCGTGACAGAGGAAGATGATGACGAATAATCATCATAAGTACCGTCGTCTCTCCTTGCCCGTACCCAGTAAACATATGTCGTATTCGGTTGCGCCGTTGTATCTTTCCATGAAGTTGTGCTCCAGGGTACTGTTTGCAGAGGGAGGAGAAGTACAAAACCTCCCTGTATTGCTCTATATATATCTACATAATCCGAATTTCCGTCTACGAGGTTCCAGTTCAACGTGACATCTAGAGAGGATGAAAAAATAGGACCGTTAAGCGCATTGATGGCGGCTGTAAATCCTGTCGGCTGAGTAAGAACATAGGCAAGATCTGTAGAGGTATAACCGCTGTATGAATCAGAATAAGGCCATGTTTTATTTTCCTTAGCTCTAATTCGATAACCATGTCTTCCATAACTCATACCAGTAAACGTCTTATTTTTTGTAGGATATTTAACGTATCCTTTATAATCCCATGCGTGGGTGCTATAGTTGTATTCTTCGATAAGAAATTCCAATGACCAAATTCCCGAATAAGAATAATCCCACCTTAAATAGATATTTGTTCCGGATGAATATGCGGCAAAATTTGTTGGCGCAGGAATTGAAGTTGAAATAGCAGATGAAGTTTTTACTCCAATAAATGATGTTGCCAACAAAATAGCAAGTATTACTGCAAAAAATTTTTTCATGATGTCCCCTCCCTTTTTTGTGATTCTCCCCTTATGAAAAGATTATATTAAATTATAGCATTGTTTTTATGTTATTCAAACATAATTTTTAGAATTTTTTCTTGCCTGTTAATTTTCTTTTATTATACTATGTAAGAGGACAAAGGAGGAGTATATGGGAGAAATAACAATTTTTCTCGGTGGACAAGCTGGTGAAGGTATCAAACGTGGCGCACTTACCATAGGAAAACTACTAAATCTATACGGTTATCATGTTTTTATTATGGATGATTATGTTTCGACGATTCGTGGAGGGCAGGATTACAGTGAAGTGCATGCCTCTCAACAGGAAGTTTTCTCACAATCAGGGAGTGAGGATATTATATTTTCTTTCCACCAGGATGTCTATGAGCGATATAAGGATAAATTAAAAGAAAATGGAATTGTTGTTCTTGATGAAGAGGACGGATTAAATGTTCCGTTCAACAAAATCTTAAAAGAGCATAAAGGTATTCCTGTGATGAAGCCATCTATAGTGCTTGGTGTAATCAGCTATATTACAGATATCCCATTTTCACTTGTAGAAAAAGTGCTTAAATCTGAATTTAAAGAAAAAGGACAGAAAAATATCGAGCTTGCCCAATACGGTTTTAATTTTGCGGAAGAGAAAAATTTTCCTAAAATATCTTTATCGAGCGGGGTTAAGCCGCCCTACCCAATTGTTTCAGGAAACGAACTAATTGCATTAGGAGCTGTACATAGCGGGATGAAGGTTTATACGGCGTACCCGATTACTCCTGCAAGTTCTGTACTACACTTCCTTGCAAAGGAATCAAAAAGGCTACATATTGCTGCTGTTCATACTGAAGATGAAATTTCTGCAATTATGATGGCTATAGGCGCAGCTTATGCTGGTGTACCTGCTATGGTTGGAACATCCGGCCCTGGCATTGATTTAATGAGCGAGGCGATAAGTCTTGCTGGCGGGACAGAAATTCCAGTTGTGATACTTGATTCTCAGCGAGCAGGGCCTACTACAGGCGTGCCTACATATACTGAGCAGAGTGACTTAAACGAGGTATTGCATACGGGACACGGAGAGTTTCCCCGCATTGTACTTGCTCCGGGAAGCATTGATGAGTGCTTTGAACTTACAGTAAAGGCTTTTCAGTATGCCTGGTGGTATCAAACGCCTGTCTTTATTCTTTCTGACAAACATATTTCAGAGAGCAGCAAAACTGTAAATATACCTTTTGACAAGCAGTTCAAATTGTCTACAAAATATTTTCAAGAGAACGGTGAATACAAACGGTATCTTGATACAGATGACGGTATTTCCCCTTTTGCAATACCTGGCATGGAAGGAATCGTGAACCACACAAATTCTACTGAACACACCGAAGAGGGGTATTCATCTGGTTTGCCACATAATGTGGTAAAGATGAAAAATAAGCGGATAAAAAAGCAGAATACGATAAATCGCGATTTTCTTTCTGAACATACAATTAATATGTATGGGGATGCTGGGGCAAAAAATCTTATTGTCTCTTTTGGTTCTCCAAAAGGTGCTATCCTTGAAGCAATCCAAGATTTGCCAGTAAAATATATGCAGATCATCGTAGCTGACCCGTTTCCACGTGAGAAGGTTAAAAACATTTTTGACACAGTAACAAATATTATAGACGTTGAGCAAAACTCTACCGCCCAGCTTGCAAGGCTTGTTAAAGAAAAAACAGGAATTGAAATAAAAAATAAAATCCTTCGTTATGATGGAAGGCCATTTGATCCATTTGAGCTCCGCGAGAAAATAGAGGAGGCATTGAAATGAATATAGGGACAACAAAAAAAATTCAATGGTGTCCTGGATGTGGAAACTATGCAATATATTCGGCGTTTAAAAAAGTTATCGAGAGAAATATTGAAAATGGCAAACTCCAAAAGGAAAATGTTGTTCTAATTTCTGGCATAGGTTGCCACGGCTATATCACTAATTACTATGATTTAAATTCTTTCCATCCATTGCATGGGCGAGTGCCTCCACTTGCAACAGGAATGAAAATTGCTAACCCTCGTTTAACGGTAGTAGGGTTTGCGGGAGACGGAGATGCATATGCGGAAGGTATGAATCATATCGTACATGCAGCGCGGAGAAATACGGATATCACTATGATTGTGCATGATAACAGTGTATATGGGCTTACCACAGGGCAATTTACTCCGACATCGCCAAGAGGATTTAAGGGGAGGTCGACGCCGTTTGGCAATCCAGAGAATCCAATTAACCCGATAAGCCTTATGATTGTCTCACGGGCGACATTTGTAGCAAGGGGGTTTTCTGGAGAGCCGGGACACCTTGAACATCTTTTTGAGAGAGCGATTATGCACAAAGGATTTTCTATTGTTGATGTGATCCAGCCATGCACAACATTTAATGATACCTATTCGTATTATAGGGAGCGTGTGTACAAGTTGGAGGAAACGAATTATGTTCCAGATAATTTTGCAACAGCTCTGAATAAATCGCTGGAATGCGGCGATAAAATTCCAATCGGTGTCTTTTATGAAAAAAAAGATACCAGCTTCGAAGTTGCTATAAGAGGAAGTGAAGATTTTTTAAAGAATCGTTCTACCCCCGATATAAGCACGGTACTTTCCGAAAAAATATGAAGCAGTTCTCATTACTCCTGATAATTTAAAGTTATGCACATTATCCACAGCTTGTATTTTTAAAATAGGTGTTGCGTTTTAAATTTATTGTTGTAGGTTTTGACACAAATTGAAATTTGCTTTATACTTTTTTACAAGGGAACACACATATGGGAAAGGAGAACAATTTCATGAATAAAGTGTTAAAAAGAGACGGCAGATTAGTTAGTTTTAAGAGGGAAAAGATTGTTGATGCAATACAAAGAGCGGGACAATCTACAGGGGAGCTAACTGGAGATGACGTAAAACTTCTTGCCCATATTGTGATTACTGAAATAATTTATGAGAGAGGGGAAGAGCCAATCCGAATAGAACAAATACAGGATAAAGTTGAAGAAGTATTGATGAGAAGGAGCTATTACAAAACTGCAAAGGCGTATATTTTATATCGGGAAAATAGAAGGCAGCTGCGTGCAATTAAAAATTATATCACTCCTGCATCAGTTGAAAAGTATCTTCAGCAAGGCACATGGGAAGTTCATGAAAACGCAAATATTGGTTATTCTGTACAGGGATTAAAATCATTTTTAGCTGGAAAAGCAGAGGCTGAATACTGGCTCAGTAAAATTTATCCACAAAAAATTGCAAACTTGCACAGGAATGGTGCAGTGCACATACACAATCTCTCTTTTTTTGGAAGCTACTGTGTTGGTTGGGACCTTGAGGATTTGATAAAGAGAGGATTTGGGGGTGTTCCCGGGAAACCATATTCAAAGCCAGCAAAACATTTTTCTTCTATCCTTGGCCAGATTGTAAACTTCCTTTTCACTCTTCAAAATGAAGTTGCAGGGGCTGTCGCTTTAAGCTCTTTTGATACACTTCTTGCTCCATTTGTTTATTATGACCATCTCACTCAAAAGGAAGTAAAACAGCAAATACAGGAATTTATTTTTAATATGTCCCAAACAACAAGAACAGGCGGACAATCTCCATTTTCTAATATTACTCTCGATATCCACCCGCACGTTATGTTAGCGAATAAAAAAGTAGTTATTGGCGGAAAAGAGCAGGATAAAACGTATGAAGAATTCCAAAAAGAAATTTATATGATTAACAAAGCTTTCTGGGAGACAATGATTGAAGGGGATGGGAATAATAGAGTTTTTACATTCCCTATACCTACAATTAATTTTACAAGTGATTTTGATTGGGATAATCCCGAGCTTGCACCAATGTGGGAGGCTACTGCTAAATATGGTATACCATATGGCGCTAATTTTATTAATTCTGACTTAAAACCAGAAGATGCAAGGAGTATGTGTTGCCGGCTTAAACTTGATATAAAGCAGTTGAGGAAAAAAGGGGGCGGATTGTTTGGCGCAAATCCACTTACGGGAAGCATCGGCGTAATTACAATTAACATGGCAAGGATTGGCTATTTATCAAAAGAGGAGGAAGAATTTTTCTCATCTCTTGCCGAAATTATGGACGCTGCAAGAGATGGATTTGAGATAAAGAGAAAAACAATTGAGGAATTTACAGAAAATGGACTTTATCCGTATTCACGCGTATATCTTGAATCTATAAAGAAAGTTACAGGACACTATTGGGACAATCATTTTTCCACTATTGGACTTGTTGGAATGAACGAGGCATTACTTAATTTTATGGGGAAGGACATAGGGACTGAAGAAGGTATTGCTTTTACAATTAAGACGATGAATTTTATGCGGAATAAGCTGGAAGAATTTCAGGATGAAACAGGCCATATGTATAATCTTGAGGCAACACCAGCAGAGTCAACTTCGTATTCCCTTGCAGTGAAGGATAAGGAGAAATATCCCGACATCATCGTTGCAAATGAAAAAGAGGTACAAGAAAATAAGGCAGAACCGTTTTATACTAATTCAACACAACTACCTGTGAATTATACGGACGACCCGTTTGAAGTAGCAGAAAAACAAGAAGAAATACAGTCGCTCTATACCGGTGGAACTGTCGTACACTTTTTCTTAGGCGAATCACTAAATTATGGGGAAGAAGCTAAAATTTTCTTTAAGAAAATACTTACAAAGTATAAGATTCCATACATTACAATTACGCCGACATTTAGCATTTGTCCCAAGCACGGATATATTAAAGGCGAGTGGAAATATTGTCCATACTGTGATGAAGAGCTTGTTCGTATTGCCGGAAAAAGAGAAGCTAAAAGCATTGAAAGCAAAGATATGCCTACATTTAATATAGATAAATAGTCGTCGATAAAGGAGGTGTTTGGTAATGGACACAAGAGAAGATGAAAAAGGTAACCTTATTTTAGAGAATGGAGAGGTTATCCCTGAAGAAAAAAGACAAAAAGCAGAAGTGTATTCACGAGTGGTTGGTTATCTAAGGCCAGTGAGCCAGTATAATAAAGGAAAACAGGAAGAGTTCAAACAAAGAAAGATGTTCAACATCTCTAAAGAACAGTAATTTATTATTCTTTAAAAATTTTGTACTCTGAATGTATTTCGGCAGTTTTTCGTAGCATGGCTAATGCTGAACAATATTTTGTTTCAGAGAGGTCAATTGCGGCTTTGAATTTATCCTCGGGTACATCTCCCCAGATCATGTAGGTAAGATTAATTTTTGTGAATACATGTGGATGGTCAGATGCTTTTTCTGCAGTCATCTCTAATTTATAATCATTGTATTTAACTTTCATTCTATCGAGAATTGATATTATATCTTGTGATGTACATCCTGCTGCTCCCATTAGCAATAGTTCCATCGGCCTTGGTGCACCATTGTGCCCCTTGAAATCTTCTGGCCCGTCCATCACGATCCAGTGGTTAGAGTTTCCCCTTGCCATTACTGTAAGACCGTATGCTTGTTTGAGTTCTACTTTGGTAATGTTTTTTTCTGCCATTACTTCCTCCTTGTAAATTATTATTTTTAACATAATATATTATTTTGAATTTATTTGTCAACAATGTGAAATTTTTATACTCATAATGAAGGATGTATAATAAAAGTATGGAAAGGAAAAATAGAATAATTATGCACATTGACATGGATGCTTTTTTTGCCTCTGTAGAGCAGGCAGAAAATAGCGACCTTAAAGGCAAGCCCATTGCTATTTCAGGGAACGTAGAAGGCCGTTCTGTCGTATCTGCTGCATCATACGAAGCAAGGAGGTATGGCGTACATTCTGCAATGCCTTTAAAATTGGCTAAGAAGTGCTGCCCGAATCTTATATTAATTCAAGGAGATATGGCAAAATATGTACGCATATCGAAAGAGATTGTTTTGCTTTATTATAATTTTTGTCCGGCCATTGAATATTCTTCAATTGATGAAGTTTTTATGGATTTTACATATACAGTAAAAGATTTCAATGAGGCCATAGAAATAGGAAATAGAATCAGGAAAGAAGTGAAAGACAAGTTTCATATTACGTGCACAGCGGGTATAAGTTATAATAAACTTCTTGCAAAGCTTGCCTCAAAACTTGCAAAGCCTGACGGGTTGATGGTAATAAGAAAAGAAGAAACAGAAAAAATTTTAGATAGCCTGCCTGTGGGTAAGATTACAGGGATTGGTAAAAAAACAGAAAACGCACTTTTAAGCTCTTTCAATGTAAAAACATTGGGAGAGCTTAAAGAAATTCCCATAAAGGCACTTACACAGGTGTTTCATTCATATGGTAAATTTCTTTACAATGCAGCAAGGGGCGTTGATGATTCTTCTGTCATTACCCCAATGGAAGAAGAGGAAGCAAAATCTATAGGGCATTCGATTACTTTTCCGGCAGATACGGATAAAATAGATTATATAAAGAGCGTGCTTGAGCTTCTTTCAGAAAAAGTTGGCAGCAGGATTAGGACGCACCATCTTTTTTCAACTGTTATTACCCTTACTGTACGCTATGCAGATTTTACTACAAAAACGCATAGAGAAACTATTGCAGAAACTAACAGTGATAAAAAGATTTATGAAACAGCGGTTTTACTTTTTAATGAGTTATATGTGAGGGGACGAAAAGTACGCCTTCTTGGTATTTCTGCATCAGGACTTTCTAAAGATAATTCTTCTTTGCTTTTTAAAGATAAAGAAGAAGAAAAAGATCAAAGAATCGAAGAAACAATGGATTCTATAAGAAAGCGTTTTGGTTTCTATTCAGTGAACCGCGGAAGAGTGATTAAAAAAAAGCCATAGTTTTTAGCATTATATTGTCTACCAAGTAGAACGGATAGCGCAAGGGGCATATGTGAATTTTCAGTCAATCCGCATAGATTCCAATTTTTCTATATTTTTCTATCCGATTTGTTTTTAGCTGTTTTTCGTTTTCCTTTAGTAATGTTTCGAGTTCACTGTTAATTGCATCTCCCGTTGCTTTTACAACTTCCTCTTTATTTCTGTGTGCTCCGCCTATTGGCTCATCTACCACTTTGTCAATAACACCTGTATTCAACAGGTCGGCTGCTGTGAATTTTAAGCTTGATGCTAACTCTTCGCTTTTTTTCCTGTTATTATATAGAATTGATGCACCTCCTTCAGGTGAGATTACTGAGAAGAGCGAGTATTTCAACATAATGATTTTATCTGCAATGCTCATACTAAGTGCGCCGAGACTTATTCCTTCGCCAATTATAACAGTAATAATCGGCACTTTTGCTTTAAACAGTGCAAGTATGGGTTCAGAAACCGCTTCTATTTGTCCTTTTTTCTCCGATTCTTTGGATACAAATGCTCCTGGTGTATCAATAAATGTGATAATGGGGCTTTTAAATGTTGTTGAAGCAAGATTAACAATTCTTGCAATTTTTCTGAATCCCTCTGGTTTTATCATTCCATTATTACATAAAAGCATATCTTTTAACGTATTTCCTTTTTTGCTTCCTATTACGGTAACCGTTGTGCCCTTAAAGCTTCCCATGCCTGCTATAATTGAAGGATCATCTCCGCTCTTCTTATCTCCGTGTAGCTCAACAAATTCTTCAAATAAAGCGTTAATATAATCTGTTGTATTGGGCCTATCGGGATGACGGGCAATTTGTGCAATCTGGTAAGCGGTGAGGTTGCCGTAGATTTTTTTCAGTTCTTGTTGAATTTTTTCTTCTATATTATTTGTTGCTTCCCAGTTTTTCTTTCTTTCTTCCAATTCTTTATATAGTGGTTCAAGAGATTCTTCAAACGGAAGTAAGTATTTCATATTGCCCTCCTGTTATAGTGTTTGAGAAATTGTGTGATAGTTGCTTTGAGCAAATATCTATCAACGACTATGTCCAGAAACCCATTTTGAAGCAAAGCTTCTGCTTGTTTCAATTTATCCGGGATATTTTGCTTTGCAACCTCTTTTGTAATGCGCGGGCCTGAAATACCAATTGAAGAACCTTTTTCTGCAATTATAATGTTTCCTGTCATGGCAATGACAGCTGTCCCACAGTAAGAAGGATTTGTTAAAATCGGGATGAATAGTCCGCCGCTTTTCTTAAATGAATCTACTGCTTGAATTGTTTTTGCAACTTGTATTAGGGAGTAAATACCTTCCTGTATTCTCTCTCCGCCGGATGAGAAGACGATGATTAGTGGTAACTTGCGCTTTTTTGCATACTCAATAAGTCTTGTGAGCTTTTCTCCTGTTGCCGATCCTAAACTTCCTCCGATAAATTCAAACGCAAAAACTCCAACCGCTGCGTTAAATCCGCCAATTTTAGCTTTTCCTGTGATTACAGCACAATCAAGCCCTGTTTCTTTTTTTGTCTGTTTTATACGCTCCTTGTAGGTAAGGAGATCCTTAAACCCTAACATATCAACAGCTTTTATTTCTGTATCTATCTCTGAGAATGTGCCCGAATCTGCAATGAGATTTATCCGTTCGCTTATTGTCATTCGGAAGTGATAGCCACAATGCGGGCATACCTTGAGATTTTCTTTTAAATCCTCATATTTAATAAGATTGCCACAAGATTGACATCTTACTGGTGTTTCTTTTACTTTTTTTTCTGTAAGAACTGGCACAACAATTTTCTTTTTTCTTCTAAAAATATTTATGTCCATATGTCCTCCTTTTTTTACAGAAGTTAATAACCTTTTTCTATACTTACAATATTTTTTATTTTTTTGCCAGAAGCAAATCGTATAATATTTGTTATAGCTTCTTCCCAATTTTTGGCAATGCTTTGATCAGAATATCCAGCTGTATGTGGCGACATGATTATATTGTCCAGCAACCAGAACGGATAGCGTGACGGGTATTGGAATTCATGCTGATTTTTTGGATATAACCACCATGTATCAATTGCCGCTCCTTTTAATGAATGGTTTTTAAGCGCAACGAATAGGTCTTGCTCATTTATTACAGATCCTCTTGATACGTTGATAAGGTATTTCCCTTTCATAAGGTTGAGCATCTCCGTATTAATTAACCCTTTTGTTTCATTTGTTGCAGGTACTGCAAGGAGGATAAAATCTGCTTTTGAAACTGCATCTTTTATTTTATTTGCTCCATAGACTTTATCTACATTCGGAACATTGGTTATATTTTTTTTCACGCCTACGACATTCATGCCAAATGCTTTTCCAAACTGCGCTGCTTTTTTACCAATACTCCCCAGCCCTATAATACAGAGCGTTTTTCCTTCAATCTCTATGTTTGGTTCTTTGCTCATCCAGCCATGCCACATACCCTTTCTAAGATCCCTGTCGTTTACTACTATTCCTTTTGCTAGTGCAAGAAGCAAACTAAATGCATGTTCTGCAACGGATGTTGCGTTGCCGTGGACATTTGAGAGGATAATGTTTCTGTCTTTCAACAAATTTAGATCAAATTCTTCTGTCCCTGCATACGGTACCTGTATGAGTTTAAGTTTTTTTGCTTCAATGATTTCTTCCTTTGTGAGAGGGCTTGAAATGACAATATCTACTTCTGGAATCGCTTTTTTCTTTTCGCGTTCATTTTTTGGTTTGATTAACGTAATTTTCCCCTTGTATCCTATTTCTTTTTTTATTTTATCAAAAATGGTATCAATATTCTGCATATAAGGCATAAAAATTCCGATTTTAATCATTTTTTTCTCCATTTAAAATAATTTTTTGTGAAATTATAGTAGGAACTCAAAGAACAGTTTACTTATCGTGGGAATCTTTTTGTGTAATAAGCAGGCGGAGTAAGTATCAGCGCTACAGCTATGCCTATAAGCGCTGTTGTTAATCCTATAAAAAACCATTCTGTTGCAATTTTCCCATTACTCATAATTTCTCTCCTTTTTTATGTATTATTTTTAATACATTATAATGCTATAGAAACATAATAGCAAATTTTTGTGAATTATCTATTTAAAACATGCGGTTGACATTTACCAAAAGAAAGTATAATAATTGTATTATGAAAATGTTTGATTTAATTGTTGTTGGGGCGGGGCATGCTGGAGTTGAGGCGGCGCTTGCTTCAGCACGAATGGGAGCGGAAACTCTCCTAATAACAATTGATAGCGACAGCGTTGGCTGGATGCCATGCAACCCGGCAATTGGTGGGCCTGGCAAGGCACAAATTGTTCGCGAAGTGGATGCTCTTGGCGGTGTTATGGCTCTCAATGCAGATGCAACACTTACTCAGATAAAAATGTTAAATATGTCTAAAGGCCCGGCTGTGTGGAGTTTGCGGGTGCAGTGTGATAAATGGGCATACTCATTAGGAATGAAAGAGAGAGTGGAAAACCAGCCGCATCTACACCTTCGACAGGGAATTGTAACGCGCCTTATTGTTCAAAAAGATCGAGTAAAAGGCGTAGAGGTTTCTGACGGTATGAAATTTTATTCAAGTGCTGTCATTATTACTGCAGGAACGTACCTTAATGGTAGGATTTACATTTCAAAATGGATGCAGCCTGCTGGGCGGTGGGCAGAACCGCCCGCCAACAGTCTTTCTGATAATTTAAAGGAGCTTGGTTTTAAGATAAAGCGTTTTAACACAGGCACAACGCCGCGTGTTGATAAAAGGTCCATTGATTTTTCTAAGCTTAGCGTTGAAAAGGGCGATGAGATACCACTGCACTTTTCATTCTGGAATGAGCCTAAAATCTATGAAAATCAAATTGATTCATATCTGGGTTGGACGAATGAAAAGACAATAGAAATAACCAGAAAATATTTAGATATGTCTCCTTCTGTTATGGGCATTATGGTAAAAACAGGGCCAAGAACTTGTCCATCTATGGAGGAAAAAGTACGCTGGTTTCCAGATAAGATAAGGCATCAATTTTTTTTAGAACAGGAAGGTTTCCACACAAACGAAATGTATATGCAGGGAATGTATATGTCTATGCCGTATGAAAATCAATTAGAAGTTTTACGTACGATACCTGGACTTGAAAATGTAGAAATCATTCGGCCTGCGTACGTGATAGACTATGATTATATTGTTCCTACCCAGCTCAATTTAAACTACGAGACAAAGATTATCGAAGGTTTGTTTATAGCAGGACAGCCAAATGGAACTACCGGGTACGACGAAGCAGCGGGGCAGGGTATTCTTGCCGGGATTAATGCTGCACTCAAAATAAAAGGGAAAGAGCCGTTTATTTTGAGTAGAAGCGAAGCTTATCTGGGCGTGATGACAGATGATATCCTTACAAAAGAGCTATTTGAGCCATATAGGATTACGCCGTCGCATTGTGAACATCGATTACTCCTCAGACAGGATAATGCAGATTTGCGACTGACCCGTAAAGGTTATCAAATTGGCGTAGTTGAAGAGTGGAAATACAGAAAATTAGAAGAAAAAGAAAAAATGATCAATGAAATTAAAATGGAACTCGAAAGTATATCTTTAAAGCCGAATAAAGAAACTTTATCAAGGCTAAAAAGTTTTGGCATAAAAGAAATTAATAAGCCCATGTTGCTAACGGACCTTTTTAAAAGACATAATTTCACAAAAGAAGATTTAAGGAAACTTGAACCTTCTTTTACAGGTTACCCGGATGAATTGCTTGAAGAAGTCGAGAGTGATATTAAATATGCCGGATATATTGTAAGGGAACAGAATAAGATAAAAGAATCCATACGATGGGAAAAATTTACCATACCAGTGGATTTTGATTACGCAGCTGTTCCTTCCCTTTCAAAGGAAGGAAGAGAACGCCTTACGCAGGTAAGGCCTAAATCTCTGGCTCAAGCAATGCGCGTGTCAGGCGTGCGGCCTGCCGACATTCAAATGCTTCTTCTATATTTCAAAAGCAGCAAGAAATAGGGAACCATTATTTTTTATGCAAAAATTAAAATTATTTACCGCTCTGTATAAAAGTGGATGGACAATACTTTTGGGCCAGTGTGTGTTGCAATAACCGGACCCAGCCGTGTAAGGGGGATTTTTACGCCAAATTCTTTTTCGCATAGATCTCTGTATTCTTCTGCCTCTTCCCTGTTATCTCCCCATATTACCGAGATATATTTTAACCCTCTTTTATCTACAATCTCTTTTGTTAATTCCAGTGTTCTCTGCTTTGCCTTTTTTAGAGTACGAGGCTGCTCAAGCGTATCAACAAATCCATCGTGGAAGTAAAGAATCGGTTTTATTTTTACAATTGAGCCAACCAGTGCTTTAGCATGCCCAATTCTTCCCAGGCGCGCAAGATAAAATAGATCTTTTACAACAAAGAATATATTCATTTTATCTTTTATTGCTGGCATCTCTTTAATTACATCTTCTTTACTCATTCCTTCCTCATATAGTTTTTTGGCTATTTCCAGTATTTGATATCCTAACCCTAGTGAAGTGAATTGAGAGTCAAATATATATATATCATCAGGATTGCCCAGAGCTTTTTTTGCTGTATTTGCTGCATTAACCGTTCCACTCATGTTTGTAGACATAAACAGTGAAATAATTGAATATCCCTTCTCAAGAAGTGGCTCATATATTTTTATAAAATCGTCTGTTGAGGGCTGTGTTGTATCAGGGAGTTCTCCTTTTCCCATTCTTTCGTAATACTCTTCGTCTTGTATATCTACATGTTCTGCATAAACTTTATCACCAAATCTTACGTACAGTGGAGCAATTTTGATATCGTATTTTTTAATAATTTCCTCAGGGAGATAACATGTGGAATCGGTTACAATTTTTACTTTTTTCATTTATTTTTTCTCCTTTATATATTCAGGCATAAAAGTTCTGGCCTGAGTTGTCTTAATTACAGTACACCTACTACAGCGAAGGATATGCACGTAATTAAGATACTTGTTATTCCTCCAACTGCGAGTTGCATAAATGTATGGTCATCGAGTTTTATCTTGCTTATATAAACCGGGATAAGTAGAAGAAACGCAAGGGCACCTTTGTATCCGTTGATTATTGTTAGAGCAGTGGCTGGCCCTGCAATACCGGATGAATGCCCGGATACTTTGTATGTGAATTTATTAACCGTAAAAAGAAAAATAACATTCAGCAAATATGATAACCCAAGTGCAATAAAGATTTTGTCACTTTTGCTTGCAACAAGAAGAATAAATCCTATTGGATAGCTTAATGTATCAATAATGAATGAAATTTTCCTTTCGCCATTGTAATCCCCGGGATGTTTTAAAAGGTGTGTCCATGCCAGCAGGGGTATTATTCCTATGAATATCGCTGATATTATAAATCCTCTCAGGCTATTTGCCTCTCCTTTAGTAAACTGGTAAATCATATATAGCGAAAAGAGCGCAACAACAGGTACATCAAAAACAAATGTGAGAAAACGGTATTTTTTCATTGCTCACCTCCCCAAATATTTAATAAAAGACAAAGATTAAGGCTCATTATTTAGGTGCCTCCATATTTTTGTGCTGTTTCTATCGCATATAGCTATTCTCATTTTACAAGGCTTTAAAGATAAAAATCTTTCATTTTTTCATTAAATGTTGCCGGAGCAACTTTTTTTACTTCCTCTAACATAATCTCTGCCACTTTACGAATTTCCCACTGAGCGTACTTTGAAATTCTTTCATGGAAAAAATGCATAAGTTCTCTTCCGTTTGCTGTTGCAACAAGTTTTGTTTCCGTTGCATTTGGCAGTATAAATCTTGCGTCTTCGATAGCTACTTCGTCCGAAAGCTTTTTATAAACATCTTTAAGGTATTCCATTGTCTCTGTATATAGTTTGTAGGATTCCTTTTTGTTTTTAATTGACTCGGGAACGATGTATGGAAAATCTGATTCTTTAATGAATCGCTGGCTTTGTTGGGTAAACGCGAAGAATCTATGCCGCACAAACTGGTGGCTGCAGCTGCGAGAAATTCCTTCTACCGCAAAAGTAAAAGAGATATGCTCAAATACTGAAAAGTGGCCCAGCTTTATGGCAAGATGAACGAGGTGTTCTATTTCATCTTCTTTAAGGTCTAACGACATTACACTTCCCTTAAACCTGCTCTGCCGCATGGCAACTGCGACAGTATAATCCGGCCGAGGGGTATAGTTCAGCAATTTTACTCGTACTTCTCTTAATCTACTCTCGGTAGCCATATCCCTGTTTGTTTTTGGTACTTGCCTTTTTTATCCTTGTAAGAAGTTTTACATATTTTATCAGCACTAATGAAAAGAACCTGCGCAATCCCCTCGTTTGCATACACTTTTACGGGAAGCGGCGTTGTGTTTGAGATTTCGATTGTAACATAGCCTTCCCAGCAGTTACTTGACCAGCAAGCCTTTCCATTTCTTCTTACATATAAAGTATGATTAGGAACTGTAACATCATATACATAATCATCATAATCTATTTTTGAGAATGACCTTTTGTATAATTTAGGTGTCAATTGTTTTTTTGAGATTCTAATTTTATAAATATTATAATTAGATTTTACGCTGCGACCCCTTAACATTCTAATAGGCATTTTTTCTTTAGGGATCTTTCTTACAATAGCAGCCCAGCCTGTTTTTAAAATTAATTCTTGCAGATCATCTGCTAGTTTTTCTGAGGTAGTCGTAAATGTTAAAGTTTCTTTGTTTCCATCTCCCAACATATACGCATCTAAAAAGATTCTGATTTGTTCAGAAGACAAGGACTTTATTTCAGAGGGGATAAATTTGTCTTGTGCATGTCCAAACTGCATAAGATAACTGCAAAGTTGTTTATTCAGAATGCTAAATCCGGTATCAGTAACAGAATACTTTAAAGGCAACTTTTTAATCCATTCTTCAATTATTTTTTTATTATCTCCAAAGGCTGCAACTTTAACAAAATATCCCTTTTTAGAAATATAAGCACTCCCTTCAGCAATCCATATCCCAAAAAACCTTAACCAATCATCCATAGGAATTTTTAATGGCTGGGTATAATAAGCATTATCAATGTAATTGTTGTCTCTTAATGCCCATATATACATCTTGCTTGCCCCTATGTTTCTTGTTGTATATGTGGTTTCTCTTCCTAAAACATCTTGATTGTATAAATCAGTAAATATTTTTCCAAATTCCCTATAACTAATTTTAGTCTGAAGCTTGCCATAAAGGTCTTTAGAGTTTAATGATCCGCCTTTTAAACAAGCCACTATTTCTTTTTTTATTGAATGGTATGTTGAAAATCGCAAACTTTTTATAACAGGTGGAAGAATAAAATAATCTCTTTTTGGGACTTTCCATACAGCATCTCTTTTAAGTTCATAATTATATTTACCATAAACATTATCGGCTCTGATAAATTCAAAACTATTACTCCATCTTTTTTTGACGAAAAGTTGATGTGACGTTGTAACAGCAAGGTCAATATTTCTTCCTTTTATTTGTATAAGTTTGTCTTTATATTTAAACTTTTGTTTCTTGGTAATTTGTTGGTATTCTAGTTCACCGCGTTGATTTAATGTTGCAACAGTTTCATTATCCTTAACTTCATTGAATTTCTTCCATCCGTCTAACGTAAGTAATTCTGTTTCTTTGTCATAGCACGGCTCTAGAGGCGTGACATTTACAATGATGCCGGCCCTGGCATAAGTGCTTTTCCCAAGGACAATGCAGAGCACTTCTCTTGGAACATTAAAGTACTCAACACTTTTTCCAAGAGCAAATGAGTTCGGCGGGATAATACATACATCACTTTTATAGTCTACAAAACTTTTTTCGGAGAAGTTTTTTGGGTCAACAATTGCCGAATGAACATTTGTAAAAATTTTAAATTCATCTGCAATACGCATATCATAGCCGTACGATGAAACACCAAATGATATGACGCCACTGGATATTTGTCCTTTTTCAAATGGCTGTATCATTCCTTTTTCTGCTTGTTCAATAATCCACTCATCTGATTTTACGCCCATATTCGCTCCTTTTATACTATTTTGAAGTATTATAACATTTTTCAATTGATTTCAAAAAATATTAATTTAAAATTCCTCTGCAATTTTTAGTGTAATATGGGCTTATAGTTTCTGCATAATTGATTTTGTATTTCTGTTCAGTTTTAACAAGGTTGAATTTTTTCATATATTTATTATATTGATTTGCATAAGGAGTTGCAAATGAAAAGAGAGATAAAAGAAACAATTGCATCAATTGGTAAAAGGCTGTATGAAAGGCGCTTAAATGGCGGATATGGAGGAAATATTTCTATAAAGGACGAGGGAGTGATTTATATTACTCCATCTGGCATGCCAAAGGATATTCTTTCATATTCAGATATCATCGTAGTAGATTTTAAAGGAAATTTGTTGGAGGGAGAGGGCAAACCTTCTTCTGAATTATTATTTCATGTTGCTATTTACAAAGAAAGAAGCGATGTAAATGCTATTGTGCATACTCATCCACCGATTTCAACCGGATTTGCAATTGCGAATATACCTTTGCGGGAAGCAATACATGAAGAAGTATCGCTCATTTTAGGTGAAGTACCAGTACTTCCCTATGAAATGACTTCGTCAAAAGAACTTGCAAAAAGTGTAGCAAATGCTTTCAAAAAATATAATGCTGTAATGCTTGCAAACCATGGAGTAATTACTGTCGGCGAGACGCCTGAGAAAGCATTCAGGAGAGCTGAGGAGCTTGAGAATATTTGTATATCAACTCTTGTCGCCAATACTTTTGGTGGAGTAAAAGAAATACCTCCCGATAAACTTAAAGCGCTGTTTTCGATGTTTTATAAGAAAAAATAGCTTGTTTAGTCCTGCTTGATTATATAATGGATGTTTTCCTCATATCTTTCCATGAGGATATGAGGAGCATCTGCTGTGTAATAAAGATTTCTTTTCTTTTTGCCAAAATCCAGGACAATATGGAACACCTCTATTTTTTTATTGTTGATTGTTCTCTGTTCTTTGCCGAGATTATAAACAGAGCAGTATGCGAACAATGATGTGTACGGGTGGTAATCGTATATGTATGCTTCTTTTTCTTTAAAATTAAACCCGGAGAAGAGAAACGGTAACGCCTCGTCAGGATATGTGTTTTCATTACTTTTTAAATTATATTTTCTTGGTTTCCCGCTTTCTTCAATACTTATTTGTATTGTTTTTTCAAAAAAATTTGCCTCCAAAAACGTAAGTACATCATTTGTCTTATAGTTCCCAATAAATTTTACGGGCTTAAGTGTTATTTTGTCTAGCCACAAAGTAGCGTTTTTTATGTTTTCGCTTATCTTTAAAAGATCGTTTTCAACTGCAATAATAATTGTCGTTTCGCCTATTTTTTCATTTTTGTCTATAGAGTAAAATTCATAAATATAATTTCCTTCAAGCATTGCTTCTTTTTCGCTAAAATGTGCAGGCGGCAGATTTGCTGTGTTATTTTTGCAGCCAGGAAGAATAAATAGAAGTAAAGCGAGAAGCAATATCGTTCTTCTCATATTCCTCATTTTTTATGCACAGTAACGGGGAAATTAGTAGTAAATTCCATTTCCAGTACAACTCCTTAATTCATAATTTTTATTTTGCGAAGTATTTGCAACACTTTCTATACAAAAAACAAATTCTTTAGAGAATTAACAGATTGTAACATAATAATAGAAAAACTTTTGTTTTATCAAATTGAATAGCGCTATATATCTAAATAACTGTTGCCCGCAATTGTCTTTTATATAAGCAGATAGAAATAATAAATAGTACCGAGGCAATAATAGCGACGAATATCTCCGTAGGAGCAAGAGCAATTTTATGCATTTGATACATTACAGCTATGGTATCCACTCCGGTATGGACAAGAGAGACAATAAGATAGTAAAAAAAGAACTTTTTCCTTGTTGTTCCACACATTATGAGACTTGTTGAAGATATGTGAAATATAATGGCAAACAATCTTTCTACTATTGCTATAATAGAAAAAGAGGCAACAGAGCCAAGCAAAAATGTAGCTTCAATAAATCCAAATCCTGCACCGGCAGATGCACCTGAAAGAATTTTATCCTTACGGAAAAATACGACAAGGACCTTAAAAAATTCTTGTACAAAACCCGCAATAGATGCATACAAAAATGCTTTTAATGTGTCACCCCAGGCATTCCAGAAGAGCGAATTTACAAGAAGGCGTTGCAGCGGTATTTGTATAATAAAGATGGATAAGAAAGCAGCGCCACCCAACAGAAAGGGTATGAAATAGCGTATGTCTATACGTTTTCTGAAATCAAATAATGAAAATATAAAAACCGAATAGACCAAAAAAAATACAGCAATGCCTATCTTTACAGGAATTAAATTCATATTTTACCCTTCAATTCAATGGTTGTTAAAATGTTATATTTCCTAACAATAAATTCTTTTTAAAATTCCTTCTTTCTCAAAATATAGTAAGATGCAGTAAGGGAAAAAATGATTATACCAATCCCGCAAATAAGTGGAGGAAAGTACATTTTCCCTGTTTGAAAAAATTTTGCACTAACGTACAGGTTTACTATGCTTATCCAATGCATTCCTTTGATAAATGCCATGGGAATGGTCATAATAATGGCTGCAAATGCTGCAAATGTTGCTTTTAAGCGGTCGTTGATAAGAGTGGAAAAGAGAATAGAAATGGCAGCCGTGGCAAGCGTGCCTATCACAGCATATAAAAGTCCTATATTAAGAAGACGCATATTAACATTTAATGGAATGCTATTTGAAAGAAGTGGAAGGAGATACGTGGGAATAACGATGCTTATTATTAAAAATGTAAATACAACAATAACTTTTGATAGTAAAATTGATTTTCTTGTGACAGGACGCGAAAACAGAAAAACACTGCTCTTTCGTTCTGTTTCGCCGGCAATAGTTCCGATTGACATAATGATACCAAAGAATATAGCAAACTGCAATAAGTTTTTGCCAAACCATTGGGAAAAGATAAAGAAGTTTATGTTTTTAAGATTTGGCAGCATTGCATTTAACTGGTCCGTTAACCATCCGGGAACAGCAGGATTATTGAATAGTTCACTGGGGATCTGGGAAACCATGTTATAACCGTATGGAATAAGAAAAAATGCTGTTCCGAGCACAACGAGGAACATTATGATAAATTTTGTTAGATTTTCTTTAAGTTCTTTTTTAATGAGTGACCACATTTTTTTCCTCCATAAAGTGCATAAAAATGTCTTCAAAAGAAAGCGGAATTTTGCGGACAACTTCTCCCCCTGCTTCCTCTATCTTTTTTACTATTGCGCTAGAATCTTTAAACAGCTTCAGGTCAAACGTAGATTCATCAATCTTGCTTATACTTGTTATTCCTTTAGCTTCAAGCTTACTGATATCGATTTTAGATGAAAAGCGCACAGTAATAAGATTGGCATTTTCTTTTATTTTATCCAGCTCCTCTTGCACTAACACTTTACCTTTTTTTATTATTACTACCGTATCACATATTTTTTCTACCTCGCTTAAGATGTGAGAGCTGAAAAAAATTGTAATATTTTTTTCAGCAACTTCTTTTATCAAAAAATCTAACAGCCGTTTTCTTACGACAGGATCCAGGCCGTCAGTGGGTTCATCCAGAATCAAAAGTTCCGGCCCTGTTGATAATGCTATATAAAGGGAGAGTGCTTTTTTCATTCCCCTTGAGTAGGTGGATATTTTTTCTCGCAAAGGCAAATGGAATGTATCTTGTAGCTCGTCTATTTTAACGAGGTTCTTTTTTCCGAAAAGCCCAGCATTAAAGTGCAGTATTCCCCATCCTGTCATATAGTTATACAATGAAAATTCTTCCGGAACAAATCCTATTCTTTTTCGTTTTCTTACGTTTTCTATATCAATTTTTTCTCCAAAAAGATTTATAGTACCACTGTCCTCTTTTATCAATCTGAGCAAAATCTTAATTGTGGTGGTTTTGCCTGCCCCGTTTGGGCCTAAAAATCCAAAAATACTACCCTCTGGTACAGTGAGGGTTAAGTTATTAAGTGCCCGAACTGTACCAAAGGATTTACTAACATTATTCAGCTCAAATACATTCATTTTTCATTTTCAAGCTTTACTGCTGTTCCATAAGCAAGCAGTTCTGCTGCTCCCTGCATTACAGAAGATGTGGCAAGTCTTACGTTAACTATTGCATCTGCGCCGAGCTCTTCAGCATTTTTTATCAGTCTTGTCATGGCTTCATCTCTTGAATCCTTTAAGAGTTCTACATACTCACTAATTTCTCCACCCGCAATGTTTTTTAATCCCGCCATGAAGTCTCTCCCGATGTTCTTCGTTTTTACAATATTGCCTGTTGCAATACCTAAAATTTCTTTTACTTTTTTTCCTGGCACATAATCCGTTGTTGTTACAATCATTTTACGCCTCCTTTTTGTAAATTTTATTAATAATTTCTTCTTTTGTATATCCCGCATTATATGTTTCTAGAATAAGCATATCTATAAGTTTATCAATTTTTTCTTTTCCGGAAGAATCTCTTTTCATTTTTTTTATAAATGTTCCCCTCCCTATAATTGTTTCTACAATATTTTCTCTTTCAAGCTCCCTGTATGCTTTTGCAACGGTATTCGGGTTTACTGAGAGCTCAATGGCCATCTCTCTTACAGGAGGAAGCTTTTCTCCCCTTTTAAGTAATCTTTTTGCAACGCCCATTTTTACTTGCTTTATTATCTGCCCGTATATAGGCACGCCCTCATACGGGTTTATATAAAATTTCATCATTGTACTAATACAATAATACAATTTATAAGGTTGTCAATAGGGCAAATATTAGAAACTTTAAAGTCTTTTGAAATCTTCCCCTCTTGTAGCTCTTTCAACTTTTTATAAGGAGTTAACCTCTTTAGACTCATATGCGGCCTAAACTTATTGTAGTATTCAACGCATCTTCCCCTTTTTTTGAGCAAAAAATGCCTGCAAACCTTGAACACAAGAGTGATAGGAGAGGGTTCTCCTGTAAGTTCTGTTGTTATAAATAATTGAGACATAGATTATATAGATACAATACATAGGATACAGAATAAAGGATAAAACAGTAAAAATACTTCCATATGAACTACTACCACATCAGCAATTAATTATAGATAGATTAAGGATAAAACTGCCCTCTAAACTGTAGCAACGAATTTTCACATTCATAATTCCATCTAATCCCTTTTACAATAAGGAATTAGAGCATAAAATAATATCATTTTTCAGCGGAAGATCCGATATAGAGGAAAATAAATTTTCTGAGAAGGGAGAGGATTCCAGAAGAGTAAAAAACGTATTGCAAAAAAAAAAAAAAACGATTATCCTATTATTAGAAGTGGAACAAATTTACCCCTCTGTAAGGAGATGATGGTTATGCAAGAGGGAATAGTTCCTCAAGGTTGAGATAGGAGGTGAAGAGACAGAAAGATCGTCACGAAAAGAAAGTAAAAATATAAAATGACAAGGAGGTAAAAAAATGAAGAAGATTTTAGCAATTATTTTAGTTTTAGTATTATTAGTTGGAATCTCTGTCAGAAGCAGCGTAAAAAGTGCTGCTACTCCTTTCTCAGAAAGTGCAGAAAAATTTCTTGAACTACACCAAGAAGCAATTACAAGTCTTAGAGGTGCAGAATTAGCTTCTCCTGCGGTATATAAGGATAAAGATGGAAAAGATAGGGTAATAGTCTATGGAGTAAAAAGGGGCGAGAAAATCGTCGGAAGAATAGTAGTAAATTACGATATAAAAAATCCAATTGTGTTAGAATTTGCAGAGTCAGCCCCACCTCATTTATCGGATGTTAAAGAAGAAATCCTTAATAAAACTTCTTTAGGAAAAGATACGGTTTTTGGAAAGCCTGAATTTATTTATATTTTTCCTTTGCTTTATTATGTACATTTCAATGTGTATGATAAAAACGGGGAAGTTAAAGACGTTTACTTCTTCTGGAATGAAAAGAAAATTGTGACTTTTACGGAAATCCCGGACTTTCCAATTTTAGCCAATAACAAGCTTCCTCTTATGGAACAAACGAGAGGCGGAGGCTACGAAATCCTCTCCAGTGTACCTGATTATAGGACTTCTACAAATAGTTTATGTAATAATTGTGGGCCTGTTGCTGGAGCAAATATTTGTGGGTATTGGCATAAACATGGCTATTACTATCTGCAGCATGATTGGGATGAATCGA
Source organism: Caldiserica bacterium UBA646 (assembly GCA_002299965.1). GTDB lineage: Bacteria > Caldisericota > Caldisericia > Caldisericales > Caldisericaceae > UBA646. Next base: position 9,558 of record DBOM01000053.1, on the reverse strand, counting down.
ATGGTAATGATCTTATTACATGCCTTTGGTACGATATGAATACAAGTTGTATATACGGTACACCTGCCTCGAATTTTAGGAATGGTATAGTGCACCATGCAAATACAGTGCATAACGGTTATCTTGGTATTTACAATTTTTCTGCATCCGGAGACTCTTCTCCCCATTTCTCTGATGCTGTGAATGAAATCTCATATGGCCGTCCTTTTGGTATACTTATCCGGAAACAGGGAAGCTGGACTTGGTGGCATTGGATAACCTGCATAGGCTATTATGCCGGATATGATGAGTATATATATGTGAGAGACGGCTGGGGAGATGGAACAGTTGCTATAAACTGGAATGCTCCATCTCTCTCCGGCATCCCCATATTTATAGATGGGTTTGATTATATATTTCCCGGTTATTGATATTAATAAAGATAAGAAGATGCTGATACTTGTTCTAAGTATCATTCTTCTTTCTTTGCTTTCCGGCGGATGTGCCCCTCGAGGCAACGTAATAACAAGCCTTCCCCAAGGGATAAACCTTACTCCTCAATTTATATGGAGAGGGGATTACGAGAGGACGGGCTACTTTGACGTTTTGCCTCTAAAGAAAAAGCCTGAACTTGCCTGGCAGTACTGGCATATCGAAAAGATACCAATGGTACGCCTTGTTGATTCTCCTCCTATTTATTACGGAGGAAATGTGTATTTCTGCGATACGAGTGGATTTTTGTACTCCTTAAATGCAGATACGGGCAAAGAGAATTGGAAAAAACAGGTTAACGGAGTGGCATATAAAATTTCATTCATAACGGACGGGGTTTTATTCTTTAGCTCTGGAAACCATATTTTAGGTGTAGAAGCAAACACAGGAAAAACAGTTTACAATTTTCTTTTTGACAGAGGAGTAATAGGTAAAGGAAGCGGGGCATTCGTACTGAAAGATGACGTACTTTACTTTGCAGCTGAGCGCTGGAAGAAGGCATTTATAGGTAGCCCTCAACTTGCAGGTATGTATCTTTATGCGTTAAATATCAAAACGGGCAAATACAGGTGGTGCATATACAGAAAGAATGCCTCGCTCCTCAACCTATCACTTTATAACAATGTGCTGCTTGCTACAACTCAAAATGCGGTGCTATCTTTAGATACGGAAAGCGGAAATACAATATGGGAAGTATATCATATAAATAATCAAATGCCTGTTACGCCGATATCAAACGGGTACTTTTACACAAGTGATGGTCATAGTTTTTCTGCATATAGCATTGAAAGCGGAAAAGAGGTGTGGAGCACAAGTATTATACCGCAAGGGGATATGGGAGAATTCAGCAATCCCTGCGTTCATAACGGCACCGTCTATTTTATTGCAGGCATATATCATAAACCGTATTTTTTCTATGCACTCGATGCAGAAACAGGAAAACTAATATGGAAAAAAGACCTGGGAGAAATAGCTTTGTATTCCCCTCTCGGTTGGTATTGCACTACGGATAATTTAGCTCTTTCTCGTGGTGTAGCATATCTTTCTATTTATGATAAAGGCGCAGAGCTTGTCGCTCTTGATACAACAAATAAAAAAATACTCTGGAAATATCACTTCTCAGAAGAATTCTTGGTATATCCTCCTGCATTTGGAAATAAATCAATTTACGTGCAGGACGGATTCAGTATAAGCAAGCTAAAATAAAAAACTTTTCAGAAACTTAAGCAGCGGTTCCAGGTTCCTGCGTTTAAATGCATAAATGAAAATTTTTAATGGAAATAAAGAATGAGTGTGCCAGGAAAAGCTTGTAATTTCTTACCGGTTAAAGTCCGATATAGGCAAAGTGTAGCCTACAGCCTATCACCTGAGTTGCATACCTGCAGGTAACGAAATAAATGAAGATAGCGTCGGGAGATATTAGACTGTAACGCAAGTGAAGGTATTGAGCCCCGTAATTACCAACATCAAAGAGGTCGACAGTTTTCATTCACTGGAAGACAGCATAATCCACCTTGATAGGGCAAGAGATGGATTACTCTTTCGGGTCTAAGTCTACACCCTGCTATTGAATGGAAATTACAGGAACCTGGGAGAGCCTTAACATTCTTTGCAAAGAATCGCACGAACTACGGACAGGTGCGTAATGAAAAGTCCGAGTTAATAGAGGTTAATATTCCACCACTATTAGCAAAAAGAACAAGAGAATATAGCAAAGTAGAGGATTACAAGCCGAAGAAGCAAGAATCCTTAAAAGCTGTTTTGGCAGTCGGGCTAACTCATAGTAGAGGTGTAGCAGGAGTAATATCCTGTGAGGAAGATGCATTCTACTTGAAGGGGTTAGCGTTAATATGCAGAGGTAAAGTGAAACATAGCCTGAACAATGAATCGGAGAAACTATGGAAACAAAACTGAACCTCATAACTGAAATAGCCAAGAAGGATAAGAACATAATATGTATATCCTTTATGATTATTGAAAAGCGAGTATAATTCTGTGGAGAGAAGTACAGAATACAAAGGAGTAAACGAAGAGCCGTGTGAGGGAAAACCTCAAGCACGGTTCCGTGAGGAATGTTATCCTCACTATTAAAAATAATAAAATGATAGGAGGTTAAAATGTTTACTCGACAAAATAAGTATTTTAAGTTTGTAGTTTTTGCTTTGATTATTGAGTTTCTGTTAACAAGTTTTACTTCCGTATCTTTTGCCAATAATCCAGTACCGTCTCCTTTATGAGGTAAAAATATGAATAAGTTAAGAACTTCTAAAAAAGAAAGAAGCGATGCGAATCCTTTAAGTATCTTCGGACCTGTAGGATTTGTTATTGTAATAGTGGGGATCGTTGCAGGTGCTTTTGCTCTAAAAGAATACTTTACCCCTGTGCAGTACCACATTCAGGTCAATACATCCCCGCAAGGGGCAGAAGTACTCCTACTGAACAGGAAGCCTTTGAAGACACCGTGCGATTTCTATATCAAAACAAGTGATAACGTTGTGGAATTTGTTATTCAGAAGGATGGCTATGAAACGCTTGAAGAAAATATCCCTCTTGAAAAGAAGGATATTATATTGAACTACAAATTAAATGAGGTGAGGTCAGAGAAAACGGTAAGTATGCCAATGGCAACGATAAACAAAGGACTTCCTTCGCCTGCTGTCTATAAGATTGAAGAATCGCAGGATGGAGCACTTTATCTTCTCCTTGAGAACGGTATTGTCTCTTCCAAAAATAGTAATGATTTCACTGTCTTGTATAGAGGAAGTCCTACAGATTTTGCCATTACTCCAAATGGAATTTTTATTGTAGAAGGAAACAGTAAACTTATACTTTTAAATAGTAAAGGGCAAAACAAAATTGCACCAACCCCGTTCTCTATGGCTAAAGCACTCTGTTATAGCGAAAAAAATAATACCCTGTTTATAGGATGCCAGTCTGGCTTATACAGCTACAATCCGGGGAGTAAGCACTTCGTGCAGCTTAGAAGAAATATAGTAGGTATTACGAAGCTCTATTTATCTGGCAACGATCTCTATATTTTTGCAAGTTATGGTCTTTATTTAAATAGCGGTCCTTATTTAATAAATCTCTATCGTTATGATATAGAAACAAATAAGCTATCAACAGTAAAAAGAAAGCTTGGTGCAGCTTTTATAGGAAGGCATAAACTTTTTATTGCAATACATAGAAAGAATGATGTCGAAGTCCTCTCATCAACGGAAAATACAAACAGATTTACATCAGTAGGTATAATAAAGGACGTTCCTCTAAATTCAAGCCATTTTTTGTATGTATTAAATGATAAGGTTTACTTTTCTACTTTTGATGGTGGGCTGTATGTAAATGAAGGTGACGACTTTAAAAAGATTGGTACTTTTACCTACACCACATCTATAGGTGAATATAACAACAAACTTATTGTTGGAACAACAAGAAATGGTTTGATAGAGGATCCTATCTCGGTCAATCCCCGGGTGATCCCTGTTGATGTATTAACACCTCCTCTGTATTTTCTTCATTCGCCAGATATCTTAGTTAGTGCAAGAGGCAAGGGTGTTTACCAGTACAACGGAGGCAAATGGATAAACATACTAAGCTTTAAGAAAGATATAGGACCTCTTGAAGAAGCTTTTTCTGAGGCAAAATTTCAAGGGAAAGAATTTGTAGGAACAGATAGGGGTGTTTATATGATTTCGAATATTATCTCAAAGGTTAATCTTCCGAACTATTCTGGACATTCAGGAAATTTCCTTCAGAATATTTCTAACTACCTATACGATTTTTCAGGAAGTAAAATTTACTATTTCAATAACAACTTATGGGAAAAAGTTGATTCAAACATCCTGGCTGTTACAGTTGGGGCTGGTACGGCTAACGGAGAAGTAACAAAGATTAGAAACATAAATATAATTTTTCATAATAATATAATCTATATTTTAACAGAGTCTAACGGCATTATTGTATCTTCTGATGGAGGAAAAACAGTCAGTATACTTAAAGGAACTAAAGGCAAGTTTATATCGGCTATGTGTATTTCCCATCAAGGAATTTTTGTCGCTTCTGGAAATGAGTTGTATCTTATCAAAGATAACAAAACCATAACTTCCTTACCCTGTGCAATTGGGTTCATTACCTCTATCGTATGTAACAAGAATAGTGTCTATTTCGGCAGCTCAAAGGGGCTTTTCCAGTTTAAAAATGGAGCTTTCTACCATATAAACAAAGAAAATTTGCATGCAGTAATATCAATGAAAGTAGCTAATAACGATATTTTCATAAGTACTGGTGATTGTGTTTATAAACTTAGTCTCCAATAATGTAGTGTTCCTTAAATTAGGTGACTACAAAATCTTTTATTTCTATTTATACTAAAATTAAAGCTTCTGTCAGGAGGCATAATTCTGTTCTTCCAGTAGCTAATAGAATTGTAGAGGTTGTGGGTGTAGTAGAAATATCATATTCTGAGGAAACTTAATTTTTAGGTTTGAAAAGGACCAGATAGACAAGCTTTTCATATCTATTTTTTAGATGCTGTTTTTATTTTTCTTTTAATTTAGGCGAATCAAACCATAACCCTGATATCTTCATTTCTCCATCAACTTTTACAAATACGACCCTTACAGTTACTCCTTCAGGTTCTTCTGTGAACTGTGCTTTGTATACAATGTTTATGTATTGTTCTGTCATATACGCTTCCTGGAATTCCTTTGAGCCAGCGACATAATTTCCCACCCTTCCATTAATTTGAGAAATAAGATCTGGAAAAACAGATTCAGGTAGTGCTGTTTCCATTGCGCTGTCCAGATCTTTTGAAAATTTTGTGTAGTTACTTTCGTTCATTGCAACTAACAAGTTTTCTGTCATTGGATCTCCATAACTTCTTGCTTCTTCGACATCTACTTTCGGTGCACAGCCAAATGATAAAATCAAAACAATAAGTAATCCTGTCACTGCTAACGTTTTGATTTTTGTATTCATATATTCATTCCCCCTTTATTAAAAGATTGCTTTATTTTATCATTGTACTAATACAATAATACAATTTATAAGGTTGTCAAGAGGTGCTTAATTGACCAAAAAGAACGTTTTGTATATAGGTTTTTTATACGAGACATTTTTATTTCAAAAATTGTGGATAATTTATATCTTTTTCTAAAATATTTGTTCAAAAGTAAGCATTATTTGGGACAAAACAGTGTCATAAAAAGTTATGCACATTGTCCACAATTTGCTGTGGATAATGTTATAATCAATGCTGACAAAGAGTGAAATTTTTGTCAAATTGTCTTAACTTAGTAGCAATCAGCAGTTTAGTTATCCCCATGTTATCCAACATGAAAGAACAATAGATTTAGACGAGAGGCTCTTTATTTTTTCCGTATGATCTTTACGTATAGAGGCCTATTTTTCTTCTTTCTTGAAAAGGCTCTTGTTAAATAGCCTTCCTCTCATTTCTGGATTTATATTTTTTATGAAAAAGTCTGTGACGCTGTAATAAAAAGTATTGTTGTTAATCTCTTTCTTTATCAGTCCTTTTTTTAGAAGCGTATTTACCATCCTTGTGCTGTTTACGCCTCTTAATTTGTCAATTCTTCCCTTTGTTGCCTTCTCGCTGTTAATCAAAATTGCTATGACCTCCAGTGCTTCTTTTGAAAGGGTAGATTTTTTTATCTTCATAAATTTTGAATAGAACCGTTTGTATTTTTCATTTGGAATTAGCGTATAACCCTTTTTGGTTAGCACTACATTAATCCCTTTGTCCTCGTATTGTTTTTCAAGATCAAGTAGGATCTCCAGTATGGCATCTGCACTGATGCCAAATGTTTCTCTTAATCTTCCTATGGTGATAGGCTTTCCGGAAACAAATAAAATTGATTCAATTGCTAAGAGATATTCTTCTTTTTTCATTGCTGTAAACCACGTAAATTGGAGCAAACGTGTCCTTTTGTGTTATTTTTGCAAATTTGCTCTTTGCCAGGATGAGAATTGCCAGGAATAGTAAAACAATTTCCAGGCGGGATCTTTTGCTTGTGAAGAGCTCTTGAAAAATAATCTTCTTTTTCTTTTTTATTTCTTCTTTTAACATTTTCATCGTCTCTTTTATTGAAATGTTGTTTTTCTTTACCTCTTTTTCGTCAAGATAGCTCTCTCTTTCTAAAAGTTCCTGCACGATTTTTGAAAGTTTTGAAAGAGGCACGCTATCTTCTTCCTCGATTTCAACGTACTGAGTCTTTTTAAAAGTGTTTGTTTTCGATATGCTTCTTTGTATAATCGAAAAAATTTCCATAAGCTCCGTATCTTCGGACATTTCCTTCTTTTTTTTACTGCTTTCTAAAGAAAAGAGGTAAAGTAAAAGTTCTGATTTTAACGCTATAAGGGTGCTGAGATACAGAATGGTGTTCCCCACTTCCAGAAAATCTTCACTACTACGTATGTCTTTAAGCTCTTTCTCTACGGTTGAGATTAAATTTATTGTAAGCAGGTTTTCTCTGCTTTCTTTTGCGGTTTTTATTATTTCGGAAAGTACCGTTGTTGCGCCCATTAATCAATCTTCATCATTGAGAGGGTTTCTTTTAATGTTTCCGAAGCAACCTTTTTTGCTTTTTTGCTCCCCTCTTCAAAGATTTCTATAATTTCTTGTTCATTGCTCTCAAGCGACTTTCTTTTTTCGCGTATTCCTTTGAGAAGCTCGTTTAATTTTGCTGCGCACTGTTTTTTGCAGGCAACGCATCCTAATTGCCCTGATTCACAATCTTGTTTTATCGTAGGCACTTCTTCTTTGTTAAAAACTCCGTGATATTTGAAAATGGTGCATATCGCAGGATGTCCTTTGTCATGCAATCGTATTTTTGCGGGGTCTGTAATAGCAGACATAATTTTCTTTGTCGTTTCCTCTTCCGTGTTTGCAATTTTTATGTCATTGTTTAAACTTTTTGACATCTTTTTTCCGTCAACTCCGGGAATGGACGGGAATTCTGTAAGCAGTGCCTGTGGCTCGGGAAACAAATTCCCGTATAAGCCGTTAAACCTTCTTACAATTTCTCTTGCAATTTCAAGATGATGCACCTGGTCTTTTCCCACTGGCACATAATCTGCTTTGTATATGATAATATCAGATGTCATAAGAATTGGATATCCGAGCAGCCCGTATGATACATTTTCTTTGAGGCCTAAATCTCTTATCATTTCTTTTACTGTCGTGTTTCTTTCGACCCACGGAGTGGGGACAATCATTGAGAGAAGCAAAGTGAGATATGCGTGTTCAGGAACTTTTGACTGAATGAACAGCGTACTTTTTTCAGGATCAATACCTGATGCGAGCCAGTCAAGCATTACCTCTATTCTATTTCTTTTTATTTCCTCGGTATGGGCATATTCTGTCGTTAGTGCATGAAGGTCTGCAATAAAATAGTACGAATCATACTGCCCCTGCAATTTGACATAGTTTGAAAGAGCGCCAAAAAGATGCCCTATGTGTAATTTCCCGGTGGATCTCATACCGCTTAAAACTCTTTTCATCTATTCCCCCTCCTATAGAAGCAAATTTATCACTGGTAAAATAATCTTATTTAGAAGATTAAAAGGAACTCTCAAAAATATTAAAATAATAAGAAGAAACATTCCGTAGTAGTTTATTGATTCATCTAAAAGATAGCGTTGAGGCCTTTTAGTAAAGGCAAATAATACTTTTGAGCCGTCCAGTGGGGGGATGGGGATAAGGTTAAACATACCAAGAAATATACTGTAAACGATGATGTACTGTATTAGGATAACAATATAGCTAAAGCTTGTGAGCATAGCGGGAGAGTTTACCGCCCATTTGTAGATAGGAGAGAGAACAAGGGCAGTAATGAAATTCATCACCGGGCCTGCTAACGAAACAATTACCATTCCTGAGCGTAGATCTCTTAACGCAAAGAAATCCACTGGCACTGGTTTCCCCCAGCCAAATCTAAATAGGATGAGGGTAATCATGCCGATAGGGTCTATATGACGCAAAGGGTTTAAGCTTAATCTACCCATTCGCTTTGCTGTTGGGTCACCTAATCTATATGCCGAGTATGCGTGGCCAACTTCGTGTAGCGTTAAAACAACCAAAACAGCTGGCAGCGTAAAAAGCAACAAATTAATCCAATAATCTGCACTAAATTCAAACATTTTTTTACTCCTTTCTATTTTGAAGTATTATAATACTTTTTTTGATTTCTTAAAATTGCATTAATCTTTTCTCATTTTTAATAGGACGTGAACGGAGAGATAAAGCCCAAATGATTATATACTTGAATGATTTAATAAAAAAGTGTACAATAATATGTACGTGGTATTGGAATCAGTACGTAAAAGAGAGAAAAATTAAAGCATTACAATTATTTTTAAAAATGCAAAAGTTAAATAATAAAGGGGTGAAAAAATGAGAGATCTTGATTCGAGGTTTAATATTGGAAGTCTACTTATCGCGTTAGGCTGTGCTTTTATCCTTGGAAATATTGGCATCGTAAATTCTATTTTCTGGACTTTTGTCGGATTTTTCTTGCTGTTTGACGGGGTTCGTTATACTGCTAAATATATGCAAAGAGAAGACAAATCCGGTACAGAAAGCTATCTGTCTATGATTTTTATAGGAATTTTTATCCTTCTTTTTACGCTCACTATCATACAATTTTCAACAGTGGCAGTTGTTGCTGCGGGGTTTATTTCTGTAGGCCTTGCGTTGCTCATTAAGGGATTTTTTTATAAATCACACGGCAGGGACATCATCACAGGATTAATACTTATTGCAATAGGACTATTTTTATTTATTCCATTTGTATTAAATATTTCCGGAATAGTTTACAAGGCAGCGAATAGGTATGGAATCTGGATACTTATTATCATTCTTGGTATCGTTATGCTTATTCCACGCAAAGGAGGCAAAGGCCAATGAAAAAAGACACCGGCAAAGCAAAAAAAGAAACAGTCGGCGTATGTGTGCGCTGCGGGAAAGCAATTCAATTTGACGAGGCAATTATCATTGACGAAAAACTTTACTGCAAAGAGTGTGCGGAAAAGATAAAAATGGACGAAGAACAGTCAAAAAGATTGCATAAA
>DBOM01000013.1 GCA_002299965.1 Caldiserica bacterium UBA646 | reverse complement strand
AAGAACTTTAAAATTGTAGGCGTCATCACCTACATGGTTAAAAAGTTTACTTAAAGGAGGCAGTGATGAAACTTCGAAAAAAAAGCGTAATAGTAAGTTTTATTTTCTCAATAATCTTAGTTTTGATCTTATCATATACTTTAAGGTTAACTTCTCCGGAATATGCATTAAAAATAACTGACCTTAGGGGTACAAAACGGAATAGAGATTTCAGTGTTACAGGAAAAGTATGGAACCGTTCACCCTTTGAGCTTTCTGATATTAATATTAGATTTGCCTTGCATGAAAATTCTGGGGAGATTAGCTATAAGACAGTCCATGTTGATAAACTTTCACCAAATACCATACATACGTTTGGGCCTGTTATCAATGATTATACTTATACTACATACGGGCTCCCTCTAGTCGAGGTAATTGAAAAAGAGGCATCACCAATCCCTCTTTTAAGTAATCAGAGATTTCGTTTTTTCCTTACGTTTTTATTAATCATCTCGATTTCAATTAGTATAATTTTGTTATTATATTATTTATGGTATAGGCTATGGTATAAAAATTATTCGCTTAAATACGGCTTAAGGTTAATAGATAAACCAACTATTCTTAGTGATAGTGCCTCTGAGAAAGGATACATCCATAATATTTTAATGGCAACATTAAAGAACTTTTCACGTAGAGAATTTTCGGGTATTGATTTGAAATTTGTTCTTTATCTCAATACCAACGAACAAATTGGCACATTTGAAGTTCATATTGACAACTTACAGCCAAACAAAATTTGTAAGATTCACGAGAAACTCGATTCCCAGAAATATAAAGATATCTCCAATCTTTCGTGCGAATTAATCAGTATGTCTAGCAGATGAAAGCGGCAATCAAAGGAAAGAACTTTAAAATTGTAGGCGGCATCACTTACATGGTTAAAAAGTTTACGTAAGGCTCAGGTAAACTATGAAGAAAAAAATAAATGGTGTTCAAAGAAAAAAAGAAGGGTATCTAAACTTATGGTCGGATGTAAAGCAATTAGATAAAATGCTTTCCATTTTTTAATTATGAATACTGAAGACTTTCATAAAAAGCAACAAAATAAAAGCCAGAACTATTCCAAACAAGCTGAGAAAGACTTTTTAGAGTTTATGTCATACATTACAAAATTAGACCCTATCAAGTTATTAAGTCAGTTAACACTTACTTTCCTTTTTGCTCCAGAAAGTCAACTCGTAGGTAGCCGTCAAGATAGAGAAAAATGGTTGAGGTATATTGAGTTTATCTCAGCCCTCCTTCTTTCAAAAGAATACCCAAAGCAACCGAAACTTTTTATGGACGGCATAGATATAGATAAAATAGAAGAGCTGTTAGATTCATATTTTAAAAACATTTCTTGGGAGATTATCACTTCTGTTCCTGACGATAGCAAAGACAAAGATTTTAAGTCAGTAATCGATCCTATTAAACTTCATTCTCTATATGTGCGTGGAGAGGCTTATTCACAGCATCTTTTACAAATGGCTGAAGAATTATATTCAGAACACAATGGATGGTTCAAAAATAATTTGGGTTTTACTATAAAAGAGGCAATTGAAATTTCTCAGTCCATTACTAACAAATATGAACGCAGGGTTAACGAAGAAAGAGGAAAAAGTATTAAACAAGCTGAAAAGTATGCCGATGAACAAATTAAAAATGGCAAAATAGAAGAGAAAGATAGAAAATTTTGTGAAACACAAAAATCCTGGTATTCTTTCTATGGAAATTCTGATAGAATTCTTTCGTTTACTTTAGAAGAACTTTCAAAGTTTTCTGGATATCCGAAAGAAAAATGCGAAAAATATTTGAACAGGCTAAGCCAAACTTTTGGTTATAAAAACCCTGCATTTCCCGATACGTTTAAAAATCCTCACTCTGCTCCCTGGGATTACAACACGCTTTGCGAGAAGCCGATTATTTTCTATAAAGGTAAATACTTTGTGCCTGCTTATCCACGATTCCCCGAGGTTTTACTTCGTACTTTTTATTATGACTTATTTTCAGATAAAGAATACTGGGCAAAAGAAGGGCAGGGGAAGTACGGTAGATGGCTTGAAAGAAAAACGGCTGATTGCTTTCGGAAAATCTTTCCTTCAGAAGAAGTTTACCTTAATCCTGAGTATCCAAATGGAAATGAAATTACTGATGTAATTGTGCTTCATGACAGAAAAATATTTATCGTACAATGCAAAACAAAAAGATTGCGCTATGAATCTCAAATAGGAAAAGATTATAAAATGTTAAGGGGAGACCTTGAAAAAGGCATAAAGGAATCGTTTGAACAAGGAGTTAAAGCGCGTGACTATATTGTTAATGATGAACATCCGGTAATAAAAGTAGCCAATGGGAATTTAATTATTGATGGCAAACAAATCTCGGATATTTTTCTTGTTAGCGTAACTTTATACAGGTATCAAGATTTAGCTACACGGTGGGCAAACATAAATTTAGACCTGAAATTATTTAAAGACAACCAATATCCGTGGGCAGTTTCTCTTCCAGATTTGATGGTCATAACAGAACTTATAGATTATCCCTCAATGTTTATTCACTATATAAAACGCAGATTACAAGTGGAACAAACTAATTTTCAGCTTGGCGGTGATGAAATAGATCTTCTTGGATATTATTTTAGGCAAGGGCTATACTTTAAAACGAATGATTTTAAAAAAGTAGGGGCTGTATCCATATATGGTTTCTCTTCAGAAATAGACCAGTATATGCTTGAAAAATACGAGCTTGGGAAGAATCCGGCAAAACCAAAACAAGAAATGCCTGAAAAATTTGAAGAATATCTAAAAACAGTTGAAAATTTGAACTCTTCGTACAAGATGGATTGTGCTATACGATTATTAGACCTTGATTATCAAAGACGTAAGGATTTCATAAATATGGCAGAGAAAACAAAAGAGAAAACAAAAAATGATAGGAAGTTGCACAGTTTTTCAATGGAAGTTGATAATAATAGCTTAGGTTTTTCTTTTGTTGCGATGGATGCAAACGGTAATGTTGAGAAATTATTTAGAACAACTCATTCTTTTGCCGTAATGAAAAAATATGCGAAAAAATATAAAGAATGGGTTGGATTTGGTTGGGATAGCAATAGTCAAAAAGTTCTTGATGTAGCTATATTTCTATCTTTTGAACCTTTTAAAGATCCAGAATTAGATAAGATGGCGAAAGAAAATCTAAGGAAAGGTAAGTTAGTAGATTTAGGTAAAGAAGAACAACACAATACCTAACACAGCATGCTACACACTGAGGTTATTCAAAAAATATAAAGGAGAGTAAACTGAAATAAAATGAAAGCGGCAATATATACAAGAGTTTCCACAAACGGCCAGGTGATACAACAAAAGCAAATGAATTTCAAAGATAGATAGGAGGATGAAAATATGAAGATTGAAAATATATTTAAGGAACTTCCAACCTTATATACTAAATCTTTGATGCTGAGAAAAATAACCCTGGAGGATGCTCAGGATATATTTGAATATGCTAAGGACCCGGAAGTAACAAAGTTTGTTACATGGGAGCCCCATAAATCTGTAGATGATTCAATGAACTTTCTTAAGCTGGTGATTCAAAAATACGAAAATAATGAGCCAAGCGACTGGGGAATAATCTATAAAGAAAACAATAAACTTATTGGCACCTGTGGTTATGTCTCATGGGTGCCAGTACATTTTCTTGCGGAAATTGGTTATGCTTTATCTAGGGAGTATTGGGGGAAGGGACTCATGACAGAGGCGGCAAAGGAAGTAATTAAATATGGATTTGAAAAGATGAATTTGAATAGGATTTATGCGAGATGTTTTGTGAAGAATATAGGTTCTCAAAAGGTTTTAGAAAAAGTAGGAATGAAATTTGAAGGTATTATAAGGGAGCAGATGTTCATTAAAGGTACATTCAGGGATATGAAAATATACTCCATATTGAGAAAAGAATATTATGAATAAGGTGGAGTATAAAATTATTTAAGGAGTTATAAAAAGCAGATGAAAGTGGCAATTTACACAAGATAGCCGCTAACGGCTATTTACTTTTCTTATCCTTTTTTCTTCCTATGCTTTTTCGCATATTTCTCAGAAGTTCCAGGAAAAATTACTAAGAGTTTAAGAATTACAATTGATTAAAAATAAATATTTTTTTATGTCTTATAATAACTTGTATTCAAAAGATGTTCTTGCAGTTTCAACAACACCATCAAAAGCATACAAAAAACCTTTTTTTCTCCCCCCCTTGCATAATTATATATGTAGGCGGAGGTTAACGTAGTAATCTGACAGTCCTCCCCTGCAAAATAAAAAATGGAGGTGATTTGATGATT
>DBOM01000064.1 GCA_002299965.1 Caldiserica bacterium UBA646 | reverse complement strand
ATTGCCAATACTTATCTTGCATTAGAGCATAATCTTACCATTGTTCCTGTTTTGAATAAAATTGACATCAAGGGCGCTGACATTGAGGGGACGATAAAGGAAATTGAAGAGATGATAGGATTGTCGAGGGATGAAATTTTGCAGATTAGCGCAAAATTGGGCACCGGCGTTGATGATTTAATAGAAGCAATAATTAAAAAAATTCCACCTCCTCATGTAAATAACAATGCACCACTTAAAGCACTTGTGTTTGATTCTCACTTTGATATGTATAAAGGTGTAGTGGTATATGTGAGAATAATGGATGGCACGATTCGCGCAGGTGATAAAATTAAATTTATGTCTTCGGGAAAAGAATTTCAGGTGGAAGAAGTAGGTGTGTTTAAATTGAAAATGGAGCAATGTGATGAACTTACGAGCGGTGGAGTGGGTTATTTTACCGCAATTATAAGGGAACCTCTGGATGTGCTTACTGGAGATACTGTTACAACTATGGTTAACCCTGCATCAGTAGCTATTTTGGGGTTTAGAAAAAATATACCGATGGTGTTTGCAGGTTTATACCCCTTAAATACCAATGAATTTGAATCGCTTAAAAAATCTCTTGAAAAACTTCATTTAAATGATCCTGCATTTACATTTGAACCAGAAAATTCGCAGGCACTGGGTTTTGGATTTCGATGTGGTTTTTCTGGCTTGCTACACCTTGAGATTACAATTGAAAGACTTAAAAGGGAATTTGGGCAGGAACTCATAGCAACAGTACCAAATGTAATATATGAAGTTGTTTTGAGAGATGGAACAGTATTGCAGATAGATAGTCCAAACAAATTTCCCGATCCATCGAAAATAGAAGAAATTAGAGAGCCGATCGTAGATGCATCTCTTATGTTGCCTCCAGAATATATTGGCAATGTTATGGAGCTTGCAAAAGGAAGGAGAGGGCAATTTATAGATATGGTTTATCCTGAATCAAAGAGGACAATTTTGAGATACAAAATTCCATTGCAGGAGATTATTGTAGACTTTTTTGATACTCTTAAATCTGTGACAAGAGGGTATGGTACACTCGATTATGAATTTAAAGGATTTAAAAAAGCGGATCTTGTGAAGGTGGATCTTTTAGTGAACAAAGAGCCTGTGGATGCACTGTCATTTATTACACATAGAGAAAAAGCTGATTATGTGGCACGGCAATTATTGATGCGCATGCGAAAGGTTATTCCTCGGCAGATGTTCGAAGTTGCATTGCAAGCAGCTATCGGCAGCAGAATAATTGCAAAAGAACGTATTGTGGCATATAGGAAAGATGTGCTGTCAAAATGTTATGGGGGAGATGTTACAAGGAAGCGGAAACTTCTGGAAAAGCAAAAACTTGGCAAAAAGAAAATGAAACAGATTGGACGGATTCAACTTCCTCAAGAAGCTTTCTTTTCAATATTATCAGTGAAGAGTGATAGAAAAAAATAAAGGCATTTCTATCTATATCCATATACCTTTTTGTCTAAAAAAGTGTAATTACTGTGATTTTGTGTCTTTTAATTTCAAAAGAGACGAGATTCACAAATACGTAGAATATCTTAATCGAGAGATTTCTTTTTTTAGCAAAAAAAATGATTTAAATAATTTTCCTGTTTCCACAGTATACTTTGGAGGAGGTACGCCTTCACTTCTTGCTGTGAGTGATGTGGAAAGTATTTTGCTGACAGTGCAGAGGAATTTCAAGCTGTTACCATCTGCTGAAATTACTCTCGAGGCAAATCCTGAATCCATTGAAGTAAAAAAATTCAGAGAATTTCGTACATTGGGAATAAATCGTATAAGCATGGGCGCTCAGTCTTTTAATGATACTACGCTGAAGCTACTGGGAAGAATACATAATGCAGATGAAATTTATAAAAGCTTTGCATCTTTACGAGAGGCCAGTATTAACAACATAAACATAGACATTATGTTTGCTCTGCCAGGGGAAACTGTTAAAGATTTAATGCACTCCTTAAAAGAAACAGTAAATCTTAATGCAGAGCACATTTCTTTTTATTCTCTACTCATTGAAAGAGGTACTTTGTTTTACAGAAAAAGAAAAGTTCTTCATTTTCCCGGTAGTGATGAAGAAGCGGAACAATACAGGATGGGTATAGATTTTTTAGAAAGTAGTGGCTATAAACATTACGAAATATCTAATTTTTCAAAGGATAATTTCCAGTGCAAGCACAATGTGACTTACTGGAAAAACTTGCCTTATCTTGGTTTTGGAGTAGCCGCGGGAAGTTATTATAAAAGAAAAAGGACAAGAAATGTTTTAAAACTCGATAATTATTATAAGAAACTTGATGACAATACTTTACCAATTGGTTTATATGAACACTTAAGGGGTAAGAAAGCAAAGGGCGAGCACATCATGATGAATTTAAGACTTTTAGAAGGATGTGACAAGCATCTTTATTACGTAAGGTTTGGTAGTTTCCCGGTGAATGATTTTATCGAAGAGATTGAATTTTTGTTACTGAATGGATTGATTGAAGAGGATAAAAGGTACATTCGCCTCACAAAAAGAGGAGTATTCCTGGCTAATATAGTGTTTGAACGGTTTATTGTTTTGTAGCGGGATTTGTTTTTAAAAGATCTATTTTTATGCATTAAAGGGGTTTGCATATAACCATTATATCTTGTCTGAGTTGGAATAAAGTAAATAAGTCTATATAATAAAAAGATGAAAGAAAAGATTAGTGTTGTAATTGTAACAGGATTAAGTGGAGCTGGAAAGACAAAAACAATTGGCATTTTAGAGGATATTGGATATTTTTGCGTAGATAATTTGCCGCCCAGTCTTATATCTCCTTTTATTGAGCTTAGTGAAAAAACAGAGGGCAAAATAAATAAGATAGGTATAGTGGTGGATGTAAGAAGCGGAGAACTCCTGGATCTTTTACCTGAAGTGATTCTTAAACTGAGAAACGATGTAAGATTCTCGGCAAAAGTAATCTTCCTTGAGGCGTCTGAAGATGTTCTAATAAAGCGATTTTCTGCAACGCGAAGAAAGCATCCAATTCAAGAGATGGCTACTATTCAAGAGAAGATCGAAGAAGAAAGAAAGAGATTATATGCAATAAGGGCAACTGCAGATTATATCATCGAAACTTCTAATTATGCTTTAAAGGACTTAAAAGAAAAAATTGTATCTGCGCTTTCTTGTGTTACTTCCGATCTTATAAATTTGTCCATTGTAACGTTCGGATATAAATATGGTGTTCCATTGCAGGCTGATATTGTTATTGATGTGCGTTTTATACCAAATCCGTTTTATATAGACCGGTTAAGCCAGCAAGATGGAAGGAGCAAAGAAATAAAAGATTTTATTCTTTCTTTCTCTGAAACGAAAGAGTTTATTGACAGAATTGAAAACCTTTTTGATTTTCTTCTTCCAAACTATATAAAAGAGGGAAAGTCTTATCTTACCATTGCTTTCGGGTGTACAGGTGGTAAACACCGCTCTGTTGCAATAGGTGAATTATTTGAAGATTTTTTGAAAAGAAAACACTATTCTGTAACCATTATTCATAGGGATGTGGAAAAATGAAAGGATTATCAAAATCTACAAAGTTTAGATGGCTTTTACCGGGAGTACGGATAAAAAGATATTTATTTACTATCTTTTTGGGAATTGCACTGCTAACATATGGGTTTGTCGTTGTCTATTTTAATGTTGCGCGTGGCAATTTAGATTTCTGGAAAAATATTTTTCTCTTGAATCTTTCCGAAGAAATTCCATTTGGCAAATTTGTTATTCCAATAGCTGGCATTCTATTCTTTGTTTTTGCAGTGTCATTAATTGTTGTTGGCATAAAAGAACTTCTTTCTTCAATTTCTACTGCGCTTGTTCCTGATAAAGACCCGAAAGAAATTATGGACATAGTCTTTGGGGAGAGAAAAGAGGCATTAAAGAAAAGAGTAGTTGTAATTGGCGGAGGCACAGGCACTACTTCCGTTCTTTCTGGGTTAAAAGATAAGTTTGTTAAGATTTCAGCTGTTATTACGGTGGCAGATACTGGCGGTAGTTCTGGAATATTGCGGAAAGAGTTAAAAATACCTCCCCCGGGCGATATTCGCAACTGCCTTGTTGCTTTATCAGAAGAGCGTTCTTTTATATCACGACTTCTCTCTTTTAGATTTAGCGAAAAGAGCTCTTTTTTAGATGGACACAACCTTGGCAATATTCTTATAGCTGGTCTAACAAAAATGACTGGTGATTTTGGAGATGCAGTGCTTTCTATGAGCAAAATCTTATCTATAAATGGAGAAGTGATGCCTTTTACTACAGAGGATATTACACTGGGTGCGGAATTTGAAGATGGAAACGTTGTGAGGGGAGAAATTGAAATTACAAATTATCGTGGTAAAATTAAGAGAATTTTTATTGAACCGGAGGGCGCAAAGCCATATATTAGGGCTCTGGAAAGAATTTCTCAAGCCGATGTCATTGTGATTGGCCCCGGAAGTCTTTACACTAGCGTTGTGCCTCCATTGCTTCTTCCATCAATAGCGGATACAGTACGACGGAGCAAAGCAAAAAAAGTGTATGTATCCAATATAATGACGGAACCCGGTGAAACGGATCATTTTACTGCATATGATCATATAAAGGTAATAACTGATATCCTTGGAGATAATGTAGTAGAATATGTACTGTTAAACAAGATGAAATTAAGCGATACTGTGACGGAGAAATATATGGGTGTTGGTGCAGAAGTTGTAGAGCCGAATATCTCTGAGATACAAAAAATGAAAATAAAATGTATAGTAAAAAATTTTACACTTGAAAGAGGTGATGTAGTACGACACAATCCAGAGAAATTAGCAGAAACCATAACAGACATAATGGCAGGGAGAGTTTAAACGTCCAGTGCAAAAATGAACTTGCGCATATGTTTGGGGAAAAGAGAGGCGAATTCATAGGTTTTCTTTTATCGAACGGAAAATTCTCTTATTCGGCTGATGCGACAAGTTTGCTTTTTAGCTCTCGCGAAATAGCAGTGGCGCGAAAAACTTTAATCCTCGCTAATGCATTTCCTGTGCAGAGGGATTCAGACATTTTACAAAAAGAGAGAGATAAATCCACATTAGAATTTAGAGGAATAAGAAGTGAATTTCAAATTAAAGAATTATTAAAAGAGGTAAGTAAAGGCAGTGAAGAATTTAAAAAATCTTTTTTAAGAGGAGTATTTTTAGGTTGTGGAATACTTTCTGCTCCTCCCTACTATCATCTTGAGATGAACATTGAAAAAGAATTTGAGAAAAAATTTGTGGCTAAAATGTTATTGAAGTTTGGTATAAAATATTTAATAAAAGATGATAAAATTTATATAAAGGGGAGAGAAAATATAAAGAAATTTATGTACACAATAGGTTCTTTGTCAGTATTTTTGCTTCTGGAAGACGATGAGATAGAAAAAGCTCTTTCGAACGAAATAAATAGGAAAGCTAATTTTGAGTATGCAAATTTAAGGAGGCAGTCAAACGCAGCGCTAAAACAGGTAGAAATATTAAAAGAGCTTAGAAAAAAAGGAAAGCTTAATAAACTTCGTGATGATTTGAAAGAAGTTGCTTTACTGAGATTGCGGCATCCTTATGCTTCTCTTACCGAGCTGTCCCGATTTTCCTTAAGCCATTTATCAAAGCAAGCCGTATATTACAGACTTAAAAGGATTTTAAAAAATTATGAATAACAAAAACACACAAAAAATCAAAGTAAAGCTTTCATTTGTGCCTTACCTTGCACTAAGGGCAAGGCTTTTTTCTATGAATAATGCTGAATTAAATGAATTTATTAACGAATTATTTGAATCTAATCCTTTTGTCGAAGAAGGGAAGTATGTTCCCCTTAGCGAAGTAGACGAAAATTATTACGAGACAAATACAGAGGATATGTATTCGTTTCTTATACATCAATTCAGGATGCTTGAAATGAGCGACAAAGAGAGAGAAATAGGAGAATTTCTTATCAGTAATTTTACAACAGAAGGTTATTGTGACATTTCTTTAAGTAAAGTAGCGAAAAAGTTTAATGTGAAAGTGGAAGAAGTAGAAGCGATTCTCAAAAAGATTCAGGCTGGCAGTCCTCCCGGCATTGGTGCAAGAAATCTTTCCGAGTGTTTTATACTTCAATTGGAAAGTAAAAATGGCAGTGTTAGCACTAAAGTTAAGCATATTATCAATAACCATATTAAAGAACTCGCGAAGGAAAAATATAAGGAAATTTCGAGAAAAGTCGGCATAAATGTTGATACTCTCAAGGAACTTAGGGCTAAATTGATTTGCTTGTGTCCCTCTCCCGGTTTAATGTTTGCAGAAGTGAAGGGGAAAAGAAATATTCCCGATATCATTATAGAAACAGATGGAGGGACATTGAATGTATATTTGAATAAAACGTCCCGCAGAGAAATTGTTGTAAATCAAAAGTATCAAAAAATGCTAAGTGAGGCAACTGATCCAAAAACGATAAAATTTTTGCAAGATTTTCTCCAAAAAGCAAAATGGGCGAGGATGTCAATTGAAGAAAGAGATGAAAGGCTTTTGAATATAGGACGTTCTATCGCAGAAAATGAAAGCGATTTTTTAAGAGGCACTCGGTTATATCCTAAAAAAATGAGTATAGAAACGTTCTGCAAAACGACCGTTAGTTCTCCTTCTGTTATTTCGCGTCTTGTTCAAAATAAATATGTTGCTACACCCCGGGGTATTTATCCCTTACATTTTTTTGTGCAAAGGAAAAATGTTCCTTATAATGAGGAGGAATTAAAAGAAAAAATTAAAAAAATTATTTCCTCTGAAGATAGACGGTCGCCGCTTAGCGATGGCGATGTGGTGGAAAAGTTGGCTGCTGTGAAAATTAGCATTAAAAGGAGGACTGTAGCGAAATATAGGAATATTCTTGGTATTTCTCCTCGCAGCAAAAGAAGATTGACTAAGTAGGTATTTTTTATAGAATAACAAAAACATATTTAGGAGGTAACAATGGCTAAAATTGCGATAAATGGTTTAGGTAGGATTGGAAGACAAGTTTTTAAAGAAATATTTGACAATTTTCCAGAATTGGAAATTGTAGCGACAAATGATCTTTTCCCTGATGATCAGCTGGGATTTCTTCTGAAACATGACTCAAATTACGGAACATGGCATAGAGATGTTAACGTGGGCAGTGTAGAAGATGGATTTATTACTATTGACGGCAAAAAGGTTTTAATGTTTGCAGAAAGAGATCCATCAAAGCTCCCATGGAAAGATTTGGGTATTGATATTGTCATTGAAGCAACAGGTGTTTTTAGGACAAGAGAAAAGGCGATGATGCATATTAATGCAGGTGCAAAAAAAGTAATTATAACTGCTCCTGCAAAGGACGAGGATATTACGATTGTATTGGGCGTAAACGATGAATTATTAGACCCAGCGAAACATGCAATTATCTCAATGGCGTCCTGTACAACAAATAGCATTGCTCCTGTAATAAAAGTTTTGCAGGATAAAATTGGTATTAAAACGGGATACCTGACAACTATTCATTCGTACACAGTTGATCAAAAACTTCTTGACTCTCCCCATAAAGACTTAAGGAGAGCAAGGGCAGCTGCAATGAACATCGTACCCACTACAACTGGTGCCGCAAAAGCAGTTACTCTTGTAATTCCCGCACTTAAAGGCAAGATGGATGGTATGGCTGTGAGAGTTCCTACTCCTACAGTTTCGATTTCTATTTTTGATGCCGTGGTGGATAAAGAAACAACGGTGAAAGAAATAAACGATATGCTGAAGGAAGCGTACGAAACATATATGAAAGGCATCCTGGGGTACTCGGAAGAGCCTCTTGTATCTATGGATTACAAGGGCACTATCTATTCAGGTGTTGTTGACGCTCTTTCTACGCAGGTTGTTAATGGTAATTTTATACACGTTGTGAGTTGGTATGATAATGAATGGGGGTATTCTGCACGAGTGGCCGACCTTACAAAGCTTTTATCTGAAAAGAGTGGATTTTAAATAATAAAAGGAGGATGTAGATGCACAAAAAAGGATTAAAGGATGTAGATGTAAAGCAGAAGAGAGTATTGGTAAGAGTAGATTTTAATGTACCTTTGAGTCCGGATGGTGATATTCTTGATGACTTTAGAATTAAAGCAGAAATTCCCACTATTAACTATTTGCGCGAGAATAACGCAAAAGTTATTTTGATGAGTCATCTAGGAAGACCTAAAGGGAAGGCAGTAAAAAAGCTTCGCATGGATTCAGTTGCAAAAGAACTCTCTAAACTCCTTGGGATCCCGGTTAAAAAATTAGATGATTGCATTGGCGAAGAAGTAGAAAAAGCTATCGCTAATGCTGATTATGGAGATGTTATCCTCCTTGAAAATTTGCGGTTTCATCGTGGGGAAACTGAAAATGATAATGAATTTGCAAAAAAACTTTCTTCACTTGCTGACATATATGTAAACGATGCTTTTGCTGCTGCGCATAGAGTGGCTGCGTCTAATATTGGAGTAACTGCATTCCTTCCATCTGTTGCAGGATTTTTAATGGAAAAGGAAATTATTGTTCTCTCGAAACTGCTTTCTGCTCCGGAGCATCCTTTTGTGGGAATACTTGGAGGCGCAAAAGTTTCTGACAAAATTGACGTAATAAATAATTTAATGAATACGGTTGATGAGTTTCTTATTGGCGGAGGTATGAGCTTTACTTTCTTGAGAGCCAATGGATATGATATAGGGTACTCTCTTTGTGAAGAGAACGCAATCTCTACTGCGCGTCAGATTTTAGAAAATGCTAAAAAGAAGGGCGTGAAAATTACTCTGCCTGCTGATGTTCTTTCTGCGCCTGAGGTTAAGGAAAATGCACCTGCTCGCATTGTGGATATCGAGGAGATCCCTAACGATGGGATAGGAGTGGATATTGGACCAAAAACTGCAAAAATTTTTAAAAAAAAGATTCAAGATGCCAAAACAATTGTATGGAATGGGCCATTAGGTGTTTTTGAATTTGAAGCATTTGCAAAGGGTACTTATGAAATTGCCAGGCTTCTTGGAACATTAAAGAACAAAACAATTGTTGCAGGCGGAGGAGAAACGGCTGCTACTCTGCGAAAATTTGGTGTTGATAAACAAATAACGCATGTTTCTACGGGCGGAGGTGCATTTCTTAAATTTCTTGAGGGACATTCTCTCCCTGCAATTGAAGCAATAGAGGATAAAGACTGAAAATTCTTTTTGTTTCTATTGAAATAAAATTGCAATTTAATATAATATGAACTGAAAGTGAGGATATGATGACAACGAGAGCAGTAATAATGATTAGTTTGGACTTAGTTTTTGCACTAGGAGCAATCCTGTCCATTTTGTTTATGAGCCCTAAAGGGTCAGGACTGGGTGCGATATCCGGTGGTGCAACGGTTTTCCATTCAAGGAGCACTAAAGACGCATTACTTGATAAACTTGCAGGAATATTTGCCATTGCATTTGTAGTTACTTCTCTATTTTTAGCAGTATTTAAGGTATTTTAGTTAGAGATAAAGCGCCGGGGTGGCGGAATTGGTAGACGCGTACGTTTAAGGGGCGTATGTGGTGACACGTGTGGGTTCAAGTCCCACCCCCGGTACCAACTTCAAGAAATGAAGGGCGGATAGTTCAGCGGTAGAACGCTTGCCTTACACGCAAGAAGTCAGAGGTTCGAATCCTCTTTCGCCCACCATGATAGATAAGTGCCGAGATAGCTCAGCTGGTAGAGCAGTGGACTGAAAATCCTCGTGTCGGCGGTTCAACTCCGTCTCTCGGCACCACCTTAAAGGTTCAATGATTTATTCTC
>DBOM01000072.1:1445-2761 GCA_002299965.1 Caldiserica bacterium UBA646 | reverse complement strand
GTCAAGTAAGCTTTCTATGTTTGTGATAATATTTTCTTTTTCTGTTCCGATAATTTTTACTATTCCACTATCTGCGGCTTCTGGCCGTTCCGTTACATTTCTTAACAGCAGTACGGGTTTATGCAGCGAAGGTGCCTCTTCCTGGATACCTCCCGAATCTGTGAGAATAAATAAACTTTTTGCAACAAGTGGTATGAAATCTATGTAACTCATAGGTTCCATAAGTTTTATATATTTGTTTTTGCCCAGGATGTTTTTTACAGTTTTGCGGACTAATGGATTTTTGTGGACAGAAAATATAAATTTTATCTTATGCTTTTTGCTTGCAAAATCTATTGCTTCACAGATATTTTGCATAGGTTTGCCCCAGTTTTCTCTCCTGTGGGCTGTGACAATAATAAATTTTTCACTATTTTTTACAGATGAAACCGCAGGATCTGTTTTTAAATTCAAAATTTCCTGTAAGGCGTCTACTATGGTATTCCCCGTAACAAAAATGGATTCCTCAGGAATTCCTTCTTTTAACAAATTTTTTCTTGCAGAATTGGTAGGGGCAAAATGCAAATCTGCCAGGGTGTCTGTAAGTGTTCTGTTAATTTCTTCAGGGTACGGAAAGAATTTGTTATGAGTTCTTAAGCCTGCTTCTACATGGCCTATGGGTATTTTTTCGTAAAATGCTGCAAGCGCTGCAGAGAAAGTGGTTGTTGTATCCCCGTGTACAAGGACAAGATCTGGTTTTTCTTTATCAAATATTTTTTTTAATCCGTCCAGCACTTTCATTGTAATTTTCGTGAGGGTTTGTCTGTCTTCCATCACATTGAGATCATAATCTGCTTTCATATCAAATATATCTAATACTTGTTTCAGCATTTCTTGATGCTGGCTTGTAATTACAATTTTTGTGTTAATTTCTTTGTATTTTTTTAGTTCTTTATAGACAGGATGCATTTTTATTGCTTCGGGGCGTGTGCCGAAAATGAGAAAAACTTTTTTCTTTCTCATCTGACACCAAATGCAATATAAAGACCTGCCGCTGAAAGTGTTGTAGTTACAAGATAGTACAAAATGGCTATTCTTCGCTGCGACCAACCCTTTTCAAGGAGTCTGTAATGTATATGTCCCAGGTCGTAGTGGAATGGAGACATCTCTTTTCTTGTTCGTCTAAAAATGGATGTGACGACCTCTGTGATAGGTATACCCAGTGTTAGCAGCGGGACTGCCATTGTAAAAAGTGTTGCAGTTTTATATGCTCCCATAATTGAAATGGATGCCAGCAGGAATCCTAAAAGCTCTGCGCCGGCATCACCTAAGAATAT
>DBOM01000072.1:0-1064 GCA_002299965.1 Caldiserica bacterium UBA646 | reverse complement strand
AGTGCAAGTGGTATATTTCCTTTATATATTGCTACAAATGAAAGGGTTATGGAGCAAATAGCCGCGATGCCCGATGCAAGCCCGTCAAGTCCGTCTATAATATTCAGCGCATTTGTAATGCCTACAATCCATATTGCTGAAAACACTATTCCTATCCATCCCAGGTTAACGAGATCGCCCGAAAGAGGGTTTGTTATAAACGTAAATTTTGTGCCGGTTATAATGATTATGAATGCAGCAGCGAATTGTATAGCAAATTTTTTGGCTACACTGAGGTTGTATTTATCATCCAGTGACATACCTAAAAATATGATAGTCACCCCGATAAAGAGTCCAATGAATTGCGGGGTAAATTTATGGATGAGGAAGGATAGAAGTACAAAGCTGCTGTATATTACAATGCCTCCCGTGCGTGGAACAGGAATGGTATGAACTTTATTTCTTCCATTTTCATTTTTTGGAATATCTATCATGTTGAATTTTTTTCCTGCCCATATGCCGATCGGAGTGAAAAATGAGGCAAAGAAAAATCCATACAGAAAGTAGAGTTTTAGTGAAATCACATTTTTAGCAACGAGACTCAATATATCTTTCATTATTTTGTGCCGTAAATTCTATCTCCTGCGTCTCCTAATCCGGGTACAATGTACCCGTGTGAATTGAGCTTCTCGTCAATTGCAATGGTGTAGATGGGCACTTCGGGAAAACGATCGCTCAATACT
The DNA here is from genome assembly GCA_002299965.1 of Caldiserica bacterium UBA646. Classification (GTDB taxonomy): domain Bacteria; phylum Caldisericota; class Caldisericia; order Caldisericales; family Caldisericaceae; genus UBA646. The sequence goes on along the minus strand of DBOM01000072.1, from coordinate 342 downwards.
TTTATTCCTTCCGGTGCAGAAATGAGGCATACAAAGACAATGTTGGTTGCCCCGCGTTCTTTTACTAGCTCTACCGATTTTACTGCAGACCCGCCAGTTGCAAGCATTGGGTCAACAATAAACACATGGCAGGAGCTTATATTGTCTGGCAGTTTACAATAATATTCGACAGGCTGGAGTGTTTCCGGATCTCTATACAAGCCGATATGTCCAACTTTTGCTGTCGGAATAAGATCTACAATGCCTTCGGCCATTATAATGCCTGCCCTTAGGATTGGAACAACGGCAATATCGTTTTTTAACACCATTCCTTTTGTTTTACCTATGGGAGTTTCTATATCT
>DBOM01000050.1 GCA_002299965.1 Caldiserica bacterium UBA646 | reverse complement strand
TCATAGGTTTTTCGCTAAAAGTTACCGAATTATTGACTTGGATCATTTTCCCTATTTATCTAATTTAAAAGTAAAATATTAATTGTCTAAGAAAATGGAATGTGCTCATATTTATTAGTTACACTTTTAGATGAAGTTATATCAAAAATTGGAACCCTATTCCTCTTTTCCCTCCACAAAAGTTTCAACTTCCAAGTAGGCATGAAAAGCTTTGTGTATCTGATATCTTTGAATTTTGTTTTCAGCGGTTATATATCGCTCCGAAAGTTTTTCTATCTTCTGTATTTCATCAGTACCAGTACAAAATCTAAATTCATTGAGTTTAATCTCAACACCAAGAAATGATAGGGCTATCAAGTGATGTAGAGCATAATCATGACGGTTTTTATCAATTCCGCTTTTGAACAATAATTTAGATACCTCATTCCTATATAGAATACTGCTTCCACCAACAAATTCAAACAAGATTTTTTCAAGTTCAGGCAAAGATATTCCATTCTCAACTTGAACCACTTCAAAAACATATTGAGAGTATAGTTTTTCAGCTTCAAGAATATCGTCCTTTTCCACACGACTGTGCCCTCGGTTAACAGCTGTAGATAATGCTGCTTTTGTGAAGTAGACAAGGTCACGGGGTCGTGGAAGTATCATGTCAAGAATGTATTCCCTACTGGGTTTATTCTTTACAGTTGGGCAGAATACTTCTTCCCAAAGCAAAGCTGGATCAAGGCCTTCTCGGTTTGCTGCGAGGCGCTTATCAATAATACCCATTAAAACAACAGGATCGTCCCACAATAATTTATCGCAAGAAATTTTATCCGGCTCCCTTGCGTTTTTCATGATTCGTTCAAATATATCGCCTCTTAAAAATATAGTAATGGACACATTTACTGGTTTGCGCCAATGGTCATGTTTTGCGAATTCTTTTGGAATGTCTTTTGCGACACTCAGTAGCCCAAAAAGAAAATCTGAAAGATATTTTAAGTCCTCTTTACGATCCCAAACCTTGTCAAGATTATCCATAAGTATGATAACGCGTTTACGCTTTGTTAGTAGGTCGCCGAGTTGATTTCGAAGAGTACGCAATATATTGTTATGAAGAATCTCAGATATTGCAACACGAAAATCATGAAGAGATTTTCCTGTTGTATTTGTGGAGAGATTGTTCACACATCTTTCAAGTCTTACAGCGAAATCATCTAGCAGAATACTTCCCTGCGCCTCCATTAATTTTTTTAGCCTGCCTTCAGGCGCACTCTCATCCACGTAAGGACGTTGCTTGATTTCTTTATATGCAGTATACGCAATTTCTGAAAATATGAGAAATTTCCATAATGTTTCAGCTAAATACCCTTTCTTATCTTTTTCTTTTATTGCTTTGCCCAAACGTACAACTCCCTGAACATCGTAGCTGACCGGCTTTATTACACAGACCAGATTGCGTTTGTCCTCGCTTAATTTCCTTGCAGCCATAAATAGATTTGCTGTTTTTCCAGTCCCTTTTCTACCAACAACGATAGAATGTTGCCCATTTATCACACGCAGGAAGAGCTCTGTCTCGATGAAATATTCATTAAGCATCTCCTCTTCGTTCTCCGCGATATACTCGCCAAGACTAAAACTCCTAAGGTCCGCTGAGAGCGCAATCTTTTTCGCGTATTCTCTGGATTCTTTCTGATTTTTTGCATATTCTGAGGAAACTTTTTCTAGCCAGTTTTTTGCCATTTCAACACATTCTGATGGTCTTTTATAATGGGAAAGTATATCCCTATAATCGATTGGTATTGAATAGTTCGACTCGGCAAGCATCAGTAGTGGCTTTTGAAAACCGTGTGCTAACCCTGAAACAAAAGCATATCTTAAGTTATGAAGTTGCGAACCACGTCGACTTTCTCCTGAAAGGTGCACAATGATACCTGGGGCGTGCCATATCTTTGTCACATACCATGCCAAAGTTTGGACAGACGACTCTTTTGGATCACTTAATGTTGTGGGGAGATTAAAAGAATTAACCAGTCTGCTCAGCTTTCTTGATGCCTCCGTTTCGTGCTGGTTCTTGAGATAAAGCAAGCGGTTTTCTTCATGTTCTTGAAGCGCAGGTTCTACCGATCTTTTGAAGATGGTTTCCTTTAAATCAAGCCATGGTTGATCCTTATAGAATTGTTCAATGATATCTCTTGAATTTGAATATGACGCGTATCCTACTGTCGTAAGAACGCGTAATTGTTCAAAAAGGTTCTTTGATTCCGTAAAACTTGGGTCTAATAGGAGCCAGACTCTTTTTTGTTTACCAATGGCATAACCCAATTCAAAGAGAACGTTCGGATTCGCGTATGTAAGATCCGCGATAAAAAGGTCCGCGTCGTCGATTTCTCTGCATATTACATCAATGATGAATTTTCCACTAATAGCACATTCTTGCCAAGTTTTAATATAACATCCTTTTGCTTTATTGATCTCATTCACTGCCTCTTTAATTGTTTCTGGTATAGAAACCGGTTGAGAGGGGTATGCAAAAAAACTTTTTGTTGATTTTTCCATTTCTATATGCCCTCGACAATTCTTATGTTGTCTATAAATATAATTAAAAAAATCATCTTTAAATTTATATTAATTTTTTTAATAGTACCTGTAAGTAATAATAATAGATTTCCATACATCAATTTGCTTTTAGACCTTTCTTTTGACTTAAATTTAATAAAAAATAAAGAATTAGATTTCAACATTTGATAAAAACTTTTATAAATTAGATTTTAGTTAATGCATCATTCCAAAATATTTTTTATTTAGAAAAGGACAGAGTAAGAAA